>DATMMH010000288.1:0-3725 GCA_035569855.1 Candidatus Dormiibacterota bacterium
GCTACGGGAAGGGCTGTCGGTGGACGACAAGCAGAAGGATCTCCACTTCCAGCTCGGAGTGGTGCAGGAGAAGCAGCAGCGATTCGACGACGCCATCCGCTCTTTCCGCCGGGTGATCGCGCTCGACCCCAAGCACGCCGAGTCGTACAACTACATTGGCTACATGTACGCCGAGAAGGGCACCAACCTCACCGAGGCCATCCAGCTCATCCAGCAGGCCCTGGCCATCGAGCCCGAGAACGGCTACTTCGTGGACAGCCTGGGTTGGGCCTACTATCAGCAGGGCCGCTACGTGGAGGCCCTGCGCGAGCTGAAGCGCGCGGTCAGCCTCGCCAAGGAAGACCCCGTGCTCTACGAGCACCTCGGCGACGCCTACCTCAAGAACAACCTGTCCAGCGAGGCGATCGAGGCGTGGGAGAAGTCGCTGAAGGTGGATCCGGAGGGCCCGACCGCCGGCCAGGTCAAGGACAAGATCCGGGATACGCGCGAGAACCGGGCCAAGGGTGCGGCACCCAAGGCCGAGCAGAAATAGCCGTCCCGTCGCGCGGTCGGTCGCCGGCGCCACCCTCGCGGTCCTGGCCCTCAGCTCCTGCGCGACCGCGCCGCCCGCGCCGCCTCCGCCGATCGCCGACGAGGCCCGCGCCGCCCTAGCGCGAATCGAGCAGCAGCGCCGCTCGCTGACCGACCTCCGCACCCTCGCCGACATCACGGTGCGGCGCAGCAATCGGTCCCAGCGCCTCTCCGGCGTGCTGCTGCTCCTGGGCGAGCCCGCCTCGCTGCGCTTCGAGGCCCTCTCCCCATTCGGCACCCCGGTGTTGATCGTCGCGGGTGACCCCCAGAGCGTCACGCTCTGGGAGGTGCTCGACGACCGCGCCTACATCGCGCCCGCCTCCCCGGACGCCAACCGCCGCTGGCTCGGGGTGGCCCTGGGCGGCGAGGATCTGGTGGCCCTGCTCGCCGGTCGCGTGCGGGCACTCGCGGATCCGGCCTCGGTGGAGTTGCTGGCCGCCGATGGGGTGGGACCATCCCTCCGGTTGACGGGAGACGGCGTCGAGCAGCGCATCTGGTTCGACCCGGACGAGGGGCGGCCCAAGCAGGTCGAGTGGACCGGTAGGAATCCGGTGCGGGTCACCTTCACCGCCACGCCACCGGAGGCGCCGCCGGCCGGCCTCAAGCTCGAGAAGCCGGACGGATCGCTGCAGGTCACGATCACCTATCGCGACCCGCGGATGAATACCGGCCTCGATCCGTCGCTGCTCAAGCTGAGCGTCCCGGAACGCGTTAGAATTCAGGACTTCCGTTGACACTCCGCGAAAACGCGTGATAGCCTGTACCGCCGTGTCGAAGCGGTTACGGGGTCGCCGAGAGCTTGTGCTCCGCACCTCCGCCAAGGTGAATCTGGCCCTCGAGGTGCTGGGGAAACGGGAGGACGGCTATCACGAGATCGCGACGGTGCTGCAAGCAGTGGACCTCTTCGATCGCCTGAAGGTGGAAGTGGCCGATACCCTGTCGCTACGCACGGACGACCCCGCGTTGCCCACCGACGACGGCAATCTGGTGATGCGCGCCGCGCGGTTGCTTCAGAAGGCGGCCGGAACCGACGCGGGAGCGACGATCCGGTTGACCAAGCACATCCCGGTCGCGGCCGGGCTGGGCGGGGGCTCGAGCGACGCCGCGGCTACTCTCTGGGGGCTGAACCGGCTCTGGAAGCTCCGCTGGCCGACCGCGCGGCTGCAGGAGCTGGCGGTGGAGCTAGGCATGGACGTGCCGTTCTTTCTCGGGTCGGGGCGCGCGGTGGCCACCGGCCGGGGCGAGCGGCTGGTCGCGTTGCCGGCCGGAGGGGGTTACGCGCTGGTGTTGGTCAACCCGCGCGTGGCGCTGTCCACCGGCGAGGTCTACGGCCGGGTGCCGGCGGGCTGGCGAGCCGAGCCGACCGGCACCGAGCGAGTGATCGAGGCTCTGCGCACGCGTAACGTGGGAAAGGTGGCGGCGGCGCTGACGAACAACCTGGAAAGCGTGGTCGAGCCGGTGATGCCGGTGGTGACGCGCATGAAGGCGGCGCTGCTGGCCGCGGGCGCGCTCGCCGCGATCATGTCCGGCAGCGGGCCGACCGTGTTCGGGATGGCGCGATCCCTGGATCACGCGCGTCAGATCCGGACGCGGGTCAGCCGAGCGGGCTGGGCGTGCTGGGCGGTACGCACCAACTCCGGCCCGGCCATCCGCGCGACGTGACTCTATTGGGGCGTCGTTCAGTGGTAGGACCCGGGGCTTTGGACCCCGCGATGGAGGTTCGATTCCTCCCGCCCCAGCCATCTATGGCTTGGCGAGGCGCAGCCGCAGGCGAGCCGAGCGGATATATGAGGAAGCTAAGGGAGGTACGCCCTCGACGGGCCGCTGCAATGAGCATGCACGAACCCGGAACGGGAGACTAGGGCGCCATGGCCTACGAGCTGAAGCTCTTCTCCGGCAACGCGAATCGCCCCCTGGCGGAAGAGATCGCCAAGACGCTCCATCTCCCACTGGGCGACGCGGACGTCTCGCGATTCTCCGACGGCGAGGTGTACGTGCAGATCAACGAGAACGTCCGTGGCCAGGACATCTTCGTGATCCAGCCCACCTGCCCGCCGGTCAACGATCATCTGATGGAGCTGCTCGTGATGATCGACGCGTTCAAGCGCGCGTCTGCCCGCCGCATTACCGCGGTGCTGCCCTACTACGGCTACGGCCGCCAGGACCGCAAGGTGCAGGGACGGATGCCGATCACCGCCAAGCTCGTGGCCGACCTCCTCACCGCCGCCGGCACCCAGCGGCTGCTCGCGGTGGACCTGCACGCGGGCCAGATCCAGGGCTTCTTCGACATCCCGGTCGATCACCTCTTCGCCGCGCCGCCGGTGATCATCGACTACCTGGCGAAGAAGGACCTGAAGGACCCCGTGCTCGTCTCCCCCGACGCGGGCGGCGTGGAGCGCGCCCGGGCCCTCGCCAAGCGGCTCAAGGCCGGACTGGCCATCATCGACAAGCGGCGCGAGGGCAACAACGTCGCGGTGTTCATGCACCTCATCGGTGACGTCAAGGACAAGGACGTGGTCATCGCCGACGACATGATCGACACCGCGGGCACCCTGATCCAGGCGGTGGACGCGCTGCGCCGCGAGGGCGCCCGGCGCATCCTCGCCTGCGCGGTGCACGGGGTGCTGTCCGGGCCGGCGATCGCCCGCATCCAGGAGTCCGTGCTCGAGGAGATCATCATCACCAACACGATCCCGCTCACCCCCGAGCGGCAGCTGAACAAGATCCGCGTTCTCTCGGTCGCCCCGCTGCTGGCGGAGGCGATCCGACGCATCCACGACGAGGAGTCGGTCTCGACCCTCTTCGTGTGAGCCATTTCAAAAGGAGCAATGAGTCATGGAACTGCGTGAGCTGACCATCAGGAAACGGGACGGCATCGGCAAGGGACCGGCCAGGCGGCTGCGCCGCAGCGGGCAGGTGCCGGCCACCCTCTACGGCGGCGCGAGCCCGGTGAACATCGCGGTGGCGCCCAAGGACATCCTCCGCCTCATCCACGGCCACGAGGGCAGCACCCAGCTCTTCCGGGTGACCTTCGAGGGCGCCAAGGACGGCAAGATGGCCATCATCCGGGACATGCAGTTCGATCCGGTCTCGGAGCATCTCATCCACGTGGACCTGCAGGAAGTGGCGATGGACCGCACCATCCAGGTCTCGGT
>DATMMH010000289.1:0-14807 GCA_035569855.1 Candidatus Dormiibacterota bacterium
CATGCCTCTGCCGGATCGTCCCAGCCTCGAGTTCCTGAAGAAGCTCGCCAAGGATCGGCTCCCGGAGATGCGTCGCGCAACTCCGTCCGCCCGCCTCGCGGACGCGCAGCTCGCGGTCGCGCGCGAGCACGGCTTCCCGAGCTGGCGCGCGCTGCGCGCCGAGCTTCACCGTCGGCTCGCCGCCGCGGAGCCCGATCAGGCGATCCAGCTCTTCGCCGCGATCCGCGGCGGCGAGGGGCCAGTGGTGGACCGGCTGCTCGCCGCCCATCCCGACCTCGCCAACGCGCGCGACGAGGAGGGCAGCACCCCGCTGTTGGCCGCGGTCGACGCGCATCGCGCGGCCCTCATCCCGCTTCTGCTGCGCCGCGGAGGCGATCCCCACCTGGTGTACGCCCACTCCGCCCACACCCCGCTGTCCTGGGCGGTGGTGATCGAGGCCTACGACTGCGCTCGCGCGCTCATGGAGGCCGGCGTCGAGCCGGACCTGTTCTGTGCCGCCGGGCTGGGCGAGGTGGACCGCATGCGCGCCTTCTTCACCCCCGACGGCCCGCTCAGGCCGCGGGCCTCGATCACCGGCAGCTCGCGCTACACGCCCGACGGGACGCGGCTGCCGTGCCCGCCCGAGACGGACCGCGAGATCGTGTCGGACGCGCTCTACATGGCCGCCCGCAACGGCCAGGTGGACACGGCGCGGGAGCTGCTGGCTCACGGGCCAGATCTCTCCTTCCGCGCCTTCGCGGGTGCCACCGCGCTCCACTGGGCCCATTTCGCGGGCGCGCCCCGGGTGGTCGCGCTCCTGCTCGCGGCCGGGGCGGATCCCACGCTCCGCGATCCCGTGCTAGGCTGCACGCCGGAGGCGTTCGGCGTCTGCACCCCCGCGAGTTGGGCCTGGGGCTCGAAGGTGCGTCAGCGGCTCGCCGAGAACCCGGGGCTGGTTCACGCGGAGAGCACCCGCGGAGGGCCCCTGCACGAGGCGGCGTGGGCCGGTGCCCTGGAGGCGGTGAAGCTGCTGCTGGAGGCGGGGGCCGATCCGGCGCGGCGCAACGCGGAGGGCAAGACCGCGCTCGATCTGGCGCGGGAGCGGCCGGATCAGCCCTGGTGCGTGAAGGTGGCCGAGTGGCTGACGAGCAGTGCACCCGAACCGAGGAGATGACGATGTTCTTCGAGCTGCGGCAGTACCACATCCGTCCCGGACAGCAGGAGAAGTGGGTCAAGTGCATGGAGGAGGAGATCATTCCGTTCCAGGTCAAGATGGGGATGGTCATCCTCGGCAGCTTCGTGGGCGAGGAGGACGCGTCGGTGTACGTGTGGATCCGTCGCTTCGAGAGCGAGCCGGAGCGCAAGCGGCTCTACGACGCGGTCTACCAGAGCGACTACTGGAAGAACGAGATCTCGCCCCGGGTGGGGACGATGATCGATCGCGAGCAGATCAAGGTGACCCGTATCGTGGCGACCCCGCATTCGGTGATCCAGTGAGAGACTGACCATGGCCGCGGCCCCGCTCGAGGCAGCCCGCAAGCTCGGAGCCCTGATCCGCTCTTCCGCCCCGGAGACCGAGGCGCAGCGCGAGCTGCCGCGCCCGCTCTTCGAGGCGATGGCGGACGCGGGGCTCTTCCAGCTCGCCCTGCCTCGGGCGCTGGGCGGCGCCGAGATGGACCTGCCGAGCTACATCCAGGTGATCGAGGAGATCGGCAAGGGCGACGCGAGCACTGGGTGGGTGACGAACCAGTTGGCGATCTTCGCCACCTACGCCGCGCGCATGCCGCACGAGGCGGCGCGCGCGATCTGGGTCGACACCCCGCGCGGCGTGGTCGCCAACACCCCGCTCGCCAACGCGCAGGCGGTGGTGGTGCCCGGCGGCTACCGGGTCACGGGCCGCCAGGGCTTCAGCACCGGCTGTCGGCACGCCTCGTGGCTGGCCGCGCACGGCACCGTGATCGAGGACGGCCGCCCGCGGCTCGACATGGGGCAGCCCGAGCTGCGCTACTGCTTCGTCCCGCGCGCGCAGGCCGAGCTGCTCGACACCTGGCAGGTGCGCGGCATGCGCGGGACCGGCACGCACCACTTCGCGGTCAACGACGTGTTCGTGCCCGAGGCGCTCACGGTGCGCTCGGTGACCGCGCCGCTCATCGAGACCGGGCCGCTCTACCAGATCCCGCGCACGCTCGTGTTCGCCTCCGGCGATGCCTCGGTGGCGCTCGGCACCGCCCGGAGCTGCCTCGCCACCTTCGTGGACCTGGCCACCACCAAGACCCCGCGGGCGATGGAGGCCCTGCTGCGCGATCAGGTGATGGTGCAGAACGACGTCGGCCACGCGGAGGCCCACATCCGCTCGGGCCGCGCGTTCCTGCACGAGGCGGTCGGGGACATCTGGCGGACCCTCACTGCGGGGAGCGGCATCACGCTCGAGCAGCGCGCGACCCTGCGCCTGGCCACCACCCACGCCATGCGCCTCGCGGTGCAGGTGGTGGACACGGTCTACAACGCCTCCGGCGCGACCGCGGTCTACGACAGCAACCCGATCCAGCGCTACTTCCAGGACGTCCACGTGATCAGCCAGCACCTGCAGGCCCGCCTCGCCCACTACGAACTGGTGGGCCGCCACTGGCTCGGCCTCAAGGTCGACGAGGCGCGGCTCTAGGTTCCGAAAGGAGAGGGAATGGCGGCCATCCGATCCGGCAGCACGCCGCAGGCGGTCTCACGTCGCAGGTTCCTGCACGCCGCGCTCGTCTCCGGCGCGCTCGCGCCCGCCGCGCTGCTCGCGCCGCGCGGAGTGCGGCGCGCGTGGGCGCAGGAGACACCCAAGAAGGGCGGCACCCTGCGGGTCGGGTTCTACATCGAGGCGGCCACGATGGATCCGCATCTGTCCGGCAGCAAGATCGACCGGCAGGTCTACCACAACATCTACGAGCCGCTCGTCGTGCTCGATGCCAACCTGGGCGTCAAGCCCGGCCTGGCCGAGTCGTGGCAGCAGCCCGACGCGAAGACCCTGGTCTTCAAGCTGCGCCGCGGGGTGAAGTTCCACGACGGCACCGACTTCAACGCGGAGGCGGTGAAGTTCAACTTCAACCGGATGAAGACCGAGCCCAAGTCGGTGCGCAAGGGCGAGGTGGCGAGCATCGACACGGTGGACGTGGTCGATGCGTACACCGTCAGGCTGAACCTGAAGCGCCCGGACGCGGCCCTCCTCGCCACGCTCACCGACCGCGCGGGCATGATGGTCTCGCCGAAGACCGCTCAGGAGCGCGGGGCGGAGCTCGAGCGCAACGCCAAGGGCGCGGGCACCGGGCCCTTCGTGTTCGTGGAGTGGGTGAAGGACGACCACCTGCTGATCCGGCGCAACGACAGCTACTGGAACAAGCAGGGCGGCCCCTACCTCGAGCAGATCCGCTACCGGCCGATCCCGGACGATACCGTCAAGCTGCAGAGCCTGCTGGCGGGTGAGATCCAGGTGATGGACTACGTGCAGCCGCGGGACGTGGCCGGGGTGAAGGCGGACAAGAACGTGGTGGTGCTCGACGTGCCGTCGCTCGCCGACTTCGCCTACCAGCTCAACCACGGGCGGCCGCCCTTCGACAACAAGGCGCTCCGCCAGGCCGTCGCCTACGCGCTCGACCTCGAGCAGATCGTCAAGGGGGTGTGGCTCAACGTGGGCGTGCCGGCCAACGGGCCGATTCCCCCCACGAGCTGGGCCTACGACCGCTCGATCCCGTTCATCAAGCGCGATCTCGCGAAGGCCAAGGCCAAGCTCGCGGAGGGCGGCAAGCCGGGCGGCTTCACCTTCACGATGACCACCAACAACATCCCGATCAATGTACAGGAGGCCGAGGTGATGCAGGCCCAGCTCGCCGAGGCGGGCATCACCATGAAGATCAAGCTGGTGGACTCGGGCACCCTGATCTCGGACGGCAACGCCAAGAACTTCGAGATGATCAGCTTCCAGTGGAGCGGCCGGCCCGATCCGGACGGCAACACCTACCAGTTCTTCCACACCACCCCCGGCACCTCGCTGAACTGGTCCGGCATCTCGAATCCCCAGATGGACGCCCTCCTGGACAAGTCGCGGGAGATCTCGAGTCAGGCCGAGCGCAAGAAGCTGTTCGGCCAGCTCACCCGCCTGCTGCAAGACGAGCTGCCGATGGTGTTCATCGTCCACCCCATCGAGCCGAAGGCCTTCAGCCCGCGGGTGCAGAACTACGACCCGATCCCGGACGGGATGATGCGCTTCAAGGACGTCTGGCTGAAGTAGCTCCGCGGCGCCGTGGGTCGCCTCCTCCTCCGCCGGCTGGTCGCGACGATCCCGGTGCTCCTGCTCGTCACCGCCGGGGTCTTCGCCCTCATCCACCTCACCCCCGGCGATCCGATCGACGCCATGATGGCGGAGTCGGTGGACGACACCGTCAAGCGCGAGCTGCGCCGCGATCTCGGGCTCGATCGGCCGCTCTATCTGCAGTACGCGACCTGGATGGGCCGGCTGCTGCAGGGTGACCTCGGCCGCTCGATCCGCGACCGCGAACCCGTGATCGAGAACGTCGGGCGGCGGATCAAGCCGAGCCTGCAGCTGGCCGGCCTCGCGATGGGGATCGCGCTCCTGGTGGCCACCCCGATCGGCATCCTCTCCGCCGCGCGTCGCAACTCGGCGGTGGATCGCGTCGGCACCAGCTTCGCCCTGTTCGGTATCTGCATGCCGAACTTCCTGATCGCGCTGATCCTGATCTTCGTCTTCGGGGTCACGCTCAGATGGCTGCCGATCTCCGGCTACGTCGATCCGCTGGAGGAGCCGCTCGACGGGCTCCGGTCGCTGACCCTGCCGGCGATCACCCTCGGGCTCGCGCTGGCCGCGGTGATCACGCGCACCCTGCGCTCGAGCATGCTGGAGGCGCTCTCCGAGGACTACATCCGCACCGCGCGCGCGAAGGGGCTGTCGGACGGCGCGGTGGTGCGGCGGCACGCCCTCAAGAACGCGCTGATCCCGGTGGTCACCGTGATCGGCCTGCAGCTCGGCACGCTGATCGGGGGCGCGGTGATCACCGAGTACGTCTTCGCGCTGCCGGGCGTGGGGCGCCTCGTGGTGGACGCGGTCTTCGCGCGCGACTACCCGCTGGTGCAGGGCGTGGTGCTGCTGATCGCGGTGGGCTTCATCCTGAGCAACCTCGCGGTGGATCTCCTCTATGGCTGGATCGACCCGCGGATCCGGCATCGCTGAGCCCGCGCGGTGGGGCACCCTGCGCCGCGCCGCGGCGGCGCGGCTCGCCCCCTTCGGCGCCGCGGTGCTGCTGCTCGCGGTGCTCGGCGCGGTTTTCGCGCCGGTGGTCTCGCCTCGCGACCCGCTCAAGCAGGACCTCGACCGGGCGCTCGCGCGGCCGGGCCGCGCGCATCTCCTGGGCACGGACAACGTCGGGCGCGACGTGCTCTCCCGCGTGATCTGGGGCACCCGGGTGTCGCTGGTCGCCGGCTTCGGCTCGGTGGCGATCGCGATGGTGGCGGGTGGGCTGCTCGGGCTGCTGGCCGGCTACGCCGGCGGGCGGGTGGACGGGCTCGTGATGCGGCTGATGGACGCGGTGCTCTCGTTTCCCCCGCTGGTCCTGGCCCTCGCCCTGGGCGCGGTGCTGGGGGCCGGGCTCACCGGGGTGGTGATCGCCCTGGGCGTGGTGTACACGCCCACGTTCGCGCGGCTGATGCGCGGCCAGGTGCTCACGATCACCGCGCGCGAGTACGTGGACGCGGCCCGCGCGCTCGGGGCGCCCGGCTGGCGCATCGCCTGGGCCCACGTGCTGCCGAACGCCACCGCGCCGATCGTGGTCCAGGCGTCGCTGAGCGTGGCCTTCGCCATCCTGGCCGAGGCCTCGCTGTCGTTCCTCGGCCTGGGCATCCAGCCCCCCGCGGCCTCCTGGGGGAGCATGATCAACGCGGGCCGGGGCTATCTCCAGCAGGCCCCGTGGATCGTCTTCGGCCCGGGCGCGGCCCTCTTCGTCACGGTGGTCGGCCTCAACTTCGTGGGCGACGCGGTCCGCGACGCCCTCGACCCCCGCCTCCGCGTCTGAGGTATGATCGACGGACAAGAGGAGGCGCCATGTCCCGGATCCTGTACCTGCTGGCCGCGGTCGCCCTGATCCTAGCCGGCCCGTCGCTGGCCGGGGCCGACGCGCGGGAAGAGGCCAACAAGAAGGCGGTGCTCGAGTTCTACGAGAAGGCGCTCAACCAGAAGGACTTCGAGGCCGCCTCCCCCTACTTCGGCCACCACTACATCCAGCACAATCCGAACGCGCCCGACGGCATCGAGGGGTTCAAGAGCTTCCTCGGCT
Source organism: Candidatus Dormiibacterota bacterium (assembly GCA_035569855.1). Classification (GTDB taxonomy): domain Bacteria; phylum Methylomirabilota; class Methylomirabilia; order Rokubacteriales; family CSP1-6; genus CAMLFJ01. The sequence continues at coordinate 6,306 of DATMMH010000289.1, forward strand.
TCCTGCGCGAGAAGTTCCCCCAGTCGAAGAGCGAGATCAAGCGGGCCTTCGCGAACGGGGACTACGTCATCCTCCACGTGCACGCGGTCCGCACCCCGGGGGAGCGCGGCTCGGCGATCGTGGACATCTTCCGGCTGGAGGACGGCAAGATCGTCGAGCACTGGGACGTGGCGCAGCCGATACCCGAGAAGGCAGCCAACAACAACGGCATGTTCTAGACGGCCGGAGGGAGATCATGGGAGAGACGCAGGCACAGACGCCCCGCGGCATCAATCACCTGGTGTTGAACGTGCGCGACATCGAGGTCTCGCATCGCTTCTGGACCGAGATCATGGGCTTTCGCTGCGTCGCGGAGCTGAAGCCGCGGCCGGACCGGGTGCGGCCCAAGATGCGCTTCTACAGCGGCGTATCCGATCACGGTGACGTGACGCACCACGACCTCGCCCTCGCCGAGGCGCCGCACCGCGCCGACGCCGGAGACGCGCCGCAAGAGACCTGGAGCCTCATGCGCGGGGGCGTGGGCCTCAATCACGTGGCCATCGCGTGGCCGGACCGCGAGTCCTGGCTCAAGCAGATCGAGTTCCTCCGCGAGAAGGGCGTGACCTTCCACCGGCGGATCAACCACGGCATGACCCACAGCGTCTACATCTCGGATCCGGACGGCCACGGCATCGAGGTGCTCTACGAGTTGCCGCGGGAGGTGTGGGAGCACGACATCGACGCGGCCCAGAACTACGCCGAGGTGCTGCCCACCGAGGGACCGGAGTCGATGCAGGACCGGGTCGACAATCCGGTCTTTGGCCGGTCTTCGGCGAGGCCCGCGCCCGCCCGGTAGACGGACGGGCTAGGGCGCGATCTCGAACTCGACGCGCCCCAGGCCGGAGCCCTCGACCGGCACCATGCCGTCGGTCGAGCGCAGGCGCTCGGGAGCGACCCCGCCCCGCGCCTGGAGGCGGCTCCGGGTGGTCTCCATGCGCTGGGTCACGAGCGTCTTCGCCGCCGCGTCCGGGCTCGGCTCGGCCTTCACCAGCTCGGCGACGACCGCCTCGGGCCCGCCGCCGGGGGCCGGCCGTCCCGGGTAGCGCTCCGCGAAGAGCCGCGCCGCCACCGCGTCGGCGGTCTGGCCCGACTCGCGAGCGGCCGCGTCGATGCGCTGGCGGACCGCCTCGCGCTTGAGCGCGGCGAGGTCGTCCACCGTGAGGATCGGCTTCATCGCGAGGTTCACGCCCGGGGCATCCTTGAGGAACCCGGACAGGCGGTCGGCGTGCTGGTCGAACCCGCGCGTGAAGCGCGTGGTGCCGGGCTCGAAGTACACCGGCCAGATCTGGATCGTGTCCACGCGCGCGTCCTCGGTGTAGAAGATCTTCCCCACCCAGCTCACCGGCAGCGCCATCACCCCGATCGCGGTCTTCTTGACCGCGGCCCAGAAGGCCTCGGTCATGTCGAACTCCCGAGCCGCGACGTTGCCGGTGACCGGGACCGACAGCCGGACCTCGCCGCGCGCGTTCTTCAGGAGCGAGATCAACAGGCTGAACGGGACGCCGACCTTCTCGCGCACCGCGTCGCCGCTGCGCGACGGGGAGAAGTCGGGCTGCCCCAGGACGACCTCGTTGGTGGCCTCGAGCTGATCGTTCACCACGCGATAGCGCACGGTGGTGCTGAAGGCGCCGCGGCGCGCGACCCAGCCGATCAGCTTGTTGGAGTACGGGTTGACGCGGGAGAGCGGGAAGTTGGTGAGCGTGCCCTGGAGCTCGAAGTTGAGTGGCCCGCCGAGCGCGCCGAGCGTGCTCTTGACCTCGAACGGGGCGCCGCCGGTGAGGCGGCCCGCCACGTCGAGCTGCCCGCGCGTATCGGGCGCGGTGCCGAGCCCGCGGCCGGTCACCACGATGCGCGAGGCCTCCTCGGTGAAGGCGGGCGTGGTGGTGCGGTCCACGAACCGGATGAAGCCTTCGTCCACCGCGAGCGCGCCGACCTGGACGATCGGCGCGGGCCCCGCGCGCGGCCCCGATCCCGATGCGGCCGGGGCGGGGCCCGGGGCCGAGCCGGCCGGCGCGCCGGTCGAGCCCGGCAGAAGCAGGGCCAGCAGCGGCAGGCTGCCGTCGGGGTCGCGCTCGACGAGGGCCCACGGCTTGTCCATCGCCACGCGCCCGATCGTCACGCGCCGCGGCCAATCGGCGTCGAGCCCGGTGACGTCCACGCGCTTGATGTAGGCGAGCATGCGCCGGCCGTCACCGAAGATGGTGTCGTCCACCGCCAGCCGCCCGGTGGCCGCCACCACGAGCGGCGCCAGCGTGCCCTGCACGTGCAGCTCCGAGTCGAGCTTGCCGGCCAGCGTGCCCCGCGAGGGCAGGAAGGCCTGGGCGGTGGCCAGGTCCATCTGCTTGAGGGTGAGCTGCACGTCGAGCGCCTGGGTATCGAGCCGGACCTGCCCGCGCGCTTCCACCGAGCCGCCGGTGCCGGTCGCCGCGCGAAGCCGCACTTCGGTCGGCTCGCGCGCGGGCCAGGTGACGTTGCGTAGCGTGAGCCTCGCGCGGTCGATCTCCGCGCGGGCCGGCGGGGTCACCGTCGAGTCCACGATGACGAACGTGCCGTCCTCGACCGCGCTGCGGCGCACGCGGACGTCGAGCCGAGCCGCGGCGCCGGAGCTCCCGGCGGGCGCCGACCCCCGCGTCGCGGCCGCGCGCCCGGCCGGCGGCGCGGCGGGCTCGAGCAGCGCGCGGATCGGGAAGCTCCCGTCGGCGGCGCGCTCGATCTGGGCCCAGGGCTTGCTCATGCGCACCTGGTCGATGACGACGGTCGCGGGCCACGCGTACTCGAGACCCGTCGCCTCCAGGCGCTGAGCGGTCGCCAGCGGGGTGGCGCCGTCGGCCAGGGCCAGATCGGCGAGCGCGGCGCTGCCCTTGACGGTGATCGCGAGCGGGTCGAAGGTGGCCTGCACCTGGAGATCGCCACTCGCCTGGCCCGCGATGCGCCCGCGCAGGGGCAGGTAGGGCTGGGCGGGCGCCACGTCCACGCCGCTGGGCGTCACGTGCATCTCGAGGCTGCGCGCCCCGATGTCGAGCTGGCCGCTGGCGGCGAGACGGCCGGCGCCCGGCGTCGGGATCTCGAGCCGCACCGGGATGGGGCCGCGCGCGGGCCAGGTGAAGTCGCGGGCCACCAGGTGCGCACCCGTCATCTCGATGCGCGCGGTCGGGCTCACCGCCGCGTCCACGATGCTGGCGGCGCCGCCCTCGAAGACGCTCTCGCGCACCGTGACGCTGAAGGGCGTGGCGGCGGGTGCGGCGGCCGCCGGGGGCCCGGTCGGCCCCGCGACGCCGAGCGCGCGGAGGGCAGGATGGGTGGCGGTGAAGATCTCCCGCAGCGGCAACGAGCCGTCGGGCCGCCGCTCCACCAGCACCCACGACTTGGTCATGTGGACGCGGTCGATGGTCAGGGTGGCCGGCGAGGCGTAGTCGAGGCCGACCGCTTCGAGACGGCCCACCGTGAGGAGCGAGCGGTCGCCGGCGGCGAAGTCGAGATCGCTTAGCGCCACGCTGCCGCGCGCGCGCACCTCGGTGCGCGGCCCGAGGGTGCCGGTGGCGCTGACGTCGGCGTCGAGCCGACCCAGCAGGCGCGCCTGCAGTGGCACGTAGGAGTGGAACGGCGCCAGCGCCACGCCGGCCACCCGCGTGCGCAGCTCGAAGCGGAGCGGATCGAGCGAGACCGTGCCCCGCGCCTCGACGGTCCCGGCCTCGGGAGTCGCCGCCGAGAATTCGACCTGCGCCGGGCGCCGGCCGGGCCACGTGACGTCGCGTGCCGTCAACCGGATGGGCGCGATGCGCAGGCGCGCGGGCGGCTCGACCAGCGCGTCGTCCAGGCGCAGTCGGCCATCTTCGATGGAGATCTCGCCGATCTCGAGCGCCAGGTCGGGCGGCAGCGCCCTGGCTGGCGCCGGCGGCGCGGCGGTGTCGGGCGGCCGGCGCTGCCGGACGGACTCCACGACCTCCGCGACGGACAGCCGGCCCTCGCGATCCCGATCGAGCCGCGCGCGGGGCCGGACCAGGCGCACCCGCTCCACGCGCGCCTTCGGCCACTGCGCGTCGAGCCCGCTCACCTCCAGGAGATCGGCGGCGCCGAGGCGCCGTGAGCCGTCGGCCACCGTCGCGGCGGTGAGGGTGGCGCGGCCGCGCACCCGCGCGGTGAGCGAGCCGGCGCCGGCCACGTCGATCGTGAGGTCGCTCTCGGCGATGCCGGCCACGTCCACCGGCAGGGTGAAGTAGGGCGCCCAGAAGGCCAGGTCCACGCGGCTGATTCGCGAACGCAGCGCGGCGCCGAGCGGCCTCGACCGCGCGGTGCCCTGCACGTCGAGCGCGCCGCCGCCGGGCAGCGCGGCGGTGAGGCTCACCCGGGCCGGCGCCCGGCCGGAGGCGTCGAGGCCGTCGGCGACGAGCTTGAGGTGGTCGATCTCGAAGCGGTTGCTTCGGCCGGGTCGCGGATCGAACACGGTGGCGCGCCCGGCGACCTCCACGCGGCCGAGCAGGCGGCCGTCGGGTCCCCGGGCGCTGGTGAGCGCGAAGACCAGTGACGGCACCGTGACCAGGGACGTGTCCACCCCGCGGCGGCGCACGGTCAGGTCGTCGATGCGGGCCTGCCCGTCGAGCCCCACGCCGCCCTGCGCGTCGAGCGTCGCGTCGATGGCCGCGCCGACCACCGCCTTCTCCAGCACCACCGCGGTATCGGGGGGCAGGTAGAGATTGGCGAGCGTCGCGTCCATGTCGCGCAGGGCCAGCCGCGCGCGCGCCTGCAGGGGAGCCAGGCCGAGCTGGGAAACGGTCACCGCGAGTGGCGCGCCCGCCACCGCGATGTTCAAGCGCACGCTCCCGCGCGGCTCGGGGCTCATCGTGGAGAGCGCGATCGCCTCGACGGTGAGCCCGTCGGCGCGCCAGGTCCGGGGCGGCGTGAGCGTACGGTCCTCGAAGACGATCGCGCCGTCCGTCAGCGCGAGTCGGTCGAGGGTGAAGGGAAGCGCAGCACCGCCCGACCCCCGGCGGCCCAGGAGATCGGAGATGTTGAGCTGGCCGCGGCCGGTGCGGACGATGCGGACCCGGGGCGCGACCAGCGTGATCTCCTCGATCTGCACGTGGCCACGCACCAGGCCGCCGGGACGGAAGCGAATCTCCAGCCGGTCGAACTCGGCGAGCGGAGGTCCGGGCTCGCGGTCCTCGAGGCGGAAGCCTCCGATGTGCAGGCGCCCGCGGCGGAGGTCGAGATCGAAGGCGGCCATCGAGAGGTGGCGGCCGGTCTGCCCCTCGACCTGACGGACCACCGCCCAGCGCGCGAGGAGCGGCAGTGCGGTCCACAGGGCCACCGCCCCCACCGCGAGCGTGGCGAGCACGGCGACCGCGGCGATGCCGAGGCGACGGCGGGTCACTCCCCCAGTATGCCTCGGACGCGGGCCGGTTCAGCGAAACGCGGGGGCGATCTCCGTGATGAAGCGATCCAGGTCGCGGCGCAGCTCGGGCAGCGGTCGGAACAGGCTCGGGATGAACACGGTGTCCACCTGCGCGGCGCGGAGCTCGGCCAGGGTCTCGCGGATCTGTGCGGGCGAGCCGGCGAGGCAGGTGTCGCGCGCGTCGGCGGCGTGACGGCCCATCCGGGAGCCCAGGGTCTCGGCCAGGGTCTCGGCCTCGGCCTTCTTGTCGGTGATCAGCAGCGCCATGTTGGCCGAGCGGCGGATCGTCTTCGAATCACGGCCCACGCTCGCGCAGTGCTCGTCGAGGACGCGACCCTTGTGGGCCAGCACCTTCGGTCCGCCCCACACGTTCCAGTGATCCGCGTATCGCGCCACCGTGCGAAGCGTCACCTTCTCGCCGCCGCCGCCGATCATCAGCTCGGGGTGGGGGGTCTGCACCGGCTTGGGCTGGAGCGGCGCCTCCGCCAGCGTGTAGTAGCGGCCCTTGAAGGTGGTCCGGTCCTGCGTCCACAGCGACTTCAGCACCTGGCAGGCCTCGTCGAGCCGCTCGAGGCGCTCGCGCATCGTGTAGAAGGGGATCCCGTAGGCCTCGTGCTCGTTCTCCTGCCAGCCCGCGCCCAGCCCGAGGAGCAGCCGGCCGCTCGAGATGATGTCCACCTGCGCCGCCATCTTCGCGACCACCGCGGGATGCCGGTACGTGTTGCCGAGCACGATCGTGCCTACCTGCAGCCGCGGCACCAGCGCGGAGAGCGCGGTCAGCGTGCTCCAGCCCTCCAGCATCGCGCCCTCGCGCTCCTTCGTGTTCGGCATGAAGTGGTCGGTCACGCAGGCCACGTCCCAGCCGGTCGCCTCCGTGTGCCGCCACAGCTCGAGGACTCCCGGCCACGTCTGGCCGCCCATGCTGGTGAACAGGCCGAAGCGCATCGCGTGATCTCCTTCTGGATCTGCGACTAGTGGAAGTGCGGGGGCGACTCGGATTCGCGCGCCGGGCCCACCAGGGTGGCGCCGCCGTCCACCACGAGCACGTGCCCGGTGATGTAGCGGGCGTGGCCCGAGAGCAGGAAGCGCACCGCCTGGCCAATGTCCCAGCCGGTGCCCTCCAGCCCGAGCACCGAGGCGCGCCGCCGCTGGTCGCGGGCGGTCGGGGTCATGCCGCGCGCGTAGACCATCGGGGTGTAGACGGGTCCGGGCGCCACGCAGTTGACCCGGATGCCGTCGGGGCCGTGATCCACCGCCATCGCCCGGCTCAGCGCGATCACCGCGCCCTTCGAGGCGGAGTAGGTGGTGAGCCCGCGGGGGCGAAGGGCCGAGATCGAGGAGATGTTCACGATCGCGCCGCCCTTGGCGGTGCGGATCATCTCGGGGATCGCGGCCTTCGAGGCGAGGAACATGGTCTCCACGTTGACCTGCATCACCCGCCGCCAGGTGTCCGCCTTCTCGTCCACCACGCTGCCGCGGCTGCCGATGCCCACGTTGTTGACGAGGAAGTCGAGCCGGCCGTGGCGGCTGACCGCCTCGCGGGCCATCGCGGCGCACTGGGCCTCGTCGGTGACGTCGACCGACATCGCCGAAGCCTTGCCGCCCTCGGCGGTGATCATCTCCGCGGTGCGCTTGGCGAGGCCCTCGTCGCGATCGACCACCAGCACCGTGGTGCCGCTGCGCCCCAGCAGGAGACAGCTCGCGCGCCCGTTGCCGATGCCGTCGCCGGCGGCGCCGCCGCCGGTCACGATGGCCACCTTGCCCGCCAGTCCCTGGTCGTCTTCGGGTCGCGTCGCTGCGCTCATGGGTGAGGCCTCTCGGGATGTGGGCGACCTAGACGACGGGAGCGGGGGCGTGCGGCGTGGCCCGCCACTGCTCGGGATCGTGGCCGTAGAAGACGGTCGCGCCCGCGCGATCGCGCAGCCGCCGCAGCGTGGCCAGCGACTCGCGCATGGTCGGCCCGTTCCATAGGATGCGCGGGAGCACGTCGCGGTCCATGTTCTCCCGCGTGTAGCAGGCGTCCGCGGCGCAGACGAGATCGGAGCCCTTTCCGGCGCGCACCCGCAGGGACTGATGGCCCGGCGTATGCCCGAAGGTCGGGAACAGGACCACGCTGCCGTCACCCCAGACGTCGTGCTCGCCGTCGACGAGCTGGTAGTCCAGGGGATGATCGAAGTCGAGCGGGCTCGGATTGTAACCGGGGGCGAACCCGGGCCGGCGCGCCGCGTCCATCTCCGCCTTCTGCACGAAGAAGGTCGAGCGGGGGAAGAACTCGTTGCCGCCGCAGTGGTCGAAGTGCAGGTGCGAGTTGACCACGTAGCGGACGTCGTCGGGCTCGAGCCCGAGCAGGCCCAGCTGGGGCACCACGTCCTCGCCGTCCTTCGATCGGTCGATGAGCCGCTTGGCCCGCTCGGGGCCCATCCGGCCGATCGGATCGACGCGGGTCCGGCAGTGCACGCCGGTGTCGAAGAGCAGGCGCCCCTTCGGGTGCACCACCAGGAAGCTCATGACCGGCACGGTCCACGGCTGGCCCGCGGGGAGATCGTCGAGCATGCTGGCGCGATCGAGCTCGAGATAGCCGCTGCACAGGGCGAAGACCCGGATCACGCCGGTTACCATAGCCCGTTCGGGGCCCCGTTGCCAGGTGGAAACGACTAGGGCTCGGACGCCGCCTTCGCCGACGGCAGCTCGTCCACCGTCCAGCCGCCGCCCAGCGCCTGGATCAGGAGCACCGCGGCGGCCATGCGCCGGCCGTGGATCTGCACCGCGGTGATCTCGTCGTTCAACGCGATGGTCTGCACCGTGATCACGTTGAGATAGCTCACGATGCCCGCCTTGTACTGGTTGGTGGTCAGCACCACCGACTCCTGGGCCGCCCGCACCGCCTCGGCCTCCACGCGCGCTTCCTCCTCGAGGATGCGGAGGGCGGCCAGGTTGTCCTCCACGCCCTGGAAGGCGGTGAGCACGGTCTGGCGATAGGTCGCCACGCTGCCGTCGTAGGCCGCGCGCGCCTGGTCGGTCTGGGCCGCGCGCAGGCCGCCGTCGTACACCGTCTCGGTGATGGACGGGCC
>DATMMH010000290.1:0-7289 GCA_035569855.1 Candidatus Dormiibacterota bacterium
CCGAGCGGGTCGACGTGACCGCCGACGGCACGATCACCGGATTGTTCTGAGCCGCGTGATATACTGCCGGGCGGTCACCACGTAAATCAGACCACACGTATGATCCAGGTCGACAATCTGACGAAGCGCTACGGGCCGGTCACGGCCATCGAGGACGTGTCGTTCAGCGTGGACAAGGGCCGTATCGTGGGCTTTCTCGGGCCCAACGGCGCGGGCAAGTCCACCACGATGAGAATCCTCTCATGTTTCATGCCGGCCACCGGCGGCACCGCGAAGGTGGCGGGCTACGACGTCTTCACGCAGTCGCTGGAGGTGCGCCGCCGCATCGGCTATCTGCCCGAGAACGCGCCGCTCTACCCGGATCTCTCGGTCGCCTCGTACCTCGACTTCGTGGCCGAGATCAAGGGCGTCGGGCGGAGCGTGCGTCGGGCCCGGGTGGCCGACGTGATCGAGCGCTGCTTCGTCGGCGACATGCAGAATCGGCTCATCGGCAAGCTCTCCAAGGGCTACCGGCAGCGCGTGGGGTTGGCCCAGGCCCTCCTGGGCGATCCGGAGGTGCTGATCCTCGACGAGCCGACCATCGGGCTCGACCCGCGCCAGATCGCCGAGATCCGGGCGCTGATCCGCTCCCTCGCCGGCCAGCACACCGTGATCCTGTCCACCCACATCCTGCCCGAGGTCTCGATGGTCTGTGACAGCGTCGTCATCATCAATCACGGCCGCATCGTGGCCCAGGGCACCGAGTCGGAGCTGGTCCAGCAGGCGTTCCCGACCGCGCGCATCGAGCTGCGCGTCGCGGGCGCCGGCGGCGACGCCGGGGGCGCGCTGCGGGCGCTGCCCGGAGTGGTGGACGTGACCCCGCTCGCGGTCCGGGACGGGGCGATGGGCTTCCTGGTGGAGTCGAGCCGGGATCGCGACGTGCGGGCGGACCTGGTCCGGCTCGTCACCGGCAAGGGCTGGGCCCTCCAGGAGCTGCACCAGGTCGGGATGAGCCTGGAGGAGGTGTTCATCCGGGTAGTCGCCGGAGAGCAGGAGTCGCCGGGGGCGGTCACGGTGGAGGGGGAGGCGCGCGGATGAGCTGGCGCCCCATCTTCAAGAAGGAGATGCGGTTGTATTTCGGCTCGCCGGTGGCGTACGTCGTCTTCACCTTCTTCCTCGTGATCTCGGGCTGGTTCTTCAGCACGATCTTCCTTTTCTACAGCGACGCGTCGATGCGGTCGTTCATGCAGCCGCAGTTCGGCCAGAATCTCAACGTGATCGAGAACGTGATGCGCCCGCTCTTCACCAACATGAGCGTGGTGCTGCTGTTCTTCATCCCGATGCTGACCATGCGGCTCTTCGCCGAGGAGCAGAAGTCGGGCACCATCGAGCTGCTCTTGACCTACCCGGTGCGCGACGGCGAGGTCCTCGCCGGCAAGTACCTGGCCGCGCTCGCGCTCTACGGCCTGCTGCTCGCCCTGACCTTGCTCTACCCGGCGCTGATCGCCTACTTCACCCGGGTGGAGTGGGGGCCCATCCTGAGCGGCTACCTGGGCCTGGTCCTGACCGGGGCGGTGTTCCTCGCGGTGGGAGTGCTCGTCTCCTCCCTGACCGAGAATCAGATCGTGGCCGGGTTCGGCACCTTCGGGATCCTGCTCGCGTTCTGGATCGTGGGATGGGGCGCCGAGTTCGCGGGCGGCAACCTGCGCGCGGTGCTCCAGTACCTCTCGGTCGGCGATCACCTCGACACCTTCACCCGCGGGCTCATCGACACCAAGGATCTCGTCTACTACGTGACCGGCGTGGCGCTGGCCCTGTTCCTCACGCTGCGGTCGCTCGAATCGAAGCGATGGAAGGGGTAGGGAGATGAACGCGCTCAAGAAACAGGCTCTGACCGCGGGGGTGATCTGCCTGCTGGTGGGGGTCGTGTTCGGGCTCTTCTACCCCGGCATGCCGGCCCGCTGGGTGCTCCTGGGGCTGGGCGGCGCCCTGGTGCTGCTCTCGCTCGTGCTCAACGTCGGTGAGGCGCGCCGAGCGATGGGCACGCGCACCGCGCGCTATGGAGCGGGAGCGGCGCTGCTGGCGCTGCTGGCCCTGGGCGTCGTGGTCGCGGCCAACGCGATCTCGATCAAGCACAGCGCGCGCTGGGACCTCACCGAGAACAAGCGCAACAGCGTGTCGGCCCAGACCATCCAGGTGCTGCGTACCCTGAAGAGCCCGGTCACCGCGATCGCCTTCTTCCGCTCCGACACCCCGGGCAAGAAGACCGCCGAGGATCTCCTGGCCCAGTACGCCAAGTACTCGGGCGGGAGGTTCACCTGGCGCCTCGAGGACACCGACCGCGCCCCCGCGCTCGCCCGTCAGTACGGAGTGGAGAGCTACGGGACGGTCGTGCTCGAGGGCGGGCCGGCCGGCCAGACGCGGACCGAGAAGGTGCTGGACGCCGAGGAGGAGAAGCTCACCAACGCCATCGTCAAGGTCACCCGCTCGGGCAAGCGGGTGATCTACATGGTCAAGGGTCACGGCGAGCGGGAGATCGGCAACACCGATCGGGCCGGCTTCAGCCAGGCCAAGGACCAGATGGAGAAGGCCAACTACGAGGTGAAGGAGCTGTTCCTCGCCCGCGATCCCAAGATCCCGGACGACGCGGCCATCGTCATCGTGCCGGGGCCGAAGACCGATCTCTTCCCGCAGGAGCTCGCCGCGCTCGACGCCTACATCGCCCGGGCCGGCAAGGTCCTGTTCATGGCGGGGCCCTTCCAGGCCGACGCGACCGTGAAGTACCTCACCAAGTACGGCATCGTGGTGGACAACGACGTGGTCATCGAGCTCAATCCGATCGGCCAGCTCTTCGGCGTGGGCCCGCTGGTGCCGGTGGTGGGCCAGTACGAGTCGCATCCGATCACCAAGGACATGGCCGGGGTCATGACCCTGTTCCCCCTCACGCGCTCGGTGGAGGCGGCGAAGGCGATGCCGAAGGGGATTCAGGCCTCGCCGCTCGCGCTGACCAGCCGGCAGTCGTGGGGTGAGACCGACAAGAGCGTGTTCCAGACCGGCAAGGCCACGCCGGACGCCAACGAGAAGACCGGCCCGCTCGCGGTGGCGATGGTGGCCACGGTGGATGTCCCGAGCGATCCCAAGATCGAGGCGGCCGAGGGGACCGACGCCGCGAAAAAGGCGGCGCCCAAGGCCCGCCTCGTCGTGGTGGGCACCGCCGACTTCGCCTCCAACCAGTTCCTGGGCGCGCAGGGCAACCGTGACTTCTTCCTCAACGTGGTGTCCTGGCTCGCGGAGGAGGAAGATCTCATCTCGATCCGCGCCAAGGATCCCAAGCAGAACCCGGTGGTACTGACCTCGGCCCAGTCCATGCTGGTCGGGTGGCTGCCGGTCGTGGTGCTACCGGGCACCGTGCTGATCTGCGGCATCATGGTGGTCAGGCAGCGGCGCCGCGCGCGCTAGCCCGATGGCCTCCGGCAAGACCCTCGTCGTCCTGCTCCTCCTCGCGGCCGGTCTCGGCGGGTTCTTCTACTACGACACCTACTGGCTCGCGCCCAAGCGCGACCGAGCCGAATCCGCCAAGGGACGCATCTGGACCGTCGAGCCGAAGGACGTCGAGGGCGTCACGATCGTCCGCAGGAACGACACGATCCGCCTCAAGCGGACCGCGGACGGCTGGGACATGCTGGAGCCGATCAAGGTTCGTGCCGACCGCGGCGCGGTGGACGACATGGTCACGAGCCTCGTCACCGCTCGGATGGACCGGGAGATCGATCCCAATCCAGCGAAGCCCGCCGACTTCGGCCTCGATCCGCCCGCGGCGGACGTGCGCCTGGACGTGAAAGGCGCGGCCCCGCTCGTGCTGCGGGTGGGAGCGAAGAATCCCACCGGGGTGTGGGTCTACGCCCGCGAGGGCGCCAAGCCGGCGGTGATCACGCTCTCCGAAGGGATCTCACGCGACACGAGCCGGCCGGTGGCCGACTTCCGCGATCGCAGCGTGATCGCCTTCGACCGGAAGAACGTGACCGGTCTCAATCTGGACGTGGCGGGTGATCAGATCGGGCTCTCCACCGACGAGCCCGGCAAGTGGCGGATCGTGAAGCCGAGTTCCTACCGCGCCGACGCCGACGTCGTCACGGAGTTCCTCGACAAGCTCGAGGCGGCCAAGACGCTCGAGTTCGTGGACGACGCACCCAAGTCACTCGTCCCGTACGGGCTCGACAAGCCGTCCCGCGTGACCGTCTGGCTGGGCCGCGACAAGGACCGCTCCTCGCGCACGCTGCTCGTCGGTCGCGCGGCGCCGGACAAGAAAGGCGTCTACGTCAAGCGCGACGGCGAGCCCAGCGTGCTCCTGACCGCGGAGGCCCTCTGGACGGCGTTTCCGAAGACGGTCGCGGTACTCCGCGACAAGGTGGTGGTGAGCTACGCTTACGACAAGCTCGCCAAGCTCGAGATCGACCACGGCCACGATGCGGTCGTGCTCGAGAAGGACGGCACGAGCTGGAAGATCACAGCCCCGGAGCCCCTGAAGGCCGATCCCGGCGCGGTCAACCAGCTCCTGTGGAAGCTCCGCGATCTCCGCGCGCTCACGTTCCTCTCGGAGGCGCCGGCGGAGGCGGCCCGCTATCTGCCGAAGCCCGAGCTGACCCTCAAGCTCTGGGAGGAGGGGGCCAAGGAGCCCAAGACGCTGCTACTGCAGCCCTCGACCGATCGCCGCGGCGGGCAGCCCACCGCGGTGGCCGCGGTGCGGGGCGAGGGGCCGATCGTGCTGGTGGAGGGCAAGATGCTGGCGGACCTGGCCCCGGGTACCGCGGAGCTCCGGGACCGGACGGTCGTGCCCGCGTTCGACGTGGGCGACATCAAGCGGGCGCGGGTGACCGGCGGAGAGAAACCGCTCGTGGTGGAAAAGAGCGGTGACAGCGACTGGAAGATGGTCGAGCCGTCGAAGGGCAAGACCAAGGAAGCGCGCGTGACGACCGCGCTGCTGGCGCTCAAGGCGTTGAAGTGGAAGGAGATCGCCTCGAAGGGTGGCGACGACGCCAAGTGGGGCCTGGACAAGCCGGAGCTCGAGGTGAGCCTGTTCAAGGCCGACGGGGCCGAGGTTGCCACGCTCCTGGTGGGGCGCAGCGAGGGCGCGATCACCTACGTGAAGCTCCGGGCCGGGCCCGCGATCTACGCGGTATCCACCAAGGATCTCGAAGACTTGCGCAAGGCGAGGACCGAGATTCCGGCGTAGCCTATCCCCGGCGCACCCGACGGTGGCAGAATAGGGGCCGGAGGGGTCGCGTCGGAATGACCATGAAGGCACTGGCTGCAGTGGCGGGGTTCGCAGTGGCTCTCGTCGCGGTCGGCCCCGCAATCGGGGTGGCCGGCGACGTCAAGCCCTCCACCGGGATCATCCCCAATCCATTCCCCTTCGCGATGACGCCGCCACCCGCGTCTCTCAATCCGCGCCCGGCCGCGCCGGCTCCTGCGCCGGCGCCCGTCCCGCCTACGCCGCCCGTCATCTACACGTGCTGCGCGGCCCCGCAGGGCTACTGGGCCTATCAATGGGTCCCGACATCTTCCACCACGTACGCGTGGGTCCCGGGCTTCGTCACCGCCGACGGCACGCTCGTGGAGGGCTCCTATCAGCCGCAGGTCGTGACCGGTGGGTACTATCAGCCCATCTGGATCAGCGGATACTGATGGCGTCTCGGCTGTACCTGAAGCAGGTCGAGCTGGGGCCGATGCAGAACTTCGTCTACCTGATCGGTGACCAGACGAGCCGGGAGTGCGTCGTGGTGGTCCGGCCTGGGAGATCGACGCCATCGCCGACATCGCGGCCGCCGACGACATGCGCCTGACCGGCGCGCTGATCACCCACACCCATCAGGACCACGTGGGCGGCCACCTGTTCGGCCACGACATTCCCGGCGTCGCGGAGCTGCTGGCCCGGCACGCGGTCCGGGTGTACGTGCACAAGGCGGAGCGTGAGTTCCTCAAGGGCTTCGGATCGGATCTGGTCAAGGTCGAGGGTGGCGACACGCTCCAGGTGGGTGAGATTCCGTTGACCTTCGTCCACACCCCCGGCCACACGCCGGGCTCGCAGTGCTTCCTGGTGGACGGCTGCCTGATCTCCGGCGACACTCTCTTCATCCGCTCCTGCGGTCGAACGGATCTGCCCGGCAGCGACCCGGCGGAGATGTACCGGTCGCTGACGCAGCGGCTGGGCGCGCTGCCGGACGAGACGGTGGTGCTGCCCGGGCACAACTACGGCGGGTCTCAGACCACGATCGGCGACGAGAAGCGGGCAAACCCGATGATGCGCTTCGATTCCATGACCGACTTCCTCCAGGTCATGGGCGGCGGTCGCGTCGGCCGCACCTAGCCGCGTCTCCCTTCACAACACCGACATTCCGCCGTCCACGAACAGCACCTGCCCGGTGATGTAGTCCGAGCAGGTGGCGAAGAACCGTACCGCCTGCGCCACGTCGGTGGGTCTCCCGTGGCGGCCCATCGGAATGCGGGCGGCGAGCCGCCGGCCCGATTCCCGCGGGAAGCCCTCCGGCAGCAGCACGACCCCCGGCGCGACCGCGTTCACCTGGATGCGGGGCGCCAGTGCGGCGGCCAGGCCGCGCGTGAGCATCACCACGCCCGCCTTGGTCACCCCGTAGGGCACGTAGGCGGCCCAGGCCCGGACCGCTCCCACGTCGGCGATGTTCACGATGCGCCCCCCGTGGCGACGCATCGCCCGCGCGGCGGCCTGGCTGCAGAAGAACGGCGCACGCAGGTTCACCGCGAGCAGCCGGTCGAACTGGGCGGGCGTGGTCGTCTCGACCGGCGTGCGGAGGAACAGCGCCGCGTTGTTGACCAGGACGTCGAGCCGGCCGAGCGCGGTGACGGTGCGCGCCACGAGCGCGCGCGCCTCCGCCGGCCGGGCCACGTCGGCGCGCAGCGCGACCGCACGGACGCCGCGCGCGCGCAGGTCGGAGACGGCGGCGCGCGCCGGCGCGGCGGAGCGATGGTAGCCGATCGCCACGTCGGCGCCCGCGTCGGCGAGCGCGCGCGCGTCGGCGAGCAGTCGCGCGCGCGCGTCGTCGGTGCGGCCCTGCAGCTTGAATCCGCCGAACTGGTGAACCGACTGGGGCGTCATGCCGACGTGACCCATGACGGGGATCCCGGCGCGCACGAGGCGATGCACGAGCTCGGCGACGGCGACGCCGCCCTCGAGCTTGACGGCCTCGGCGCGGCCCTCCTTCATGAGCCGCCCCGCGGCGCGCATGCCGTCCTCGATCGATGCCTGGTAGGTCATGAACGGCAGGTCGGCGACG
>DATMMH010000291.1:0-13166 GCA_035569855.1 Candidatus Dormiibacterota bacterium
CTCAGCGCGCCGCGGATCGGGCTCGCCGAGCTGATCAGCCCGGAGACGATCGTCTGTCCCTGCGAGGGGGTCACCGGCGCTCAGCTGGCCGAGGCTCTCCACGAGGGCGCGATCGACCTCGGGCAGGTGAAGCGCGCGACGCGGGCCGGCATGGGCCCGTGCCAGGGTCTCGCGTGCAACCCCTCGATGGCCATGATGCTGGCCTGGCGCCGCGGTGTTCCGCTGGAGGCGATCGCGCCGGCGAGCATCCGGGCGCCGGTGACCCCGGTGCCCATCCACGCGCTCGCCGCGCTACCCGACGAATGAGCGGCCCGGAGACCAGCGCATGACGCATTCCGACATCGTGGTGATCGGCGCGGGCAGTGTAGGCGCGAACGTCGCGTATCGACTCGCGGAGCGGGGTGCCTGTGTCACCGTGCTCGAGGCTGGTGCGCCCGGCGGCGGCACCTCCGGGGTGAGCTTCGCGTGGACGAACTCGTTCGGCAAGACGCCGCGGGACTACCACGACCTCAACACCGCGAGCATGGCCGAGCACCGGACGCTGGTGCTCGAGCTCGGCGGTGGAGAGTGGCACAAGCAAGAGGGCGCGCTTGCCTGGCACGACGCGCCGCTCGAGCGGGCCCGTCTGAAGGAGACCGTCGAGCGGCTCGCGAGCTGGGGCTACCCGATCGAGATCATCTCGCCGCGGGACGCGCGCGCGCTCGAGCCGGACCTCCACATCGCGCCCCACGTGGACGAGGTGGTCTTCACGCCCAGCGAAGGCTACGTGGAGATGGTGCCGCTCATCGGCGCGCTGCTGGCCCACGCCACCCGGCTCGGCGCCCGCGTCCTGTCGGGCCGACGGGTCACCTCCGTCCTGCGCGAAGGCGCGCGCGTGCGCGGCGTGGCCACCGCGAGCGGCGACCGGTTCGAGGCCGACGTGGTCGTCGACTGCGCGGGGCCGGCGACCGACGAGGTGGCGCGTCTGGCCGGCCTCGACGTCCCATTCGACCGGGTACCCGGACGGCTGATCTACACCACTCCGGTGGCCAGCACGCTACGCCGGCCGATCCATGCGCCCGGTGTGCACTTCCGGCCCGACGGCGCGGGCCGCATCGTGCTGGCCGAGGGCGCGCACGATCACGTCTGGCGCGACGGCGCCGAGCCGTGGCCGGCCGAGCAGTCGCTGCGCGCGGTGGCCGCGCACTTCCCCGCGCTGGCCGGCGCCCGCGTGGAGGCCACGCGGGTGGGCGTGCGGCCGATGCCGAGGGACGAGCGGCCGATGGTCGGCGGCATTCCCGGCCTCGACGGATTCTACGTCGTCAGCTCTCATAGCGGCGTGACCCTCGGGCCGCTCTGGGGTCGGGTGGCCGCCGCGGAGCTGCTCGACGGCGCGCCGGACGCCCGGCTGGCGCCCTACCGCCCGGCGCGATTTATCTCGTGAGCCCGGACGTTCTCGTCGTCGGCGGAGGGGTCATCGGCTGCGCGGTGGCCTACGAGCTCGGGAAGGAAGGGCTTCGCGTCTCGCTGCTCGAACGCGCCGGACTCTGCGCGGGCGCCTCGGGCGCCAACGGCGCGCTGATCTGGCCGCAGGCGATGTCGCCCGGCGTGGCCCTCGATCTCACCCTGGCTTGCGCGCGACGGTTCCCCACCCTGGGCGAGGAGCTCGACGCCGACATCCAGTACCGGTGCAGCGGCGGGATGGTGGCCATCGAGACCGACGCGCAGTGGGAGCAGATGGCCGCCTACGTGGCCGGCCAGCCCGCGGTGGGGCTCCACGCCGAGCTGCTCGACGGCGAGGAGGCGCGCCGTCGCGAGCCGTGGCTGGGGTCGGATCTGCTAGGCGCGGTCTACGCCGAGCACGGCGGCACCATCAACCCGTTCCGGCTGACCCTCGGCTACGCGCGCGCGGCCGAACGCCGCGGCGCCACCCTCGTCACCGGAGCCGAGGTGCAGGCGCTCCTGCGCCGCGGCGATCGCATCGTGGGCGTCCAGACCCCGGCGGGGGACGTGGAGGCCGAGCTGGTCATCCTGGCCGGGGGCGCGTGGAGCGGAACACTGGCGGCCACCGCCGACGTGCGCGTGCCGGTCACGCCGCGCCAGGGTATGGTGGTCGTGACCGAGCCGGCGCCCTTCCGTCTGGGCCACGTGCTCAAGCCCATCAAAACCGACCGGGACATGTGGCGCTTCTCCCAGCCGTGGCCGCCCGAGGCGCCCGGCCGCCCCGGCTACGATCCGAACCTGCCCCCCGGCAAGGGGATGGGGCTCGCGCAGACCGCGACGGGCAACCTCGTCATCGGCAGCACCAGCCGCTTCGTGGGGCTAGACCGCGCGCCCACCCTCGCCGGGATCCGCTACGTGCTGGACCACGCCTGCCGGATCGTCCCGGCGGTGCGGAATCTCCGCCTGCTGCGCACCTGGGCCGGCCTCCGACCCTACACGTCCGACGGGCTTCCGTTGCTGGGCCCCGCTCCGGGGGTCGAGGGGCTCGTCCTCGCCACCGGCCACGACGGCAGCGGCATCGGGATGAGCCCCGTGAGCGCGCGCCTGATCGCCGCAGTGGTCACCAAGACCGATCCGCCGCTGCCGCTCGAGCCGTTCGACCCTCGTCGCTTCGGGGACTCGTGACCTCCGGAAAGGATACCGCCATGCTCCACCTTCGACGCCGCCGCGGTCCCGCGTCGCTCCCGCTGCTCGCCCTGGGCGCGCTCGTCGTGCTGCTGCCCGCCGGCCGCGCTCTGGCTCGCGAGGCGGATCTCATCATCTCGCAGAAGGCCGACGTCGAGACTTTCGATCCTTCGCAGACCAACAACACCAGCACCCACAACGTCAACATCAACATCTTCGACACCCTGGTGCGCCTGTCCGACGACGGCCGCGACTTCGTGGGCGAGCTGGCCGAGTCGTGGAAGCTCGTGGACCCGACCACGTGGCAGTTCAAGCTCCGCCGCGGCGTGAAGTTCCATAACGGCGAGGAGCTGAACGCGGCGGCGGTGAAGTTTACCTTCGACACCATGATGGATCCCGAGCGAAAGACGCGCGAGCGGCCGACCTACGCCGCTTTCAAGGAGGTCCGGGTCGACGATCCGTACACCGTGTCGGTCGTCACCCACAAGCCCTACGCGATCGCCCTCACCCAGCTCCAGTACCTGATGATCGTGCCGCCGGGATACGTCAAGCAGGTGGGCTGGGACGAGTTCGGGCGGAAGCCGGTGGGCAGCGGCGCCTTCAGGCTCAAGGAATGGGAGCGCGACGTGCGGGTGGTGCTGGAGGCCAACGACGCCTACTGGAAGGGCAAGCCGAAGGTGCGCACGGTGGCCTTCCGGCCCATTCCCGAGGACGCCTCGCGCATCGCGGCGATCCAGCGGGGCGAGGTCGACATCATCGACGCGGTGCCCTACGACCGCATCAAGGAGCTCCAGGGCATTACCAGCGTGCGGATCAGCCAGCGCCAGGGCGAGCAGATCTACGTCGGCCTCGACACCCTGCGGGTCGAGCCGTTCAAGAAGCGGGAGGTCCGCCAGGCCCTGAACCACGCGGTGAACGCCGACGCGCTGGTGAAGAACCTCCTCCTCGGCTACGCGGTGCGCCTGAACGGCCCGTTCTTTCCGACCACGCCCGGCTACGACGAGAAGCTCCCCGCGTACGCCTACGACCCCGAGCGCGCCAAGCGCATGCTGGCCCAGGCCGGCTATCCGGGTGGCTTCGACGTGGAGTTCGCGGTCTCCCCGGCCTTCCAGGGGATCGCAAAGGGCACCGAGGTCGGGGAGGCCATCGCGGGCCAGCTCGGCCGGGTGGGCGTGCGGGCGAAGATCACCGTCCAGGACTCGGCGGCCATCTTCAGCGCCTACTCCGCGAAGAAGCTCCAGATGTACCTCTTTGCCTGGAAGTCGAGCCCGGAGGCCGGGCGGCACCTGGAGACGCTGCTCCACTCGAGGACGCGCGGCTACTACTACCAGAATCCCGAGGCCGACCGGTTGATCGACGCGTACTTCGCGGCCCTCGATCCCCGGAAGCGGCGGGAGGCCGGGCGTGAGCTCCACACGTTCCTGCGCGAGGACGCCCCGTGGATCTTTCTGTACCAGCAGATGGACCTGTTCGCGGTGCGGAAGCCGGTCGGCTGGGAGGCGAAGCCCGACTACCTGATGCGCATGCGGGACGTCTCGGTCGCCAACTGAGTAGTGCGGCGCTACATCGTCCGCCGGCTGGCCCAGGCCCTCCTGGTCGTGGTCGGCGTTTCGCTCGTGGTCTTCTTCGTGATCCGGTTGAGCGGCGATCCGACGTTCCTGCTCCTCTCCGCCGATGCCACCGAGGCCGACCGCGCGCGCTTCGCCCGCGAGCAGGGGTTCGATCGCCCGATCCACGTGCAGTACGCGGTGTTCGTGACCCGCGCGCTCCGGGGTGATCTGGGGCGCTCGCTCCGATACCGACAGCCGGTGCTGCCGCTGGTCCTCGAGCGGCTGCCCGCCACCCTCGAGCTGGCCCTGGCCGCGCTGGTGGTCTCGCTGGTGGTGGCGATTCCCGCCGGGGTGATCTCGGCGGTGCGCCGCAATACCGTCTACGACAACCTGACGATGCTGGGGGCGCTGTTCGGACAGTCCATGCCGGTGTTCTGGCTCGGGATCATGCTGATCCTGGTCTTCGCGGTTCGCTTCGAGCTGCTGCCGACATCGGGGCGGGGCGGGCTCGATCACCTCGTGCTGCCCGCGCTCACGCTCGGCCTCTACTCGACCGCGCGGGTCACCCGGCTGGTGCGCGCCGGGATGCTCGACGTCATCGGCCAGGACTACATCCGCACCGCCTGGGCCAAGGGGCTGCCGGATCGCCGGGTCATCTTCAAGCACGCGCTCCGGAACACCCTCATCCCGGTGGTCACCATCGTCGGCCTCGAGATGGGGACCCTGCTGGGCGGCGCGGTCATCACCGAGACCATCTTCGCCTGGCCCGGCCTGGGCCGGCTCGCGGTGACCGCGATCTTCCAGCGCGACTATCCGCTGGTCCAGGCGGCGGTCCTGGTCACCGCCCTGGTGTTCGTGGTCACGAACCTGCTGGTCGACCTCCTGTACGGATGGCTCGACCCGCGCATCCGCTACACGTAGATGCGCAACCGCGCGGGAGCGATCGGGCTCGTGATCGTGGCGCTCGACCTCGTGGTGGCGCTGCTCGCGCCCGCGCTGGCCCCGCACGATCCGCTGGACCAGGACGTGACCCGGCGCCTCCTGCCGCCGGTGTGGCTCGCGGGCGGCGGCGCCGAGCACCTCCTCGGCACCGACCAGCTCGGGCGCGACATCCTCTCGCGCATCATCCACGGCTCCCGCGTCTCGCTGCTCATCGGCTTCCTCTCCGTGATCGTCTCACTGCCGGTGGGGGTGTGCGTGGGTCTGCTCGCCGGCTACTGGAGCGGCCGCCTCGACGACGTCACGATGCGGGTCGCCGACGTCCAGCTCGCCTTTCCGTTCATCCTCCTGGCCATCACCATCGCGGGAGTCCTGGGGCCGAGCCCGCGGAACGTCGTCCTCATCCTGGCGATCGGCGGCTGGGTCGTCTACGCGCGCCTGGCCCGGGGACAGGTGCTGAGCCTGCGCGAGAAGGAGTTCATCGAGGCGGCGCGGGGCCTGGGCGTCGGGACCTTCCGCATCCTGTTCCGGCACCTGCTACCCAACGTCGCCTCGCCGGTCATCGTGGTCGCCACCTTCGCGGTGGCCCAGATGATCCTGCTCGAGTCGTCGCTGTCCTTCCTGGGCCTGGGCGTGCAGCCTCCAACCCCGAGCTGGGGCGGCATGCTGAACGACGGGCGGGCCTACATCACGGTGGCCTGGTGGCTCAGCACGTTTCCAGGCGCGGCCATCATGCTCACGGTGCTTGGCATCAACTTCGTGGGGGACTGGCTCCGCGACCTGCTCGATCCGCGGCTGCAGTCGGTGTGATCGGCCCGCGCCGGCCGAGAGGGTCACGAGGTCGCCGAGCTTGCCGACCTCGAGTGTTTTTGAGCGCGAGAGCGGGGCTGGGGGAGCGGGCCGACCCTACTAAAGGGCAGTGTCAAGGCGCGCCGGCTCCGGTTGACAAGGCCGGGACGGGCGCCTAGCATCCGCGAAAGCGCTGCTCCTCGGGCCACGGGCGGCCAGCGCGCTTGGGAGGGACGACGTGGGCGAGATCCTGGGCCTCGGCATGACCCACTACCCGCCGCTCACCGGTCACGACCGGGACATGG
Source organism: Candidatus Dormiibacterota bacterium (assembly GCA_035569855.1). Lineage (GTDB taxonomy): Bacteria > Methylomirabilota > Methylomirabilia > Rokubacteriales > CSP1-6 > CAMLFJ01. The sequence continues at coordinate 6,191 of DATMMH010000291.1, forward strand.
CCAACATCCTGCGCACGGTCATGCGCGATCCCGGCCTGCCCGAGCGCTACCGCGATCCGGCGGGCTGGCCGGACGCGATGCGCCGGGAGTACGCCGCCGACGGCGGTACCGCCGCGGCGGCGGGGCACCGCGAGAGCCTGCTCCGCCACTTCCGCCACGCGCGCAAGCTCCTCGACGACTTCCGGCCTGACGTCGTGGTGATCTGGGGCGACGACCAGCACGAGAACTTCACCGAGGACGTCATCCCGCCCTTCTGCGTCCTCGCCTACGACCACGTCGAGGCCCGGCACCGCGCGCGCGACGCCGCGCACAACGTCTGGGGCGAGTCCGCGGACACCGTGTTCCGCATTCCGGGCCACCGCGAGGCCGGCAAGTTCCTCGCCCGCCGGCTGCTGGAGCAGGACGTCGACGTGTCGTACGCGTACAAGCCGCTGCATCACGAGGGCCTCGCGCACGCCTTCCTCAACACGATCATGTACCTCGACTACGACCGGGTGGGATTTCCGTATCCGGTGGTGGCGTTCCAGGTGAACTGCTACGGCCGCCGCGTGATCGCCCAGCGCGGGGGGCGCGGCCGCCTCGACCACCCGCTCGCCGACGCCGAGCTGGATCCGCCCTCGCCGTCGCCGCGGCGCTGCATGGAAGTGGGCGCGGCCACCGCCCGCGCGATGCGCGAGAGCCCGTGGCGGACCGCCCTGATCGCCTCGTCGAGCTGGTCGCACGCGTTCCTGACCGACAAGAACCATCAGCTCTACCCGGACATCGAGTCCGACCGGCGGATGTACGAGGCGCTCCGTCGCGGCGACTACGAGACGTGGCGCGGCACGCCCCTCGCCGCCATCGAGGCGTCGGGTCAGCAGGAGATGCTCAACTGGTACGCGCTGGCCGGCGCGATGGAGGAGCTGGGCCGCAAGGCCGACGAGTGCGAGTTCATCGAGTCCTGGATCTTCAACTCCAACAAGTGTTTCGCGGTGTTCAAGCCATGACCACGACCACGATCCCTCGGCTCTCCGGCGATATCCGCCATCTCATCCCCAAGCTCGGCCTCCGGTCGTACTGGTACCCGGCGATCCAGGACCGATCGGTCGGCGCGCGCAAGCCGGTGAAGGTCTCCCTGCTGGGTGAGGAGATCTGCCTCTTCCGCGGCGCGAACGGGCGGGTCGCGGCCATCCAGGACGTCTGCCCGCACCGCGGCGCGCGCCTCAGCGAGGGCGACTGCCACTACCGCGGCACGGTGGCCTGCCCGTACCACGGGTGGGTGTACGACGAGAGCGGCAAGAACGTGGCGGTGCTCTCCGAGGGGCCGGATTCCGGAGTGTGCGGCAAGCCCGGAACCGAGGCGAAGATCTACCCGACCCAGACGCTCAAGGGCCTCGTCTTCGTGTGGATGGGCGAGGGGGAGCCGGCGCCGATCGAGCAGGACGTGCCGGAGGAGTTCTTCGACGAGTCCGCCCTCGTGCAGGTGGGCCTCGTCTACTGGAAGTGCAACTGGGAGGTGGCGCTCGAGAACTCGATGGACTCGCACGTGAACTACGTGCATCGGAACGCGGTGGTGGTCATGCGGGGCGGCTTCATCGCGCGTGGCGCCCAGGGCGAGCACCCCATCTTCGTGGGCAACGGCTTCGGCGGCGACGTGGCCGAGAGCAACTACATGCGCCACAACCCGGCGTACGACCTGTACCCGAACGGCTGGCGGTGGCCCAAGACGAACTACCGGCGGTTCTGGACGTGGCTGACCCGGCCCCTCGCCGACCGCGCGCGCCGCAACATCCCGCCGCCGCGCTCCGCGCGGTGGTGCGGCGGGCACCACCTTCCCGGCATGTTCCGCGCCGAGTTCGGGTGGGATCTCTACACGCGCATGTGCGTGCCGGTCGAGGAGCACCTCACGCGGGTCTGGTACTACCACTGCACCCGGCCGAGGAACGCGTGGCGGCGCTTCTGGGATCGCCTCGCGTACGCGACGCTGCGGCGCTGGATCATCGAGTACAACTTCTCGCGCCAGGACGAGCGGGTCATGCTCAACCAGCGCTACGACACTCCGGAGAAGCTCTCGGGCACCGACGCCGAGGTGATCCAGTGGCGCAAGCTCGTGGTGACCAAGCAGTACGGGGGCCGCGACGCCGCGTTCGACTACCGGAACCCGGACGATCTCTCGCCGGACGCGGTGCCGATCGAGCGAGTCTCCGTGCGCTACCTGCAGGAGCGGATGGGGGGGAAGGCCGGGACCACGCGCGCATGATCTCCCGTCGGCGGCTTCTCGGGACCGCCGCGCTGGCCGGCGTCGCGTCGGCGCTCCGTCCCACCCGCCGAGCCGACGCCCAGGCGGGCGACTGGTCCCAGGCGGTGACCGCGGCCAAGAAGGAAGGCAAGGTCGTCGTCAATACGTTTCCCGGCGACGGCTACAAGCGGGCGCTCAAGGCGTTCACCCAGGCCTATCCCGACATCAAGCTCGAGCACACCGGGCTGCACTCCCAGGATTTCGCTCCGCGCATCACCCAGGAGCGTCAGGCCAACCTCTTCACGTGGGACGTGGTGCTGATTCCCACGAGCACCGCGCTGCAGGTGCTGCGGCCCGCGGGGGTGTGGGACCCGGTGCGTCCGGTCGTTGTGGTGCCGGAGGCGAAGGACGACGCGGGCTGGGAGGGCGGCTTCGAGCGCGGCTTCCGCCTCGTGAAGGACCGCGCGCTCTGCTACGGCTTCGTCGCGGTGCGCGGCGGCGGCGTCACGATCAACACCGACCTGGTGAAGGAGGACCAGATCCGAGGGCTGAAGGACCTGCTCGACCCGCGGTGGAAGGGCAAGCTGCTCCTGCCCGACGTCCGGGTGATGGGCGACTCGTTCTGGCCGATGACCGCCGCGCGCCTGGCCATGGGCGACGAGATCATCAAGAAGCTGTTCGTGGACCAGGACCCGGTGCTGAGTCGCGACAATCGTCAGGTGGCGGAGTTCATGGTGCGCGGCCGGTACCCGATCGCGCTGGGCGTCAACCCGCAGCTGCTCGCCACCTTCCAGCGCCAGGGGCTCGGCAAGAACCTCAAGCTGCTGCACTTGCCCGAGCTGTCCTCGATGAGCTCGAGCAGCAGCACCATCTGGCTCGTCAACCGGGCGCCGCATCCCAGCGCGGCGAAGGTCTTCATCAACTGGCTCCTCACCAAGGACGCGCAGGTCGTCTGGGCCAGGGAGGTCGAGACGAACAGTCGGCGTCTCGGTGTGGAGCCCGGCAACCCGCAGTACACGGTGCCGCCCGACGCCAAGTTCATGCAGGTGGACGCGGAGGAGAACCTGCCCGAGGTCGTGAAGACGCAGGATATCGGCCGCGCCGTCATCAAGTAGATCTCCGGGCGCCAGGTCCACCGCGATCGAAACGGTTCTCGCGCTCGACGACGTCAGCAAAGTCTTCGGCTCCCAGCCGGCGGTCGACCGCGCCGCGCTCGAGGTCCGGCGCGGCGAGGTGTTCACGCTGCTCGGGCCGAGCGGCTGCGGCAAGACCACCACCTTGCGCCTGGTGGCGGGTCTCGAGCGTCCCGACGGCGGCGAGATCACGCTACGCGGCCGGGTGGTGGCCTCGGTGCCCCGCCGGATCTTCGTGGCGCCGAACCGCCGCAACCTGGGCATGGTCTTCCAGTCCTACGCGATCTGGCCCCACATGACCGTGTTCGACAACGTCGCGTATCCGCTGACCCTGCGGGGCCTCGGGCGCGGCGAGATTCGTGACCGGGTCGCTCGCGTGCTGGATCTGGTCGGGCTCGCGGGCACCGAGGCGCGGGCGGCCACCCTGCTGAGCGGCGGCCAGATGCAGCGGCTGGCGCTCTGCCGCGCCCTCGTCTACGAGCCGGACCTGCTGCTGCTCGACGAGCCCTTCAGCAATCTCGACGCGAAGCTCCGCGAGCAGATGCGGCTTGAGCTGCGGCTGCTCCAGCGCCGTCTCGGCATCACGGTCCTCTTCGTCACCCACGACCAGATCGAGGCGCTCAGCCTCTCCGACCGCATCGCGGTGATGCGGGGCGGCCGCGTGGAGCAGGTCGGCCCGCCCCGCGGCCTGTACGAGCGCCCCGGCTCCGCCTTCGTCCGCGACTTTCTCGGATCGACGGTGATCCTGCGCGGTCGGGTGGCCGGGCTCGAGGCGGGCGGCGTCAGCGTGATCATGAACGACGCGCTCGCCGGGTGCACCGTCGTGGGGCGCTCGGTGTCCGTCACCGCGCTCACTCCGGGCGCCCCGGTCCACGTGGCCATCCGGCCCGAGGACATCGAGGTGGACGCCGGACCGGGCGACGGCCGGGCCCTCCCCGGAGTGATCGACGCGCTACTGTTCGTGGGCGATCGCTACGAGGCCCGCGTGAGCTTGGGCGGCGAGCAGCGCATCGTGCTCATGCTGCCTCGGACCCGTGAATGGAAAGAGGGCCAGCCGGTGTCGCTCGCCTTCCCGCGCGACGCGGTGAGCGTGTGGCCGGCGTGATCGATCCGGGCGCGGTCCGGCCGGCCTGGCGGATCGAGCCGCAGTCGGTCTGGTGCACCGCGGTCCTGGCCGTGGTCGCTTTCGGGGTGGTGTACCCGATCCTGCTCGTCGTGCTGCAGAGCTTCCAGACCGCGCTGCCGGGTCAGGCCGCGCGCTACGGCCTCGACGGCTGGCGCGCCGCGCTGGCCGAGCCGGCCCTGCGCACGTCGCTCCTGAACACCCTGGGGGTCACGCTCGTGCGCCAGGTCCTCGCGCTGCCGCTCGCGATCCTGGTCGCGTGGCTGCTGGCGCGGACCGACCTGCCCGGGCGCCGATGGATCGAGTTCGCGTTCTGGGCCGCGTTCTTCCTGCCGCCGCTGACGGTGACCCTCAGCTGGATCCTGCTGCTGGATCCGGAGTACGGCCTTGTCAACACCACGCTCGCGGCCCTGCCGTTCGTGGGCAAGGGCCCCTTCAACATCTATTCGTTCTGGGGCATCGTCTGGGTCCACGTCATGACCGGGTCGCTGACCGTGAAGGTCATCCTGCTCACCCCCGCGTTCCGTCACATGAACGCCTCGTTCGAGGAGGCCTCCCGGGTGGCCGGCGCCGGCCCGCTGCGGACCGCGCTGCGGATCACGGTGCCGGTCATGGCCCCGGTGATCCTGTCGGTGCTGCTGCTGGGCACGATGGTGTCGCTGCAGACCTTCGAGGTGGAGCAGGTGCTCGGCGTCCCGTTCCGCTTCTTCGTCTTCAGCACCACGATCTACGATCTGCTCGTCACGCGGGTGCCGCGGTACGACGCGGCGACCGCGCTCGCGGTGCTGGTGCTCCTCGCCATGCTGCCGCTCATCTTCGCGCAGCAGTGGATCACCCGCGGCCGGCGCTACGCCACCGTGACCGGCCAGTTCCAGACCAAGCCGCACACCCTGGGGGCCTGGCGATGGCCCGCGCTGCTCTTCGCCCTGACCCTGGTGGTGATCGTGCTGGGTGTTCCGGTGGTGTTCGCGGTGCTCGGCACGTTCATGAAGCTCTTCGGCTTCTTCAACGTGCCCGAGCCGTGGACGCTGGAGAACTGGACCACCGTGCTGACCGACGACCTGTTCCTGAGCTCGCTGCGCAACACCATCGTGCTCGCGGTGGGCACGTCGGTGACCGCGGTCCTGCTGCACTCCCTGATCGCCTACATCGCGGTGCGCACGCGTTACGCGGGCCGGCGCCTGCTCGACGTCATCTCGTGGCTGCCGTTCACGGTGCCGGGGGTCATCCTGGGACTGGCCCTCCTGTGGCTCTTCCTCGGCACGCCGTGGCTGCGGCCGCTCTACGGCACCACCGCGCTCCTGATCATCGCGGGGCTCGTCTCCGGGATGCCGCTCGGCGTGCAGATCATCAAGAGCGGGCTCATGCAGTTGGGCGGCGAGCTGGAGGAGGCCTCCCGCATCGCGGGCGCCTCGTGGTGGACCACCTACCGCCGCATCGTGCTGCGGCTGCTCGCGCCCACGCTCATGGCGGTCGGCATGATCACGTTCGTGGGCGCGGCGCGCAACATCGCGAGCGTGGCCCTGCTGAGCACCACCGCCAACCGGCCGCTCGCGATCCTGCAGCTCGACTTCATCGCCCAGAAGAAGTTCGAGGAGGCGGTGGTGATCGCCTGCATCATCATGGCGATGTCCCTGGTCGGCGCGCTGATCGTGCACGTGCTCGGCGTCCGCGGCAACGTCGGCTGAGCCGGCGCCGGCTCCGTCCTCCGGCGTCACGGGGCCGGCGTCGGGATGCCGGCGTCAGGGTGCCGGCGTCAGGATGCCGGCGTCAGTGTGATGGTCGCCCGGAGCGTCTCCCCCGGAGAGAGCGTTCGAGAGCCGGTATCGGTGCGGCCGGCCGCCGCGAGGTTGAACGCGTCGGTCACGTGGCTGACCGGCTCGGCGCAGAAGAACGTCCGGCCCGCCGGCGTGAACACGACGAGGAAGTCGAGCGGCGGATCGGCGGCCATGACGAGGCGCGCGCCCAGCTCCGGCCAGTCGATGATCGCCCGGTGGCTCCAGCCCGTGAAGCAGTTGTCCAGCGCGACGGCGTCGACCGCCAACCCCCGCGCGGGGTCGGCGGCCGGGGGCGGGGCGACGAGGGCGGTCGGCAGCATCTCGTCGTCGGTCAGCCACATGGCCCCGACGGACGCGGTCACGGTGGCGCGCGGCGTGCGGGGAAAGTAGGGATGCCAGCCGAGGCCCGCGGGCATCGGGGTGCCGCTCTCGTTCGAGAGCGCCAGCTCGACGGCGAGACTCGACGGGCCCAGGATGAAGCGCTGGGTGGCGCGGTACGCCCACGGCCAGGCGTCGGCGGGGTGGCGGTATTCGAGGAGCGCCGCCGCGGCCTGCACCTCGATGGGCCGCCAGCTTGCCTGCCACGCGTGGCCGTGGATGCAGTGGCGCTCCGGCGGGCGATTGAGCGGCTGGACGACGGACCGGCCCTCGAAGGCAAAGCGGCCGTCGCGGATGCGATTGGAGTAGGGGACGAGCGGGAAGGCCGAGGCCTGATAGGGAAGGC
>DATMMH010000292.1:0-3400 GCA_035569855.1 Candidatus Dormiibacterota bacterium
CGCGTGTACGACGCCACCGCGCCCAGGTCGAGACCGGGCTCGTGGGCCCCGGTCAGCCCCTTGGCGAGGCACTCGGCGATGGCCTCCTCCACCGCCGCGTCGAAGCGATCGTCCGACGGAGCGGGCACGAGGCCGCGGATGACGTCCTGGGCCAGGTCGATCAGGAGTCCGGTCGGCTCGCCGTGATCATCGCGGCCGATGCGGCCTCCGGGCGGATCCGTCGAGCGGCGCGTGATGCTGGCTAGGGCCAGGGCCGCGCCGCTGGCCCAGGTGGCGTGGCCGTCAACGCGCACCAGCGCCACCGGATGGCCGGGCGCGGCGCGGTCGAGCGCGGCGCGCGACGGAAAACGCTCGCCCGGCCAGCGCGTCTGGTCCCAGCCGCGCCCGGTGATCCACTCGCCCGGCCGCCGGCGCGCGGCGGCCAGGCCGACGATTCGCGCGACGTCCTCCTCGGAGCGCGCCGCGGCCAGGTTCAGCTCGAGTCGCGCCTTGGCCAGCAGCATGAGATGGCCGTGGGCGTCCACGAGGCCGGGAAGCACGGTGCGGCCGCCGAGATCGAGCGCGGGCTCGCCGGGCGCCGGATTGATCTCCGAGCGGCGGCCCGCGTAGGCGACGCGCCCGTCGCGGACGACGAGCGAGTCCACCACCCTCCCGGCGGCGTCCATCGTGTGGATGCGGCCGTTGGTCAGGAGCACGGGGTCAGGACGACGCGGTCACTCGCGGCGCGCGACGGATCAGAGCAGGGTCCAGCGCGAGGGCCCGCCCGGGACCGTCTCCTCGCTGACCCGCCCCTCGCCTAGGAGCTTGCGCAGGTGCGAGTGCACCGACATCCCGGCCACGCGATGGAGCGCAGTGCTCACGTCCGCGTAGATGATCTTGACGATCTCCGGGATGGTACGCGGGCCGCCACCCAGGACTTCCAGGATCTGGCGCTCGCGGAGCATCCGGTGGTCGATGTACTCCCGGATCTTGCCGGGGCCGTCCTCGATGACCGGGCCGTGGGCCGGGTAGATCCGGCGAATGTCGAGCGCCTGCAGCCGGCGCAGCGAGTCCATGTAGAGCCCGAGGTCTCCGTCCTCGTCGGGGATCACGGTGGTGGAGCCGTTCAGGATCACGTCGCCGCTGAACAGCGCGCGCTCCTCTTTCAAGTAGAAACAGAGGTGGTCGGAGGCGTGGCCCGGGGTGTGGATGGGGAGCAAGGTGACCCCGTCACCCTCCACGACCTCGCCGTCGCCCAGCATGTCGACGTCGTCGGGCAGCCCGGAGTCGCGAAAGATCAGCTTGGCGACCGGCACGCCCGGGAAGAGCTCGCGGAGCTGGCCCACGCCCCCCAGGTGATCGCGGTGGCGGTGGGTGAGGATGATGCGCTCCGGCCGCCGCCAGCCACGCTGACCCAAATACTGCTCGAACAGCGCCGGGTAGTCGGCCTCGCCGGCGCCGGTGTCAATCAGGATCGGATGGGTGCGACCGACCAGATAGGTGTTGGTGCCGGGGCCGGTCATCATGCCGGGATTCAGCCCGAGCACGCGGCCGACCAGGTCGCTCGGCGTCGCGTGGCGAGGAAAGTTCGGATCGATCCAGCTCATCGGCCCGAGTGTAGCATTCCCGCGCGTCGCCGGGGGCTCAGGCCACGCCCAGGTAGCGCCGCTTCGTCTCCTCGTCGGCCTCAAGGCCGGCCGGGGTGCCCTCGTAGACTATCTGGCCCTTGTTCATCACGTAGACGCGGTCGGCCACCTGCAGGGCCAGATGGTAGTTCTGCTCCACCAGGAGGAGCGAGAGCCGCTCGGTCCGCAGCGCCTTGAGGATACGGCCGATCTCGCGCACGATCAGCGGGGCCAGGCCCTCCGAGGGCTCGTCGAGCAGGATCAGCCGGCTGTTGGTGAGCAGCGCGCGGCCGATGGCCAGCATCTGCTGCTCGCCGCCGGAGAGCGTGCCGCCGGCCTGCGCGGCGCGCTCGCGCAGCCGCGGAAACAGCGCGAACACGCGCTCGAGCGTCCAGCCTTCGGACCGGGCACCCAGCAGCAGGTTCTCGCGCACCGAGAGCGGGGCGAAGATGCGTCGACCCTGCGGCACCAGCGCGATGCCCCGCCGCGCGATCCGGTGGGCCGGCCAGCGCTCGATGGGCTGGCCCTCGAACCGCACGCGGCCCTCGCGGGGCGGCGTGAAGCCCACGATGCTGCGGATCGCGGTGGTCTTGCCCGCCCCGTTGCGGCCGAGGAGGGCCACCGCCTCTCCCGGAGCCACCCGCAGAGAAACGCCGTGGAGCACGTGGCTCTCTCCGTAGTAGGTGTGGATGGACTCGACGTCCAGCACGCTCAAACGCCTCCGAGGTAGACTTCGTAGACGCGCGGGTCGGCCTTGACCTGGTCGAAGGTGCCTTCGGTCAGCACCTCCCCGTAGTGCAGCACCGTCACCTGATCCGCGAGCGAGCCGACCACGTCCATGTCGTGCTCGATGATGAGCAGCGTCACCTCGCGCGGCAGGGCTTCGAGCATGCGGGTCATGTGCTGCGTCTCCTCGGGCGACATGCCCGCGGTCGGCTCGTCGAGCAGCAGCAGCCGCGGCGACGTCGCGAGCGCCACACCGACCTCGAGCTGGCGCTGCTCGCCGTAGGACAGGCGGCCGGCCGGCGCGGCCAGGCGACTCGCGAGGCCCACCACGTCGGCCACCTCCCGGGCGCGATCGAGCGGCGCGCGGCGCCGCTCCACACCGCCGAGGAGATCCCAGGTACCCGGACGGCCCGCCGCGGCGGCCAGACGCAGGTTCTCCAGCACCGGCAGCTTCGCGAAGAGGTTGTTGCGCTGGAACGAGCGCGAGATCCCGCGGCGGGCCACCGCGTGCGGGCTCAGCCCTTCGATGGGCCGGCCCTCGAGCAGGATGCGGCCGCCGGTCGGCGCGAGCTCGCCGGTGATCACGTTGAAGAGCGTGGTCTTCCCCGCGCCGTTGGGGCCGATGATCGCCCGCCGCTCGCGCGGCATGACCACGAACGACACCCGGCTGAGCGCGCTCAGCGCGCCGAAGCTGCGGCTGAGCGCGTCGGCGGCCAGCAGCGGCGTGGTCACGCGCGGAGCCCCACGCGGCCGCGCAGGGCACCCACGATGCCGCCGGGGGCGAAGAGCACGAACGAGATGAAGGTCGCGCCCAGGATCAGCATCCAGCGCTCGGTGTAGGTGCTCACCAGGCTCTGCAGCAGGATGAACGCGCCCGCCCCCAGCAGGGCGCCGCCGAGGGTGCCGGTGCCGCCGATGATCACCATCAGCAGCGCCTCGCCCGAGGTCTTCCAGAAGAACGCGTCCGGGGTGATCGACCCGTTGAACTGGGTGTAGAGGGAGCCGGCCACCCCCGCGACGAGCCCCGCGATCACGAAGGCCAGCAGCTTGTAGCGGTCGACCGCGTAGCC
>DATMMH010000293.1:0-8588 GCA_035569855.1 Candidatus Dormiibacterota bacterium
CCATCGTTCCTTGTAACCCAGCGCCGATGAAAGGAGACGTGCCGCCATACGCGGCTATTCACCCGGACCTCGCGTTGGCCGCGACCCGGGAGCGGGCCGGGGATGGGATGGGGCGGGCTGGCTTACGGTGCCTTGTTCAGGATGAGGTCGAACGTGGCCAGCACGCGATCCTTGGTGGGAAACAGCAGCAGGTAGCGGAGCGGTGGAATCGCGAAGTCGCTCGCCTTCAGGTAGGACTCGCCCCGCACCCAGAGGGTGCCCTGACGGAGGCGGAGTCGCGACATGAAGCTCGCCGGCCGCTCGACCCCCCGAATGGAGAGCAATCCGTGGATGGTCACTGTGACGTCGGCGTTCTCGGTCAGAGACGGAAACGAGCTCTCGATCTTCTCGATCCGGTAGCTGATCTCCGGGTGGTGCTCGGCGTCCAGGACTCCCCACACGTCCTTGTCCCAGGCCGCTTTCCAGGTGTGCAGCGTGCTCGCTCGGACCGTGAGTGCACCCTTCACGGGCTGCTTCAGGTCGTCGACGTCCATCTCCGCGTCGCCGCTCGGAGACTCACTGGCGCCCGCTACGGAACCCCAGCGGTACGCGGCCTCGAAGCCCGCCCGGCTCTTACCCTCGACGATCGTCCAGCGGTGCATTTCGGCGGACAGCGGGAGCGGCCAGGCGATGAGCAGTAAGCACACGACCAGAAGGGTCGGGAGAGGTCGCGAAGGAATTGGCGGCCTGGAGCCCACGGCGCATCATACCGGTCAACCCGCGGAGGGGGAAATTTGTTGACACTGGGTGGGGGCGGTTTTACCGTCTAAACGCGCGTGATGATGAGAGATTGATGGCCGTCGCCCCCAGCGCCTCCTATAGCTTTACGGTCCGGCTCGAGATCCGGAACAAGCCCGGCATGCTGGGCCGGGTCACCTCGGTCATCGGCAAGGCGGGGGGTGACATCGGGGCGGTGGATCTGGTCGAGATGACCGGCGACCGGGTCCTCCGGGACATCACGATCAAGGCCCGGGACAGCCGTCACGCCCACGACATCATCGACCGCCTCCGGGTCGCCTCCGGGGTGCGGGTCGCCAATATCTCCGATCGCACCTTCCTGATGCACCTGGGCGGCAAGATCGAGATACACAGCAAGGTGCCCATCCGGAGCCGCGACGATCTCAGCATGGCCTACACCCCGGGAGTCGCCCGCGTCTGTCTGGCGATCAAGGACGACCCGAGTCGGGCCTTCACCCTGACGATCAAGCAGAATGCGGTGGCGGTGGTCACCGACGGCACCGCGGTGCTCGGGCTGGGCGACATCGGTCCGGAGGCGGCCATGCCGGTCATGGAAGGCAAGGCCATGCTCTTCAAGGAGCTGGCGGGCGTGGACGCCTTTCCGATCTGCCTCGACACGAAGGACCCGGGCAAGATCGTCGAGACCGTGAAGATCATCGCGCCCGCCTTCGGGGGCATCAACCTGGAGGACATCTCGGCGCCGCGCTGCTTCGAGGTGGAGGAGCGGCTACGCAAGGAGCTCGACATCCCGGTCTTCCACGACGACCAGCACGGGACCGCGGTGGTGGTGCTGGCGGCGCTGTTCAACGCGCTGAAGATCGTCAAGAAGGACATCCGGAAGATCCGGGTGGTGGTGTCCGGGGTGGGCGCGGCCGGCACCGCGACGATCAAGATCCTGCTGGCGATGGGCGCCCGCCACATCGTCGGCGTGGACGAGCACGGGACCATCCACCGCGGCCGCCCGGTCGGCATGGACTACATGAAGACGTGGGTGGCGTCGGCCACGAATCCCCGGAACGTCAAGGGGCGACTCTCCGACGTCATCCGGGGAGCCGACGTGTTCATCGGCCTCTCGGTGCCACGGGTGCTGACGGTGCGCGACGTCAAGAACATGGCCCGCGACCGCATCGTCTTCGCGATGGCCAATCCGGTGCCGGAGATCCAGCCGGAAGAGGTCGAGCGCCACGTGCGGGTGATGGCCACCGGGCGCTCCGACTACCCGAACCAGATCAACAACGTGCTCTGTTTCCCTGGCTTCTTCCGCGGCCTGCTCGACTCCCGCGCCCGGCTGGTGAACGACGACATGAAGATCGCGGCCGCCCACGCCATCGCCTCCTGCGTGGGGCGCGGGGAGCTGGGCCCGGAGTACATCATCCCGAGCGTCTTCAACAAGAAGGTGGCGCCGGCGGTGGCCCGCGAGGTGGCGAAGGCCGCCCAGAAGACGGGCGTGGCCCGGCGCCGCCGTCGGGCCGACGCCACCGTCTGGACCTAGCATCGCGGTGAGCGGCCCCACGCCGCGCTGGTCCGTGGTCATTCCCGCCTACAACGAGGCCATCCGCCTGCCCGCCTACCTGAAGGAGGTCCAGGCCTACTTCGAGGGGCGCGACGAGCCGTACGAGGTCATCGTGGTGGACGACGGTAGCCGGGACGGGACCGCCGAGCGGGTGCGCGAGGTGGCGGCGGGCCGCGCCGGGGTCAGCGTCCACTCGCTCGGCCGGAACCAGGGCAAGGGGCACGCGGTGCGGGTGGGCATGCAGCGAGCGGGCGGATGGCTCCGGCTGATGGCGGACGCCGACGGCGCGACGCCGATCGCGGAGGCCGCGCGCCTGGAAGCCGCGGTGGTCTCGGGGGCCGACCTCGCGGTGGGCTCCCGGGTGCTGCCCGACGCGTCGGTGACTCGCCAGGTCCGTGTCCACCGCAAGCTGTCGGGCCACGTGTTCAACTTCCTGGTACGGCGTCTCGGGGTCGCCTCGGTGGTGGACACCCAGTGCGGCTTCAAGCTGTTCCGCGGCCAGGTGGCCGACGCCCTCTTCCCGCTCGTCACCACCGACGGCTTCGGCTTCGACGTGGAGCTGCTGATGCTCGCCGAGCTTCACGGCTACCGCATCGCGGAGGTGCCGGTGAACTGGGCGGACCAGCCGGGCTCGAAGGTGGGGGTCCTGCGCGAGGGCCCGCGGATGCTGATCGAGGTGGTGGCGGCACGCCGGCGACTCGCCCGCCGCGCTCGAGGCGGGACCGCATGATCGCCCGCCGCGCGCAGGAGATCGAGCCGTTCCTGGCGGTCGAGGTCTTCCAGCGGGCCCAGGCGCTCGAGCGCGAGGGGATCGACGTCATCCATCTCGAGTTCGGAGAGCCGGACTTCGACACCCCGGCGCTGATCCGGGAGGCCGCCATGAAGGCGCTCAAGGACGGGCGCACCCGGTACGCGCACACCCTCGGTATCCTGCCGCTGCGCGAGGCGATCGCCGAGCACTATCGCGCCCGCTACGGGGTCGCGGTGTCGCCGGACCAGATCCTGGTCACCGCGGGCACCTCGCCCGCGATGATGCTCCTGTTCAGCGCGCTGCTCGATCCCGGCGACGAGGTTATCCTTTCCGATCCCTACTACGCCTGCTATCCGAAGTTCGTGAAGTTCGCGGAGGGGCGCCCGATCTACGTTCCGGTGGAAGAGTCGGACGCCTTCCGCTTCCGCCCCGAGGAGGTCGCGGCGCGCGTCGGCCCGCGCACCAGGGCGCTGCTCGTCAACTCGCCCGCCAACCCCACCGGTACCGTCCTGGATGCCGACCGGCTGGCCGCCCTCTGCCGCCTCGGGCCGTGGGTCGTCTCCGACGAGATCTACCACGGCCTCACCTACGAGGGGCCGGAGCACACCGTGCTCGAGTTCACCGATCGGGCCTTCGTGCTCAACGGCTTCTCCAAGGCCTTCGCGATGACCGGATGGCGCGTCGGCTACCTGATCGCCCCACGCGAGTTCATGCCCGCGCTCACCGCCATGCACGGCAACTTCTTCATCTCGACCAACGAGTTCGTGCAGTGGGCGGCCCTCGCCGCGCTGCGCGAGGCCGCCGACGAAACGGCGAGCTTCCGGCGCATCTTCGACGAGCGGCGGCGGGTCATGGTGGCGGGCCTGCGGGAAATCGGCCTCGGGGTGGGGGCCCTGCCCACCGGCGCCTTCTACGTCCTCGCCAACGCGCGACGGTTCACCTCCGACTCGCTCGCCTTCGCGTTCGAGATCCTGGAGCGAGCGCACGTCGGCGTCACGCCCGGGGTGGACTTCGGGCGCAACGCGGAGGGCTACCTCCGCTTCTCGTATGCGCAGTCGCTGGAGCGGATCCAGGAGGCGATGGGCCGCATCGGCCGCTTCCTGTCCGAGCGCCGGTGACGCCGGGCGACTGCGTGATGTGCGGGAAGTTCGGCCGCGGGGGCGGCGATCTGCACATCGCCGAGCTCGAGGCCTCCAGGGTCTTCCTCCACGAGGACCAGTTCTTCCCCGGCTACGTCCTGCTCGTCCTGCGCCGTCACGCCGCCGAGCTCTACGATCTGTCGGGGCCGGAGCGGCGCACGCTCATCGAGGAGGTGAGCCGGGTTGCCCAGGCCCTCGCCCGAGCCTTCCGACCCGTGAAGATGAACTACGAGCTGCTCGGCAACCAGGTCCCGCATATCCACTGGCACCTGGTGCCGCGCTTGCCGACCGACCCCGCCCCGCTGCAGCCGATCTGGAGCGTGGAGCACGCGCCCGTGGCGCTCGCCCCCGCCGTCGCGCGCGAGCGCGTCGAGACGATCCGCCGCGCGCTCTCGGCCGAGGCTGGGGCCGAGGCCTGATCATATGGACCCGTCGTACGCCGCGGTGCACGCGGAGGAGGACGGCACCCACTGGTGGTTCATCGGCCGGCGGGCGGTGATCCTGGCCGAGATGGCGCGGCGGCTTCCCGCCGGGGGCAACCGGCTGGCCGAGGTGGGCTGCGGGAGCGGCGGGATGCTCGAAGCGCTCGCGCCCCTTGGCCGCGCGGTGGGAGTCGAGACCGACGCGGCCCTGCGCGAGCACGCGCGAGCCCGCGGCCTCGACGTCCGGCCGGGCGCGTTGCCGGACGACATCCCGCTCGAGGCGGGCAGCATCGACGCGGCCTGTCTCTTCGACGTCCTCGAGCACGTCACCGACGAGGCGGGCGCGCTCCGCGCCTGCCGCCGCCTCCTGGCGCCCGGTGGACGACTCTTCGTGACCGTGCCGGCCTACGCCTGGCTCTGGAGCCGTCACGACGAGATCCTCGGCCACCACCGCCGCTACACCGCGCGCTCGCTGCGCCGGGCGGTCGAGGGGGCCGGCTTCACGGTCGAGCGGCTGACGTACTTCAACACGCTGCTGGCGCCGCCCATCATGGCGGCGCGGCTCTACCGGGCGCTGCGGGGCCGGTCCGATCACGACCTGGACCGCCCGTCGCCGCTCGCGAACCGGCTGCTGGCCGGCTGCTTCGCCAGCGAGGCGCGGCTCCTGCGCTGGGTCTCGCTGCCATTCGGCATCTCGATCCTGCTCGTCGCCCGGCCCGCCGCGTCCGCGCCGCCCCGATGAGCCGCCGACACGTGGCGGCGCTCGCCGAGCTGCGCCGTTCACCCTGTGCGCGGACGGGGTTCGCTACCACGGGGTGCCGCTGCCGGAGCTCCTCGTGGGCTGGACCGTGAGAGACTTCGACCCGACTCCGCGCCTGCGACGGCTGCCCATGATGGTGTCGGTGGCGCCGATCCGCATCCAGCGGGAGCGACTCGAAGTCGGTGACGAGGCGGGCCCGGTGTGCCCGCCCAAGGAGGGACGTTGATGGCCGAGAGCCTGGCCGAGAAGAAGGCCCGCGCGCGCAAGATCGTGGCCCGCCTAGACCGAGCGTATCCCGATGCGCGCACCGAGCTCCATTTCACCACGCCGCTCGACCTGCTGGTGGCCACGATCCTGTCGGCCCAGTGCACCGACGAGCGGGTCAACGTGGTCACCGCGGAGCTCTTCAAGAAGTACCGGACGGCGGCGGACTGGGCGGGGGTGCCGCTCCCCGTGCTGGAGCACGAGATCCACTCCACCGGGTTCTTCCGGGCCAAGGCTCGCTCGCTCTCCGGGATGGCGCGCGGGCTCGTGGAGCGCCACGCGGGGGAGGTGCCCCGCACGCTCGACGAGCTCGTCACGCTACCGGGCGTCGGGCGCAAGACCGCCAACGTGGTCCTGGGCAATGCGTTCGGCATCCCGGCTCTCGCGGTGGACACCCACGTCCTCCGCGTCTCCCAGCGGCTCGGGCTCGCCAGGGGGGAGGATCCCGAGAAGATCCACGATCAGCTCTGCGAGCTCCTGCCCCGCCCGAGCTGGACCAAGGCCAGCCACCTGTTGATTCTCCACGGCCGCCGGGCCTGTTTCGCGCGGAAGCCGGCGTGCCCGACCTGCCCGGTGCTGGGTCTCTGCCCCTGGTCGGGCAAGACCAAGGCCGGCGCGGCCGTCCCGAAGGCAGCCCCGAAGCGGCGCACCAGTTGACCGGCCGGGGCGTTTCTTTTATGATTACCCGTTGCCATTCAACGGGACGTTTGACGTGGCCCTGAACCCTCGAGGCGGGCGGTCCCCATCCGGACGGAGATCATGACGACCCTGATGCCGAAGGAAGACGAAGTCGAGCGCAAGTGGTTCCTGGTCGATGCCCAGGACCGGGTCCTGGGTCGTCTGGCCACCCAGGTCGCCACGATCTTGAGAGGCAAGCACAAGCCCCAGTTCTCCCCGCACCTCGACGTCGGTGATCACGTGGTGGTCATCAACGCGGAGAAGATCCATCTGACCGGACGCAAGCTGACCGACAAGATCTACCGCTGGCACAGCGGCTACATCGGAGGCCTGCGGGAGGTGAGCGCGGAGCGGATGATCAAGACCCATCCGGAGCGCGTGATCGAGTGGGCGGTGCAGGGCATGCTGCCGAAGGGACGCCTGGGTCGCGCGATGGCCAAGAAGCTGAAGGTCTACAAGGGGGCGGAGCATCCGCATGCCGCCCAGAAGCCCGAGCCGCTCGCCACGCGCGAGCGCGCCCGCTGAGGAGCCCCATGGCCGTCGACACCCGCTTTTACGGCACCGGACGCCGCAAGACCTCGGTCGCCCGCGTCTGGCTGCAGGCCGGCAGTGGCCGCATCGTGGTCAACCGCCGCCCCTTCGAGGACTACTTTCCGCGCGAGACGCTGCGGATGGTGATCGCGCAGCCGATGCAGCTCACGAACACCGTCGGGCAGTTCGACGCCACGATCAACGTGGGCGGCGGCGGGCCGACCGGGCAGGCGGGCGCGGTCCGTCACGGTATCGCGCGGGCGCTGCTCAAGTTCGACGACAAGCTGCGCCAGACCCTCAAGCGGGCCGGCTGCCTCACGCGCGACCCGCGGATGAAGGAGCGCAAGAAGTACGGCCAGCCCGGCGCGCGGTCCAAGTTCCAGTACTCCAAGCGGTAGCCGTCGGCCGACGCGATCGTCATGTTGAAAGTCGCGGTCACCGGGGCCAGCGGATACATGGGGGCGGAGCTCCTCCGCCTGCTCTCCGTCCATCCCAAGGTCCGCATCACCGCGGTGACCTCCGAGCGCCTGGCCGGTGAGCGTCTCGACAAGAGCTACCCACACCTGCGCGGGCTCAGCGACCTCGTCTTCCAGGAGATCCAGCCGGACCGGCTCGCCGAGGAAGCCGACGTGGTGTTCCTGGCGCTGCCGCACATGGAGTCGCAGCGGCTCGTCCCGGTGCTGCGCGGTCACGGCCGCAAGGCCATCGATCTCTCCGCGGACTACCGATTGAAGGACTCGGGCCTGTACACGACGTGGTACAAGGCCCCGCACGAGGACGCGGCCGGGCTCGCGGAGGCGGTCTACGGGCTGCCCGAGCTGCACCGTAAGCAGATCGTGGGCGCCTCGCTGGTGGCCTCGCCGGGCTGCTATCCGATGGGCGCGGTGCTCGCGACCGCGCCGCTGCTCAAGAGCGGCCGCGGCGGCGTCGAGGGCATCGTGATCGATGGCAAGTCCGGGGTCACCGGCGCGGGAGCCCAGGGACGCAAGGCCGAGCCGATGTACCTGTTCACCGAGGCCAACGAGAACGTGCAGGCCTACGGCATGGCCACCCACCGGCACACGCCGGAGATCGAGCAGGAGCTGTCGGGGCTCGCCGGCCGGCCGGTCATCGTGAGCTTCACGCCCCACCTGGTGCCGCTGAACCGGGGCCTGTTTACGACCGCGTCCGTGCCGCTCACGAAGCCGGCCACCACCGCGGAGCTGGTCGCGCTCTACCGCGAGTTCTACGCGGGCGAGCCCTTCGTCCGCGTGCTCGACGAGGGGCAGCGGCCGACGACGCGCTCGGTGGTGGGCTCCAACTTCTGCGACGTCACGGTGGTGGCCGATCCCCGGACCAAGCGCGCGGTCTGCGTCTCCGCGCTCGACAACCTGGGCAAGGGCGGCTCCGCCAACGGCATCCAGAGCCTCAACATCATGATGGGGTGGGACGAGCGGACGGGTCTCGAAGCGCCTCCCGTGTATCCGTAGGGGGCGCATGGCCGATTTCCAGTGGCTGGAGGGGGGGATCACGGCGGTCCCCGGCATCCTCGCCTCCGGCATCGCGGCCGGCATCAAGGCGAGCGGCAAGAAGGACCTCGCCCTCGTCTACTCCTCTTCGCCTTCCCGCGCCGCCGCGGTGTTCACGACCAACCAGGTCAAGGGCGCGCCGGTGCTGGTCTCGCAGGAGCACGTGCGCGACGGCCGGGCCCAGGCGATCCTCGCCTCCGCGGGCTGCTCGAACGTGTGCACCGGCGAGCAGGGCGTGAAGGACG
>DATMMH010000294.1:0-16699 GCA_035569855.1 Candidatus Dormiibacterota bacterium
GGCCCGCGGGCTGGCCCGGATCGCGGGCCGCCCCGACGTGCTGCTGACGAGCCCGCTCACCCGCGCCCGCGCGACCGCCGAGATCGCAGCCGCCGCGTTCCGACGGGTCACCCCACGGATCGAACCGGCGCTCGGCCAGGACGACGTGGACGTGCTGGTGACCGCGCTCAAGAAGTACCGGCCCGACGCGACGGTGGCCCTGGTCGGCCACGAGCCGACGCTCTCCGCCCTGCTCGGCCACCTGCTCGGCATGCACCAGGGAGACGACCGTTTCGCCTTCAAGAAGGGCGGAGCCGCGCTCGTCCACCTGCCGGAAGGCCCGTCGGTGCCCGGCCAGCTCAGGTGGTTCGTAAAGCCCCGTATCTTAAGGGCTCTCGGCTCAGACTAGCCGCATTTCCCCCGCCCCGGCCGCCCGTGGTACCCTTAGGGCCCCTTTCCCCCAGGGGGCCCAAGCAACAGGTCATGTGACTGTCCAGTCCGCGGGGGCGGTCTGGCTCTCGTCGTGGAAACTGGTGAGTCGTGGCACGAATGAACGGATCCCGGCCGGACGCCGGCTCGGCGTCCGACCTGGTAGCCATCGTCGACCTCGGATCGGCCGCGGTGCGCTTCCTGCTGGCGCAGATCCGCCCGACCTCCGGCTACCGGATCCTGGCGCAGGAGCGGGTGCAGACGCGCCTGGGCGGGGGCGCCCCGGGCGTCCTGCCGCGGCGGGCCATCGCCAAGACGCTGCGGGCCGTCCACCGGTTCTTCGCACGCTACTCCCCGCAGGAGCAGGGTCCGCGGGTCGTGGCCATCGCGACCTCCGCGGTGCGCGACGCCCGCAACCGGGAGCGCCTGCTGGACCCGCTCCGACGGGACGAGGGCATCGAGGTCCAGGTGCTGAGCGCCCGCGACGAGGCCCGGTTCGGGGTCATCGCCGCGCTGGAGAGCCTGCCGTTCGTCAACGGGGTGGTGGCCGATCTGGGCGGGTCGAGTCTCCAGCTCAGTCGGGTTCGCCGCCGGCACGTGGTCTCGAGCACGAGCCTGCCCCTCGGGGCGGTGCGCACCACCCGGCGCTTCCTGAGGCAGGATCCGCCCACGCCGCGGGAGCTGCGCGAGCTCCGCGACGAGATCCGCGCGCAGCTCGGGGACGCCCTGCCGCCGGCGGCGCGCGGCGAGATGCTGGTCGGCCTCGGGGGCACCGTGCGCACGCTCGCGAGCATTCACCTGCGTCACCACCCCGGCGAGCGGAAGCACCGGCACGGGCTGGTGCTGCACCAGTCCGACGTCACCGCGATCCGCGAGCGTCTCGAGGCGCTCTCCTCGCGGAGGCGGCGCAAGATCCGCGGATTGAAGAGCGAGCGCGCGGACATCATCCTGGCCGGCGCGATGGTGATCGAGGACGTGATGGTGACCGGAGGGTATCTGCGTCTGGTGGTCTGCACGCGCGGCGTCCGGGACGGCGTGCTCCTCCACGAGGCCTTCAGGAGAAGGAACGGACATGAGCTCCGATAAATTCGTCAACCGAGAGCTGTCGTGGCTCGAATTCAACCGGCGCGTCCTCGAAGAGGCGCAGGACCCCGTGGTACCGCTGCTGGAGCGGCTGAAGTTCCTGTCGATCTTCAGCTCGAACCTCGACGAGTTCTTCATGGTGCGGGTGGCCGCGCTCAAACGGCGCATCCGCGAGGGCGATCAGTCCGCGACCCCCGACGGGCTCACCCCGCTGCAGACGATGGGCGCGGTATCGGCGAGGGTGCACGAGCTGGTCGAGGAGCAGCATCGTTCGTTCCTCCAGGAGATCCAGCCGCTCCTGGCCGGCGAGGGAATCCTGCTCCTCCGGCCGAAGGAGATCACCGAGGAGCAGCAGCGCTTCCTCGAGGACTACTTCCGGCGCGCCCTCCTGCCGGTGGTGACGCCGCTCGCGGTGGATCCGGGGCACCCCTTCCCCTATCTCGGCAACCGCTCGCTCTGCCTGGTGGCGTCGATCCGCCCCTCCACCCCGTCGGTCTTCCCGCACAGCCAGCTCTCGGTGATCCACATCCCGAGCCAGGCGCTGCCGCGGTTCATCGCGCTGCCCGATACGGACGGCAAGCACGTCTTCATGCTCCTCGAGGACGTGGTCCGCCTGCACCTGCCCACCATCTACAACGGCTACGAGATCCT
The DNA here is from genome assembly GCA_035569855.1 of Candidatus Dormiibacterota bacterium. GTDB lineage: Bacteria > Methylomirabilota > Methylomirabilia > Rokubacteriales > CSP1-6 > CAMLFJ01. The sequence continues at coordinate 2,143 of DATMMH010000294.1, forward strand.
CTCGAGCCACGCGATCCGGGTCACCCGGGATGCGGATCTCCCCGCCCCGATCCGCCCCGCGGACCTGCTGAGCGGCATCGAGCAGAGCCTGCGCGAGCGGCGGCTGGGGGCCGCGGTGCGCCTGCAGCACGACGGGGACCTGCCGTCGGACATCCTGACCTTGCTGCTCGACGAGCTCGAGCTGCAGGCCGACGATCTCTACGAGGGCGCGGGCTTCGCGGCCTTCTCGGATCTCCTGCAGCTCTACACCGCGCTCGACATCCCGCGGCTCAAGGACCCGCAGCACCCGCCCCATCCGGTGGCCGCGCTCGAGAGCACCACCGACATCTGGGGCGCCATCCGGGCGCGCGACATCCTCGTCCACCACCCGTACCAGAGCTTCGAGGGCGTCACCCGCTTCGTGCGCGAGGCGGCCGGCGATCCGAAGGTGCTCGCGATCAAGATGACGCTCTACCGGGTGAGCCCCACCTCTCCGATCGCGCACGCGCTGCAGACCGCGGTGGAGAACGGCAAGGAGGTGGCGGTGCTCGTCGAGCTGCAGGCGCGCTTCGACGAGGAGGCCAACATCCGCTGGGCGCGCGCGCTGGAAGAGGTGGGCGCCCACGTGGTGTACGGCTTCCCGGGATTCAAGACCCACTGCAAGGCGTGCCTGGTGGTGCGCCAGGAGGCCGACGGCATCCGCCGCTACTGCCATCTCTCCACCGGCAACTACAATCTCCGCACCGCCGCGCTCTATACCGACATGGGGCTCTTCACGAGCCGGCAGTCCTTCGGCGAGGACCTCACCCAGCTCTTCAATCTGCTCACCGGCTACACCCGCCCCACCCGCTTCCACCACCTGCTGCTCGCCCCGAGCGTGATGCGCGAGGCGCTCGTCGAGCAGGTCCGCCGCGAGGCCGCGCACGCCCGCGCCGGGCGGCCCGCGCGCCTCATCGCCAAGATGAACGCCCTCGTCGATCAGGCCCTGATCGAGGAGCTGTACGCGGCCAGCGCGGCCGGCGTGCGGATCGACCTGCTCGTGCGCGGCATCTGCTGCCTGCGCCCGGAAGTGCCGGGCCTCTCCGAGAACATCCGCGTCATCTCCATCCTGGACCGCTATCTCGAGCACGCGCGGATCTGGTACTTCGAGAACGGCGGACAACCCGAGTACTGGCTGGCCTCCGCCGACTGGATGCCGCGCAATCTCGACCGGCGCGTCGAGGTCGCCTTCCCGGTGGTGGACGTGGGCCTGCACCGGCGGCTCCGCGAGGTCCTCGAGACGCAGCTCGCCGACACCGTGAAGGCGCGCCGGATCCTGCCCGACGGCTCCTCGGAGCGGGTCCGCGCCGACGGGCGACCCCCGCTGCGCTCCCAGGATCGCCTCTACGAGCTGACCGGCATCATCGGCGTCAGCGACTGACCGCCCGCCGCCGCGCCTCAGGCGCCGAGCAGGACCGTCTCGACCGGGCGCCGCGGGCTCGGGCCGGCGGGCCGGGTGGGAACACCCATGCGGAAGGCGAACGTAGGCTTCCACTCCGCCTCACCGGTCAGTCCGGCCAGCACCCCCGCCGCGCGCGGCTCTCGTTGAAGCTCGCGCTCCCGGTCCACGAGCTCCACCGGCTGGTTGATCGGCTGCATCGCGAGCCCGCGCGCGGTGGCGAGCAGGTGCAGCCGCTGCCACCGCCGGCCCGCGCGCAGGGCCTGCGGGCGGTCGTAGAGATCGCGCACCGCGATGAGCCCGAACAGCGGGCTCGTGGCCACCTGGACGTCCCGGGTGGCGTCCAACCAGTAACGATGGTTGGTCTCGGGCGAGGGCGGCGGCAGCATCTTGGCCGCCGCGGTCATGAGCGGCGACAGCCCGGCCGCGTCCAGCGTGGGACCGTCGCGGAGCTGCTGGACGTCGCTCCACCGGCTCCGGAACCAGCGCTGGCTGTCCTCGACCATCCGGCGATCCGCCACGATCGCCTCGGTGGCGGCGACCACCGCGGCGCCGAATTTCTTCCGCTCGTCCGGCGCGGAGAACAGGAACAGCCGCACGTCCAGGTCGCTCTGGAAGGTCGCCCACAGCGCCTCGATCACCTGGGGCGGCACCGGGCGTCTGGGGTCGTAGGCGGCCCGGTTGGTGTGTCGCCGCGGGATCGCGTCGAAGAGCGCGTCCGGTCGCGGCCGCGCCGGCGTGACATCGAGCGCCGCGACCGGCGCCACCCGGGGCGCGGCGGCGGCAGGGCCCAGCGCGCCGGCATGCTCGGTCACCGTCGCCTGGTAGCCGAGCGCGGTCGCCGCGCGGACCATGTTCTCCACCGCGCAGCCGAGTCCGATGTGCATCTCGCGCAGGTAGGGATCGAAGGACCCGAGATTACGGGCGGTGTCGGCAAAGAGCTCCACGCGCGTCGCGCTCACCCGAAAGCGCCACGGCTGCGTGTTGTGAGGATTGGCGGCCAGGATCCCGGCCCGTACCAGACCGAGCGGGCCCTCGGCGGCATCGCGCGACCAGGTGGTCCACGGCTCGTAGGCCGGCCCGGTGCCGGCGGCGAGCACGCCCTGCTCCCGCGCGCGCCAGACCAGCCCGCCCGCGGCCACGATCACCACGGCTCCGGCACCCTGGAGGAACGCTCGGCGGCTCACGCGGCAGAACGGTAGCACGGCGGGCGGTTGACCGCCCGTCGCGGCCCGTGCTAGAACCGGGCTACCGCAAGACACCACGGCTCACCGAACTGGGCTGGCCGGCGCGAGGAGGCCCCCGCCATGGATCTCAACTACACCGCCGAGGACGTCGCGTTCCGCAAGCACGTCCGCACGTGGCTCGAGCAGAACATGCCGCGGCAGATCCACAACCTGGACGAGCGCAAGGTGTGGCACCGGAAGCTCTACGAGGCGGGCTACCTCGGCATGGGCTGGCCCAAGGAATACGGCGGGCAGGGGGCGCGGCCGATGGAGCAGGCCATCGTCGCCGACGAGATGGCGCGCGCCGGCGCCCCGGCGCCCACCAATGGTCTCGGCGTAGGCATCGTGGGGCCGACCATCGTCGTCCACGGCACCGACGCTCAGAAGCGCCGCTACCTCCGCAAGATCCTCACCGCCGAGGAGATGTGGTGCCAGCTCTACTCCGAGCCCAACGCCGGCTCCGATCTGGCCGCGCTGCGCACCGCCGCGGAGGACAAGGGCGACCACTTCCTGGTCAACGGGCAGAAGATCTGGACGAGCGGCGGCGCCATCGCGGACTGGGGCCTGCTCCTCGCCCGCACCGATCCCGCCGTGCCCAAGCACAAGGGCATCACGTGCTTCCTCATGAACATGCGCCAGCCCGGGGTCGACGTGCGCCCGCTCAAGCAGATCACCGGCTCCTCGGAGTTCTGCGAGGTGTTCATGACGAACGCGCGCGTAGAGAAGGAGAACATGATCGGGCGGCTCGGCGAGGGCTGGGGCATCGCTCAGACCACCCTCGGCTACGAGCGCGGCGGCCGCGCGCTGGCCCGCATCACCACCTACGCGAGCCAGTACACGCACTTGTTGAATGCGGCCAGAAGGCTCAAGCGCAACGGCCGCCCCATCCTGGACGATCCGGTGACGCGCCAGAAGCTCGGCCGCATCTGGGCCGACCTGGAGGTGGAGCGCTACGGAGCCCTGCGGGTGCTGACCACGCTCGAGCGCGGAGAGCACCCGGGCGCGGGCGGCTCGCTCACCAAGCTCTCCTATTCGGAATTCGAGAAGCGCTTCATGGAGCTCGCCGAGGAGATCCTCGGGCCCTACGGCCAGCTCACCGACGGCGTCCCCGCCGAATACCGCTTGGAGGTCGACACCGCGGTGGGCGATCGCGGCACGTGGGCCTACGCGTTTCTCTGGTCGCGCGCGGGGACGATCTACGCGGGGTCGTCGGAGATCCAGAAGAACGTCATCGGCGAGCGTATCCTCGGGCTGCCCAAGGAGACCCGGGCCGACCGCGTCGGAGGCTCTCGATGAATTTCTCGTTCAGCGAAGATCAGATCCTGCTGCGCAATTCGGTCCGCGCGGCCCTGGACGAGCAGTGTGCGCCCGCCCACGTGCGCGTCATGATGGAGGACGACCGCGGCTACGGCGAGGCGCTGTGGAGCGAGATGGCCAAGCTCGGCTGGCTCGGGTTGCCCTTCGCGGAGGAGCAGGGCGGCGCCGGGCTCGGGCTGGTGGAGCTCTGCCTCGTGCTGGAGGAGATGGGCCGCGCCGCCTATCCCGGGCCCTACTTCGCGAGCGTGGTGCTGGGCGGGCTCGGGCTCCAGCTGGGCGGCAGCGCCGCGCAGAAGGAGAAGTGGCTGCCCGCCATCGCGTCCGGCCAGGCGCGCGCGAGCGCGGCACTACTGGAGGACGCGCTCGACTGGGATCCCGCCTCCACCACCGCGACCGCGACGCGATCGGGCGACGGCTGGCGGCTCTCCGGGGTCAAGCGCTTCGTGCCGTGGGCGCACGTGGCCGACGTGGTGCTGGTGCCCGCGCGCGCGCCGGAGGGCCTCTCGCTCTTCCTGGTGGATCCACGCGCGGCCGGCGTGACCCTCGCCCCCATGGTCGGTATCGATCTCGCCAACCGCTGGTCGGAGATGCGCCTCGACGAGGCCGCGGTGCACGCGGACGCGCTGGTGGGCCGGCCGGGCGGCGCCGTCTCGGTACTGGACGCGCTCCTGCGCCGGGCGGCGGTGTGCGCCTCCGCCGAGATGCTGGGCGCGGCGCGCCGCTGCCTCGACCTGAGCGTGGGCTACGTGAAGGTGCGCGAGCAATTCGGTCAGCTCATCGGCTCGTTCCAGGCCATCCGCCACCGCTGCGCGGAGATGCTGCTCGGGGTGGAGAACTCGCACTCGGCGGTCTATTACGCGGCCTGGGCCCTCGCCGCGGGCGCCGAGGACGCGGCCATGGCCGCCTCGGTCTGCAAGTCCTACGTGAGCGAGGCCGCGCGTCAGGTCTGCGGCGACGCCATCCAGGTCCACGGCGGCATCGGCTTCACCTGGGAGTACGACCTGCACCTCTACTTCAAGCGTGCCAAGGCCCTCGAGCCCCTCTACGGCGACGCCGCCCACCACCGCGAGCTGCTCATCCGGGGTCAGGTCTTGCATCACGACAAATGAACGGCCCGCTCGAGGGCGTGAAGATCGTCGATCTGACGTCGTACATCGCCGGGTCGTACGGGGCGATGATGCTGGCCGACATGGGCGCCGACGTGGTGAAGGTCGAGGCGCTCGAGGGCGACTCCTTCCGCGAGTTGCCCGGCTTCTATGGCTGGAACCGCGGCAAGCGCTCGCTCGCGGTCAACGTGAAGGCGCCGGACGGGCGCGCCATCGTCCATCGCCTGGCCAAGGACGCCGACGTGGTGATGGAGAACATGCGCCCGGGCGTGGTCGAGCGGCTCGGGGTGGACTACGAGACGCTCCGCGCGCTCAATCCCCGTCTCATCTACTCCACCGTGACCGCGTTCGGCTCCGACGGCCCGTACAAGGACCGCCCCGGCTTCGACCCGCTGCTGCAGGCGATGGGCGGCGTCATGACCCTGCAGGGCCTCGGCACGGCGCCCCAGTACCTGCGCATCGCGGTCACCGACTACTACTGCGCGGCGCTCGCCTGCCAGGCGGTCCTCGCCGCCCTCTTCGTCCGCGAGCGCACGGGCCGGGGCCAGCGCGTGCAGACCTCCCTGCTCCAGGCGGTGCTCGCGCTGCAGTCCGGCAACGTGGTGACCTACCCGGGCTACGAGCTGACCTTCCGGGTCACGCCGACCTACCGCCTCTACCAGGGCAGCGATGGGCACTGGTTCTTCCTGGCCGTCGGCAACCAGTCGTTCTGGGTGAAGCTCTGCACGGCGATCGGCCGCGAGGACCTGGCCCAGGACCCGCGCTTCGGCTCCTGGATGGCGCGCCGCGACCACGCGGAGGCGCTGATGCCGCTGCTGGAGAGCGCGTTCTCCTCCCGCCCGGCCGCTGAGTGGCTGCGCATCCTGGCCACCCACGACATCCCGGCCGCGCCGACCCAGTCGCTGCAGGAATTCATGCAGGACCCGGCGGTGCTCCACCACAAGATGATCGTGAAGTACGACCACCCCGAGCTGGGCCCGCTTTCGCTGATGGGCCAGCCCCTCCGTTTCTCCGAGACGCAGGCCCCGGACGCGGGCCCGCCGCCCACCCTGGGCCAGCACACCACGGACGTGCTGCGCCAGGCGGGCTACACCGATCCCGAGATCGCCGAGCTGCGCCGCCGCGGCGTCATCGTCGGCAAGGACCCCGCCCCATGAGCGATCACGCGACGAGCAATCCGGCGACCGCCAAGTACGAGGCGATCCGCTACGCGCAGGCCGACGGCGTGGCCACCGTCACCCTGAACCGCCCCGACGTGCACAACGCGATGAACCAGGCGATGCGCCGCGAGCTGCTGGAGGTGTTCACCCACCTCCGCACCGACGACGCGGTGCGCGCGGTGGTGGTGACCGGCGCCGGGGAGAAGGCCTTCTCCGCGGGCGCCGACATCCGCGAGTTCCTGGAGCCGCCGGTCATCACCCAGTTCCGCGAGGCCCGGCGGCGGGTGGACTTCCGCCGCGAGATGGAGCGCTGCCCGCAGCCGATCATCGCGGCCATCCGCGGCTATGCCTTCGGCGGCGGGCTCGAGCTGGCCCTGGCCTGCGACATCCGCGTCGCGGCGGAGGACGCGCAGCTCGGTCTCACCGAGATCAACCTCGCGATCATCCCGGGCGGCGGTGGCACCCAGCGGCTCCCTCGCCTCGTGGGGCGCGGCAAGGCGCTCGAGATGATCCTGACCGGCATGCGGGTGCCCGCGGCGGAGGCGCTGCGCATCGGCCTGGTCGAGCGCGTGGTCCCGGTGCCCGAGCTGCAGGCCGCGGCGCAGGCGCTGGCGCGCACCATCGCGGACAAGGCGCCGGTGGCGCTGCGCTACGCGAAGGAGGCGGTCGTGGGCGGGCTCGGGCTGCCGCTCGACGACGGCATCCGGCTGGAGAACGACCTGGCCACGCTGCTCCGCACCACCGAGGACCGGGTCGAAGGCGCCAAGGCCTTCGTCGAGAAGCGCAAGCCGCGCTGGACCGGCCGGTAGCCGATTCAGCGCGGGGTGTCGCCGGCCAGCGTCACGCGGTGCATCAGCCGCTTGAACCCCGCGTAGTCGTTCACCGCGTTGTGCTGCGCGCAGCGGTTGTCCCAGAGCGCGATCGACCCCGGCTGCCACTGGAAGCGGCAGGTCAGCTCGAGCTTCACCTGGTGCTGGAAGAGATACTCGAGGAGCGGCCGGCTCTCCTCCTCGGTCCATCCCTTGAAGTGCGCGGTGTGGCCCTGGTTGACGTAGAGGGACTTCCGCCCCGTCTCCGGATGCGTGCGCACCGCCGGGTGCTCGCTCGCCAGCGCCTTCATCTCCACGCCGGCGGCCTTCAGCCGGTCCTCGCGCGTCTTGGAGGCGTCGGCCTTGGTCGAGGTGTTGACGCCGATCAGCCCGTCGAGCGTCTGGCGCAGCCCTTCCGACAGCGTCTCGTAGGCCAGGTACTGGTTGGCGAAGATGGTGTCGCCCCCGTAGGGCGGGATCTCCACCGCGTAGAGCATGCTGGCCATCGGCGGCTGCGCGAGGTAGGTCGTGTCGGTGTGCCACACGCCGCCGAAGTTCACCTGCTCGTGGGCCAGCTTCAGCACCGGCGTGATCAGCGGGCACTCCGGCAGCCCCTTGAGCTGCGGGTACTCCATCGGCTCGCCGAAGCGCCTGGCGAACGCGAGCTGCTCGGGCGGGGTGAGCTTCTGGTCACGGAAGAAGATCACGAGGTGGTCGAGGAAGGCCCGCCGGATCTCCGCGATGACCGCGTCGTCGAGCGGGGCCGCCACGTTGACGCCTCGGATCTCGGCCCCCAGCGCCCCCGCGACCGGTTGCACCTCGATGTGCCGATACGTCCGGGCCTCGTTGCGCGGCATCTATCTCTCCTGGTCTCCGAGCCTAGAGCGAGTTGAAGTGCTCGGCCATCCGCCGGCGCATGGCCGCGTCCGGCAGGGCACCCGCGGCCGCGCCCATGTTGTCCGCCGCGTGCCGGGGATTCCGCGTGGCGGGGATCGCGCAGGTGACCGCGGGGTGGGCCAGGATCCACTTGAGGAAGAACTGGGCCCAGCTCTCGCAGCCCACCTCCTTCGCCCACTCCGGCACCGCCTTGCCCTTCACCCGGCCGAACATGGCCCCCTCCGCGAACGGGCGATTGACGATCACCGCGGTGCCGTTGGCGGCGGCGGAGCCGAGCAGGCTCCGCTCGGCCTCGGGCTCGGCCAGCGAGTAGTTCACCTGCACGGAGTCGATGTCGCCTCTCCGGATCCAGCGCTCGAGCTCGGCGTGGGCACCCGCGTGATAGTGGGTGATGCCGAGATAGCGGATGCGCCCGGCCGCCTTCCAATCGCGGAGCGTCGCCAGCTGCGTCTCCACGTCCACCAGGTTGTGCACCTGCATGAGATCCAGTCGCTTCACGCGCAGCTTCCGCATCGAGTCTTCCATCTGGCGAATGCCGGCCTGCTTGCCGCTGGTCCACACCTTGGTGGCGACGAACAGCTTGTCGAGCAGGCCGAGCTCGGCCGCGAGCTGCCCGGTGACCGTCTCCGACGCGCCGTACATCGGTGAGCTGTCGATCACGCGGCCACCCGAGGCAGCGAAGGTCTTGAGCGTCTCTCTCGCCTGCCTCAGCTCCGCCGCGTCACCCGCCACGTCGAACACCTGCCAGGTCCCGAGGCCGACGGCGGGCAGCGCCTCCCCGGTCTTCGGGATGCGCCGCTCCAGCAGACCCTGCCCGCGCGATTCGATCGGCATCAGCATGGCTCCCAGCAGGCCCGCCCCGGCCATCTCGAGAAAGGTCCGCCGCCCCATCATATCAACCCCGGTCCGCCAGCTCGGTGATCAGCGCCGCCACCGCGTCCGGATGCGTGGAGGTGAGCGCGTGGTTGGCCTTCTCGACCTTTCGGAGATCGGCCCGGGGCACCTGCGAGACGATGGCCTGGACGATGCGCACCATCACGTCCGGACTGCGCGAGCCGTAGGCGACCAGCACCGGCATCGCCAGACGACCGAGCGCGGCGAGCGAGTACGGATCCCGAAAAGTCGCGCGGATGTCGCGCAGGTTGTGGGAGGTGTGGGCGATGAGGAACTCGCGCGTCGAGGCCGGCATCAGGTCGAACACGCCGACGCCGAACCAATAGTCCACCATCTTGCGCGCGGCCTCTCGGTCGCCGCCTTCGAAGGCTCCACGGTAGTCCTCGAAGAGCGCCTGGGCGGAGGCGAAGGCCTCCGCCTCCCCGACCACGTCGAGCACCGGCACCGCCACCGGCTCGAACAGCGCCAGCGCCCGTGGCGCGATCCGACCGCGCAGCGTGGCCTGGAGCGCCACCACGCCGCCGTAGGAGTGGCCGGCCAGCACCACCGCCTCGCCCACGGCCGCGCTCAGCGCCTCGATCAGACCGGCCGCGTAGGAGCTGTCGACCGGCGCCTCCTCGGGCGCCCGCGTGGTCCCGCCGTAGCCGGGCAGGTTCGGCGCGATCACCCGGAATCGCGCCGCGAGCCGCTCGGCGACGGGTTGCCACGCCCGTGAGGTCCCGGGCGAGCCGTGAACCAGCACGATGAGCGGGCCCGGCCCACCGCTATCGTCATAGCTGACTGCATCCCGAGCGCTGATCTGGAGCGTGGGCACCGTGCCGGACTAGCCTCCGGTGAGAGATGCCACCGCGACGATGCGGTCGCCCGCGCCGAGCGACGGCGTGCCGTCGTAGGTGCTGGAATACTCGATCCTCCCGAAGCCGGCCGGCCCGAGTCGGCGCTGCAGCTCCTCGCGGCTCCAGCACCGCATCACGAATTCGTGATCGACCACCGTCTCACCCGCGCCGGTCGTGAGCGTGTGGCGCTCGGAGACGAGCAGTCGCTGGGTGACCGGCTCGAGCCGCGTGATGCTGCGGAACACGAGCAACCCGCGAGGGGTCGTCACGCGCTTCTCCGAGGACGGGCGCGCCGTCTTGCCCGCCACCGTCGCGTCCCAGTCGCGCACGTCGAGCAGAAGCACGCCACCCGCGCGCAGGGTCCGCGCGAAGGTGCCGAACACCGCCGCGCGATCGCCGTCGTCCACGAAGTCGTTCAGCACGCCCCGGCACACGATCGCGTCGTACCGGGGATGAGCCGGTAGCTGCAGGATGTCGCCCTGCTCGATCCTCAGCTTCGCGCCACTATCCGCCCCGCGGGCACGAACCTCCGCCTGCTCCAGGAGAGCAGGCGACCGATCGAGCCCCGTCACGTCGAATCCGAGGCGCGCCAGCTCGAGGGCGTAGTGGCCCGTGCCGCAACCGGCGTCGAGTAGCGCCGCGCCCGGACCGATACCCCGACGGGCCAGTGTCCGGGCGATGCCGGCGCACTCGGCAACCACCGGACGCTCGACGAGGTGGTCATAGGCCCACGCGAACTGACCGTAGAACGGCCGCGGCCCGCCGGCCTCGGGCCGGCCGGCGAACGACGCGGCCATCGCACCGCGCGCCACGAAGGCAAAGCGATAGCGCGGGCTCCACGTGTCGTCGAAACCCTCGAGGCCCAGCTCGCGGCGGCCGGCGTTGGACCAGAGACACAGCACGTCGCGACGCCCGAAGAACCCGAACCACGGATCGTGGAGGAAAACGACCGGGTGCGCCTGCTGGACATCCGGATGCTCGATCCCGAACCAGAGCGCATCCTCGTACGACGGCCGCTCGAGCCCTCGACGGCCCGCCTCGGCCAGGGCCTCCTCGGCGCCGACGGCATGGTCGAAGCCGATGACGATGATCTCGCTCCCGCCGGGATCGCCCCCGCCCGCCCGGGCCGGGAAGTTCTCGGACGTCACGCAGGAGTGCGCGTACCCGTACCGGCCGGCCTCCACGAGCTGCTCCGTCGAGCGAGGGCCGCCCTTGGTGAGGCGGTAGCGCGATTCCACGCCGGATACTCTAGCCGGTCTCGAGCGCGAGATCGAGCGAGGCGAGATAGCCCGGAGGGGCCGGAGCCGCCGCGAGCGTGAGCTGGCCGCCCGCGCCGCGATAGATACCGTCTCGCGGATTGCGCACGCGACGCGGGCCCCTCGCCGCATACGGTGGCTGGGCAAAGACCTGATCGGTGAGCGCGTCGTCGAAGAAGAGCTGCGAGGTGAACTCGTGGGCGCGGCCGCCGCCGGCCGCCGACCGGATCTTGAAATGGATGTGCACCGTCCGCCCCTCGTACCATCCCGGGTAGATCGTGGTGAAGCGCGCGAGGCCATCGCCGTCCGTCACCTGGTACCCGCGCAGGAACTTCTGGCCCATGGCGCGGCCACCACGGTCGGCGACGCCGGAGTAGGCCCCCAGCGCGTCGCAGTGCCACACGTCGACCATCGCGCCGGCGAGCGGCGCGCAGGCGCCCGCCGTCAGCCGTGACACGCGCAGGGCCAGTCGCAACGGCGCGCCCGGCCGTACCGTGCCGTCGGCGGGATCGGAGCGAATGTCGGAGCGGTCGAGCTTCTCGTCCACGAAGTACGGGCCCTCGGTCAGCGCCGGCCGCACCACGCAGCCGGGAGCCGCGATCGCCGGGCGCGAGCCGAGCGCACCCGCGGCCACCGCGGCCACTCCGCCCGCGCCGAGCAAGGCGAGCGCCTCCCGCCGGGTCAGCAGGCGGCCGATTGGGTCCTCGTCATCGTGCTGAAGGTCGCGCATCTGCCGTCTAGCATCTCGCAGAACGTCGCGTCAGTCGAGCGAGCCTTGACCTCTTCCGATGCCGGGGGCAGTATCGCGCCGATGCCCACTCCTCACGCGTTTACGCCGTCCAGCATCACCGGTCTCGACCACGTGGTGATCGCGGTCCGCGATCTCGACGCGGCCGTCGCGGCCTACCGCACGCTCCTCGGGCGGGCACCGGCCTGGCGGGCCGAGGCCCACGGAGGCGGCGCCACCATCGCGGCCTTCGCCCTCACCAACATCGCGGTGGAGCTGATGGCGCCCTCGGGACACGGCCCGACCGCGGAGCGCCTGGGCGCGGTGCTCGACACGCAGGGCGAGGGACTGGCCAGCCTCGCCTTTGCGGTCTCCGACATCGAGCGCGCGCACCGCCGGCTCACCCGCCTCGGCCTCGCTCCCGAGCCGATCGCCGACGGCGAGAGCGTGGACGCGACGACCGGCGCGCGGCGGCGCTGGCGTCGGACCCGCGCCGCCACCCCGGCCACCCACGGCGTGCGGATCTTCCTCATGCAGCAGGCCGCGTTGCCGCCGTCACGGGCACTCGGTCCGGAGCCCGCGACGGTGGCCGGGCTCGATCACGTGGTCATCCGCACGCCGGATCCCGAGCGGGCCGCCGCGCTCTATGGCGCCCGCCTCGGCCTCGACATGCGGCTCGACCGCTCCAATCCCGCGTGGGGCGCGCGGCTCCTCTTCTTCCGCTGCGGTGATCTGATCGTCGAGATCGCGCACGATCTGGCGGCCGGTCGCGGGGACGGGCCGGACACGCTCTGGGGTCTCTCCTGGCGCGTGCCCGACGCGATGGCGGCGCGAGGGAGATTGCAGGCGGCGGGGCTCGACGTCTCCGAGGTGCGAACGGGCCGCAAGCCGGGTACGCGCGTGCTCACGCTGCGAGACGCCACCTGCGGGGTGCCGACCCTGCTGCTGGAGCCGGCGGGGGCCGTCCGGGAGGAAGGCTAACGCCCGCGCCGATTTACTTCACGCGCTGGAGCTTGGCGGTCCCGCGGCCGTCGGCCCGCATGAACGTGAGGACGTCGTTGCCGCCCTCCTGCGACCACGCCACGCTCCCTACCGCGCTGGTGGACTGGAACGATCCCTTGCCGCCGGTCGCGGTGATCTTTCCCGCCGTCTTCGCCCCGTTGGCGGAGGTGCCCTCGTAGCTGCCGTCCGTCTTGATGCGAATCGCGGCGGCGGTGGCCCCGCCGACGGCCCGCCAGTCACCCGCGAGACTCTTCACGTTGGTGATCGGCTTCTCGGGCCCCGCAACCGCCGCGCCGGCCAGGCCGCAGACGATCAGGGACACCATCAGCGTCCGTCTCAGCATCGGTCTCCTCCTGCGGCGGCGCGGACCCAGCCAGGTCCACCTCCCGCCAATCGGCTTCGGTCGCTTCCGGCGTGGTCCGGCCGACCCAGTCCTGCATGGGTCCCGCGCTTCCAGTAAACACCGCCATGCGCGTGACGTCGCCAATCTTTATCGTTCGGTTCAGCATGCCTTCGCGCCCTCAGTCGTAGCGCGATATCTCGATGAGGTTCTGGTCCGGGTCGCGGAAGTAGACGGACGTGATGGGCCCGAGCGCGCCGGTCCGCGTCGCCGGCCCATCCTCGATCGCGACGCCCACCCGACGGAGGTGCGCCACGACGTCCTCGATCGGCTCGGCCGCGATGAAGCACAGATCGCCCGAGCCCGGTGTCGGATGGAGCGCGTGGCGGCCGAATGGGGCCGCCGCCGGGTGCAGGTTGATCTTCTGGCGGCCGAAGGCCAGCGCGCGGCGACCCGCGCCGAAGGTCACCGCCTCCATGCCGAGGACGCGTGTGTAGAACTCGACGGTGGTGTCGATATCACGCACCGTCAGCACCAGGTGGTCCAGACGCTCGATCTTCATGGCGGCCGGCCCAGTCACCGGTAGAAGTAGTACGTGGCGGTGTACGGCACTCGCACCTGGGTACCGACCACCGCGTCCGTGCACCCCTGCGCCGGCGCGCGGCCACCCGACGTCTGGACGCGCTGGATGCTCTGGGTCCGGGCGAAGATCCCGTCGCCGGCGCTCGGCTTGGCTCGCAGCAGCAGCCAGGGAATCGCCTGCGGGTCCGGTCCATCGTTGCGCGCCTGCACCTCGCCGACCACCTTGCTCCCGTCCGCCGCCTCCCAGGTGGGCCCGCCGTAGTGCTTGCCGATTGGCTTGCCCGCGGTGTCGAAGAGGTCGGCCGACGGCGCCTTGAAGACCCATTCGACTCGGGCCGGATCGTCTTTGTTGACATCGCACTGATAGATCTGCACGCCGGTGGCCCGCGCCTCCACCGACAGGACCTGGCCCGGCGGGACCGCGAGCGCCTCGGGCACCACCGGCTTCGTCAGGCCGGGCGACAGGGCGCAGCCGGCGAGTAACACGATCAGCGAGACTCCGACGATGCATCGCACGGCCCGCGCCCTGGCCACGGGTCACCGGCTCCGAGCGAGCCAGAGCAGGACCAGGGCCACCGCGCCGGGCAGCGCCTGAACCCAGAGGATCTTGCTGCTCGCGGTGACCGCGCCGAATACGCCCGCGACGATCACACAGGCAAGGAAGAACACCTTCGTCGAGAAGCCGCTCGCGCCGCGGCTCAACCCCCAGACTAGGCCGGCGGCGAGGAAGCCGTTGTACAGGCCCTGGTTGGCCGCGAGCGCCTTCGAGGCCGCCGCGAATTCCGGCGTGAGCCCGAACGCGCGCAGGCCGAGCGGCTTGTCCCAGAAGAACATCTCGAGCGTCATGAAGTACACGTGCAGCAGCGCCACCACCGCAACCGCGACGTTCGCCACCATGGTCATCGTCTGGATCGCTCCTTCACAGGAGCCCCTGGGGCTCCATGCCGAACAGTACACGGCCCACCACCTCGAGCGTCCGGGGCGCCAG
>DATMMH010000295.1:0-5691 GCA_035569855.1 Candidatus Dormiibacterota bacterium
GGCGCTGTTGTTCTGGGCGCTCGTCGGGATGCTGTTCGGGTATGCGCTGCGGCGCGAAGCGACCGTACAACAAAACGTCGTGGTCGTGGGCGCGACGGTCCGCGATCGCGGTCGGGCGAGAGCCTCATGAGCTACCGCCCCCTTCGCTTCCGTGTCCGGAAGACCACCCAGGAGCCGGAGTGGGGGGTCCTCGAGCGGGTGGAGGACGGCGTCGTGGTCATCGGCGCGGGGGGCCATGCCAAGGTGCTCATCAGCGCGCTCACCGCGTCCGGAAGATCCGTCGCGGCCGTGGTCGACGACGACGACGCCAAGTGGGGCACCGACGCTCGAGGCATCCGGGTGGGTCGGATCGAGCGAGCACTCGGCGGCCACGGGATCGTCGGCATCGGGGACAACGCGCAGCGGCGGGAGATGGCGAGAAGCTTGAGCTTCGAGTGGCAAACCGTGGTCCATCCGTCCGCCCACGTCGACCCTTCCGCGAAGCTCGGGCGTGGCACGGTGGTCTTTGCCGGCGCGGTCATCCAGCCGGACGCGGTCATCGGCGACCACGTCATCGTGAACACCGGCGCCACCGTCGACCACGACTGCGTCGTCGGTGACTACGCACATCTCGCGCCGGGCGTGCACCTCGCGGGTTCGGTGCATGTCGGGGAGGGCGCGTTCCTCGGCATCGGTAGCGTGGTGAGCCCGGGCGTCAGGATCGGGCGCTGGACCACGCTGGGAGCGGGAGCGGTGGCGATCCGCGATCTGGCGGATGGAGCGGTGGCGGTCGGCGTTCCGGCCCGAGCGCGGGAGGGCGGTCGCCCGTCATGAGCACGCCGGCCTTGACACGAGAGCAGCTCGAGCTCCTGCCCGACGACTCGGACGTGGCCTTCTACGAGTCGAACGGATACTACATCTCGAAGGAGTGGGTCGTGCCGGAGGGCCTGATCGACTCGGCCTGCGAGGGGGCCCACCGCTTCTATCGGGGGGAGCGCGACGGCAACCTGGCCGTCGACACCGGCTTCTCGGACTGGAAGCCCGGTGATGGAGACGGCCCGCGAAACAACGAGTTCGTGTCGCTGCAGAAGAAGGAGCTGAAGGCGCTGGCCGTCTATCCCCTCCTGGGGGCCATCGCGGCGAAGCTGACCCGGAGCTCCGTCATTCGCGTGCTGGACGATCAGCTCATCTACAAGCCGTCCGATGCCGGGAACGCGGCGGACACCGTGACCGGCTGGCACGCGGACCGCGCGTACTGGGCGACCTGCAGCTCCGACAAGATGATCTCGGCGTGGATTCCGTTTCACTCGGTGGAGATCACCCGCAGTCCGCTCGTGGTGATGGCGGGGAGCCACCGGTGGCAGGGCCTGCAGGACGTGCGGTTCTTCAACCATCGCAACCTGACCGAGGTGGAGGAGAAGTTCCGTGCCCACGGCCGGGAGGTTCGCGTCGTCCCCATGACCATGCGGAAGGGGCAGGTGAGCTTCCATCACGGGTGGACCGTTCACGCGAGCTACCCCAACACGAGCGGACACCCCCGGCTGTCGTACGCGGTCCATTTCCAGGATGGCGACAATCACTACCGCCCCTACCGCAACCGCGAAGGGCGAGAGATCCACATCGTCGATGAGACGTTGTGCCGCAAGCTCCCAAACGGCGATCCCGACTTCGGCGATCCGGCGGTCTTTCCCACCGTGTGGGTGGAGCGACCCTGATGGACGTCGTCCACCTGGAGATCGACGATCCGCGGTGGCCCGAGGCCCTGCGCCGGCTGCGGCATGATTTCTACCACCTGCCCGAGTACGTGAGGCTGGACGGCGAGTGGAACCGGGCGCAGCCCATGGCGTTCCTGGCCAGATCCGGAGACGCGGAGCTGTTCATTCCGTATCTGCTTCGCCGCTGCGAGAGCCTCGGCCCGGCCTCCGTGGGCGACGAGGAGGTGTACGACGTCGTGTCGCCCTATGGGTATCCGGGCCTGCTGCTGAGCGAGGCGGCCCGGCGGTCCCCCCGGTTCGCCCGGGAGGCGATGCATGCGCTGAGCGAGACGCTCCGCGCGATGGGGGCGTGCTCCGCGTTCTTCCGGATGCACCCCCTGCTCAGCGACGGGTTCGCGGAGCTCTTCTCGCCGGGCTTCTTCACCGCGGCCGGTGAGACGGTCGCGATGGATCTGACCCTGGACGAGGGAGCGCTCTGGAAGGGGGTCCGGGAAGGGCACCAGTGGACGATCAAGAAGTGCCGGAAGCTGGGCTTCGTGTCCCGCATGGTCCCACTGCGCGAGCACGTCGAGTGCGTCATGGAGATCTATCGAGACACGATGGACCGGGTCCAGGCGAAGGAGTCCTACTACTTCGGCCCGGAGTACTTCGCGCGACTCGCCGGGATGCCCGGGCACGTGCACTGTGCCGTGGTGGAGTCGGAGGGGCGGCCCGCGGCGGCCTGCATCTTCTTCGAATGCGGCGGAATCGTTCAGGCCCACCTGGGCGGCACCCGGTCGGAGTTCCTCAGCAAGTCGCCATTTCACCTGCTCTTGTATTCGGTCGCGGAATGGGCCAGGGCCCGCGGCAATCGGTACCTCCACCTGGGAGGCGGCGTCGGCGGCGCCAACGACCGCCTGCTCCAGTTCAAGCGCGGATTCTCGCGGTTGCTCTTTCCGTTCTCGACCCTGCGTCTCGTCACCGATGAGCGGAAGTACCGCGCGCTGACCACGCGCCGCGCCCAGGCCGCCGACGTGCCGGTGGAGGAGGTGTCCTGCGGAGGTTTCTTTCCCGCCTACCGGGCGCCCCTCTGAGGGACCGCCGCCCGAAGGCTCAGCACGCCGCGCCGGGGGCGGGCGGGCCCGGCGCGTACTCGATCGCGAAGATCCGGAGGTCGTAGGCCGGGACGCTTCCCGTGACCGTCACGACGGAATCGGCGCGCGTGCAGGCCGCCATCGTGTCGGCGGTGTACTCACGAACGGCGGCGACCGCGCCGGGTATGCTCGCGGCGATAGCGCCGTTCCAGGTCGCGCCCGAATTGTTGATGATCGTGGTGATGAGCCGGCCCGGCGCGGTCGAGAACATGTACTGGGCGCCGGGGCCGGACACGACGGCGGGCGCATGCTCGCGATGCAGCTGGTCGAACAGCCGGGTGCCGACGTCCAGCAGCCGATCGCGCGCGATGGTCTGCAGATGGTCGGGCGTCGTCAGGATGACCCGTCCCGCCCCGACCGCGTTCGACGTGATCAGGGGGGCGCCGTCGCCGGAGGTCGCCAGGACGCGCGCGGTACTGGGCGCGACCGTCCTGTACCTGAAGGGCGGCTCGGTGAACGCCGTCCGGTCAGACAGCCATCGCGAGATCGTGCCGCTCCGATCCGCGTCGCCGAGTCGGACACCGAGCAGCGTCTCGTCCGCGCTCGTCGCCTGTCTGACGTTGACGACCAGCGTTCCCCCGGCCCGGACCCACGGTTCGAGATCCTGGCGGAGACGCGCGTCGATGACGACGTCGCCCAGGAGCACGATGACCTTGTAGCGCCGCAGCGCGCTCGGCGGCGCGGTGTTGAGCACCACGTCGAAGGTGTCGCCCCAGCGGGTCGACGGCATCGGCTCGAAGGGCCTGGGATCGCCCCCGGATGCGAGGAACCGCTGGTAGCCGCCCGGCGTCGAGAAGGGCGCGCCAGGCGCCGTGCCGTGCCGCCAGTGATCCGGATAGGCGAGCTTCAAGAAGTTGTCGATCATGAAGTCGCCGGAAGAATAGGGGATGTCCTGGTACCACACCGCGTGCTGCTGGTTGTACGGCCCGTGCTTGGGGTCGAAGCCGCTGTGAGCGTCGAGCATCAGCGCGGTTGGAACCACGGGCGTCCCCACGTCGGGATGCCGCCTCAATGCGAAATCGGCGAACCGCTTCACGGTCAGTCCGAACGGATTGGCCGCCCCGTCCGCCCCGTAGTAGACCGTCGGCTCGATCTGGAGGATGTACGCGCCCGCCATGTACGCGGCGTACATGTGACGACGCAGATAACTCGGCGACCATCCGCCCGTCTGCTTCCCGTCGGCGTCGAAGCGAGTGGCGGAGTCTGCCGCCGTGCGCCACGTCGAGAGGTCGATGCCCCAGGGTCGATCGTACTGGCGGCCGGCGCCGCGCATGAACGCGATGCCGGTCGCGACGTCTCCGAGCTCGTCGACGCCGCGCTCGAGCAGGCCGACGTCGACGCCGAGCTCGTAGGCGTCGAACGCATTCGGGGAGTAGTCGGTGACCGCGGCGAGGCGGCACGGCCGGGCCGTCGCGGGCTGGCGGAGGTAGGTGGCGAGCGGCGGAGACTGTTTGAGGTAGTAGTCGGCGAAGCGCCCGTGCGCCTGCGCGCGCGTCAGCCCCCCGTATCGCGGCCGTCCGTTCGGAACCCAGGCGCCGCCGCTCTGGTCCCACTCGATCATCAGGCTCCAGAGGTGGCCCCGGGCGGGCTGCGCAGTGCAGATACTGGCTGCGGCGAGGCGCTGGCTTTCGATCGAGCCGGGGGAGTCGTGGCTCACGTGCGTCGCGGCCTGCAGGAGAAAATTGAGGCGTACGTCGCGACTCATGACGAAGCGCTGCATGCCGGCGTCCGCGGGCGGCCAGAGCGCGACCATGTTGGCCATGCGGTTGCGCACGGTCAGGGCGGCGTCGGGATTGGCGTAGCCGAGAGGGCCGTAGAACTCGGTCGAGAGAGAGAACGTGGCGCGCTCGGATTCGGCGCGCGCACCCGGCGTGAGGAGCGAAAGGCAGAGCGCGCCGGCCGTCAAGCGCAGCGCGACCGTGACCGTTCGAATGTGCGGGGTGCTCTCAGCGGGGAAGCCGCCCGGCGCGTGGCAGCCGGTCCGGGATGCGGCGGCGGCCCAGGGCGCGCTCGCCGATCACGACGAGGAGGACACCGAGGACGAAGCCGCCGAACCCGAGCCGGACCGTCGTCGGGGTGCCGACCAGCCGCACCCCGAAGACGTCCACGCTGAGCCCGAGGTCGGCCGTCTCGGGAGGGGGCCAGATCGCGGTCGCCCCGAACGCGATGGCGGCCACGGCCGGCAGCGCGAGCGCGTGAAAGCCTACCGTTAGAATCGCTCGGCCCCAGATCTGCCTGGCGGAGCCGGGACGCCAGCAGAACGCGGCCACCGCGAGAGCCGCCACGGCCCCGAGGGCGAGGGCGGGCACCAGCATCCCTCCCGGCCGGACGACGTCGAGGATCATGCTCGCGAACAGGAACCAGAGGCCGCCGCACACCAGGCCCGCGGACAGCGCCGCGCCGAGATGCCTCCCCGTGCCAGGCGGTGGCATCGGGTCCGCTACTTCAGGAGGTCCAGGATACGCGGAACGAGGAGGATGGAGATCATCCGGTTGGCTCGGGTTTTCGGAATGATCGTCCGGCATCGCCGGCCGTGTCAATAGTCGAGCGCGCCGGTTCCCCTCTCCGACGGCGGCCGCGCTGGCCGCCCCCCAGGCGTTCGCGTCCGTCCTGCGCGAGCGCCCCTACCGCCGCCTCTGGCTCTCGGGCCTCTGCGTCAACGGGGCGCGCTGGATGGATCTCATCCTGCTCGGCTGGCTCGCGTTCCAGCTCACCGACTCGCCCTTCATAGTGGGGTTGGCCGCGTTCGCCCGCTCCGCCCCGATGATGGTGCTGGGCCCGTTCACCGGCCTCGTGGCCGATCGCATGCACCGCGGGCGCGTGCTGGTGATCACCCAGTCGCTCGGTCTCGTGACTGCGCTCAC
>DATMMH010000296.1:0-15393 GCA_035569855.1 Candidatus Dormiibacterota bacterium
ACGGATGCGTTCCGCACCGGGGCGGGGGTGGGCTGGCACGAGCACGATGCGGGGGTGTACGAGGGCTGCGAGCGGTTCTTCCGTCCGGGCTACGCCATGAATCTCGTCAGCCAGTGGATCCCCGCCCTCGATGGGGTGAAGACGCGGCTCGAGGCCGGCGGGCGGGTCGCCGACGTGGGCTGCGGTCACGGCGCGTCCACCATCATCATGGCGCAGGCGTTCCCGCGTGCGACCATCACCGGCTTCGACTACCATCCCGCGTCCATCGAGGCCGCGCGGCAGGCAGCCGACAAGGCCGGGGTGGGGGACCGGGTGTCCTTCGAGGTGACGGCGGCCAAAGGCTACCCGGGTACCGGCTACGACCTGGTCACCTTCTTCGATTGCCTGCACGACATGGGGGATCCGGTCGGAGCGGCACGCCACGTGCGGAAGTCGCTCGCCACCGGAGGTGTGTGGATGCTGGTGGAGCCCTTCGCCAACGACCGGCTCGAGGACAATCTCAATCCGGTCGGCCGGCTCTACTACGCGGCGTCGACGCTCCTCTGCACACCGGCGTCGCTCAGCCAGGAGGTAGGGCTCGCGCTGGGGGCCCAGGCCGGAGAGAATCGACTCCGCGAGGTGCTTACCCAGGCGGGCTTCACGCGCGTACGGCGCGTGGCCCAGACCCCGGCCAACATGATCCTCGAGGTGCGCGCCTGACCCCGGCGGCTACTTGATCAGGCCGTAGAATCGGCCGGCGTTCTCGCAGGTCATCTTGTGCATGACGTCGGCGGGCAGGTGGCCGAACTGCTCGGCGATGTACTTGGTGGAGTCGGGACAGACTCCGTCGCCGTGCGGATAGTCGGAGCCCCACATCAGCGTCTCCACGCCCATGTCGTCGATCAGCTTGGTGCCGATGCGGTCGAACTGGAAGGTGGCCTTGCACTGCCGCCGCCAGTAGTCACTCGGCTTCATCTTGAGCCCGAGGTCGGTGAAGCGGTCCTCCCACTCGAAGTCCATGCGGTCCAGCGCGTAGGGCACCCAGCCGATGCCGCTCTCGCCGAAGGCGATGCGCACGTTGGGATAGCGCTCGAGCACCGCGGCCCCGATGATCGCGGCCAGGATGTTGACCAGGTTCATCTGGAACGCGGAGACCACCGTGAAGAACGCGGCGCGCCGGGTCAGCCCCTTCTGGTTCTCCAGCACTGACGGTGGCAGCGCCGGGAAAGTGTGGAAGTGGAGCGGCAGGTTCACGTCGTTCACCGCTTTCCACAGGGGCTCCCACGTCGGGTGCCACATCGGCTCCATGTCCCACGAGCAGGACAGCTCCATGCCGCGGAGCCCCAGCTTCGCCACCCGGTAGACCTCCTGCACCGCCGCGTCGATGTCGCCGTAGGGCAGGCAGGCCAGGCCGATGAAGCGGTCGGGGTCGTGGCGGCAGAACTCCACGAGCCAGTCGTTGTAGATGTGGAACATCTCGGTGGCGGCCTCGTGGTCGTTCAGCCGGGTGGCCGCGCCCAGGATGCCGTAGATGACCTCCGCCTGCACGCCGTCGCGGTCCATGTCCCTGGCCCGCAGGGCCGGAGTCGTCGGCCGGGCGACGCCCTTCTTGCCATCCTCGTAGAGCCCGGTCGCCGCCATGACGTCCACGCGGTGGTGCTTGCCGGCCTCGTACTTGGAGCCGGCCGGCCCCACGCCGCCCCAGAGGCCGAAGTTGGTGCCGTTCTTGGCGGTCCAGAAGGGGCCGTCGGGCCCGTCCTTGACGTAGGGCATGCGATCCTTGAGCGCCGCCGACGCATTCGCGGTGAACAGATCGGGCGGAATCCAGGGCAGGTCGATGTGGCAGTCGGCGGAGATCCGTTGGTAGCGCATGACGCCCCCTTTGGCGAAGACCGCTCGCCTCTCGCGTGTGGCAAGAGCCTAGCGACCGGCGGGGCCCTCGTCAAGTTACCGGGCGGCGCCCCACTGGCCGGCTTCGCGGCAGGTCTGCCTCGGCCGCCAGTTGACTCCGGCTCCAGCCCGCGGCACCATGCCCGGGCCGCCATGCTCCAGGGCATCCGCGTCCTCGACCTCTCGCGCGTCATCGCCGGCCCATACGCCGCCGCGATGCTCGGGGATCTCGGCGCCGACGTGATCAAGCTGGAGCGACCCGGCCGCGGCGACGACCTGCGCGCGATGCGCGGCAACGGACAGATGAGCGCCTCGTTCGCGGCGGTGAATCGCAACAAGCGCGGCATCGCGGTGGACCTCCAGAAGGCGGAGGGCGCCCGGCTCGCGTTCGACCTCGCGTGCCGCGCCGACGTGATCATCGAGAACTTCTTGCCCGGCGTGGCCGAGCGGCTCGGGCTGGGCTACCCGGCGGTCCGCGAGGTCAATCCGACGGTGGTCTACGCGTCGGTCACCGGCTTCGGCCAGACCGGCCCGCTCGCGCGCAAGCCCGGCTACAACACGATCGCCCAGGGCATGAGCGGGCTCATGGCGCTGACCGGCATGCCGGGCGACCCGCCCACGCGGATGGGCGGATCGATCTCCGACGTGGCGGCCTCGTACATGACCTTCGGCATGATCAACGCCGCGCTGGTGCATCGCTTCCGCACCGGGGAAGGCCAGCACGTGGACGTGAGCCTGGTCTCGGCCAGCCTCGGTCTCCTGCCGGACCCGGTCGCGATCTACTTCGACACCGGCGAGCGGCCCAGGCGGGCGGGCAACCGCAACCTCAACCTCTCGCCCGCCGAGGCGTTCCAGGCGCAGGACGGATTCGTGAACGTGGTGCTGATGAACCCGGATCAGTGGGGGCGCTTCTGCGCCGCGCTCGGCGACGTCGCGATGGAGACGGATCCGCGCTTCGCCACCAACCAGGCGCGGCTCGCGAATCATCCGGAGTTCAAGAAGCGCGTGGAAGCCGTTCTGGCCTCTGCGCCCGCCACCGAGTGGGTCACGCGTCTCGAGGCGGCCGGCATCGCGGCGGGCCCGATCTACGAGTTCCACGAGGTCTTCGAGGATCCGCAGGTGCGTCACCTGGGTCTCGTGGCCGAGGTCGAGCAGCCGGGGGCCGGGAAGGTGAAGATGCTCGCGTTCCCGGGGCGCGCCTCGGCCACGCCGCCCCGCATCGGGCGGCCGGCGCCGCTCCTCGGCGAGCACACCGCTGAAGTGCTGGGCGAGCTCGGGATGTCGGGCGAGGAGATCGACCGCCTGGCCTCGGCGGGCGTGATCGTCCTCGGCAGGCGTTAGGCAGCGCTCGCCAGCTCCAGTAAGACGAAGCCATCCCTTCCGGCGTTTACACGCATTTTCCGGAATATTCCGCGCGCTCTCCTTCGTCTGATCGGGCAGGGAGGACAAGTCATGTCACGCCAACTCGTGAAGCTATTGTGGATCCCACTGGCCGCGCTCGTGCTGGGCGGCTGTGCCATCGTGCCGCTGTTCCCGTTCGCGTACGCGCCGCCGCCCCGTCCCCACGTGACCTACGTCTATCCGGCCTATCCGTACGGACCCCGCTACTACTACGGCCGCTAGGAGTATCGTTGGCGGGTGCGCCGCCCACTGCCCTGGTTCCGCTGGCTGATCCCGCTGGTGGGATTCGTGGCGGTGCTGGCGGCGCCCACGCCCGCCGGTCTCGCGGTCGAGGGCCAGCGGGTGCTCGCGGTGGTCGTGCTCGCCATCGGGCTCTGGGGACTCGAGACCGTTCCGCCCGGCGTGACCGGCATCATCACGATCCTCGGGCTGGTCCTCACCCACGCGGTGACGGGCCTCCGCGAGGCCCTCGTGGGCTTCGCCGATCCGATCGCGTACTTCCTCATCGGCGTGCTGACGATGGGAGTGGCGGTGGCGAAGAGCGGTCTGGCCGAGCGGGTGGCCCACGTGCTCCTCGCGCACGGCCGGGGCAGCGCGAGCGCGCTCTACGCTCAGCTCCTCCTGGCGATGCCGCCGCTCACCCTGATCCTGCCGTCGGCCACTACCCGCACCGCCATCCTCGTCCACGTCTACGATCAGGCCCTCGAGCTCGGCGGTGTGCCGCCCGGCGCCCCGCTCTCCCGCGCGGTCATGCTGGCGCTGAACTCGGTGAACCGTCTCTCCTCCACGATCCTCCTCACCGGCGGGATCACCCCGATCGTGGCGGCCGGACTGATCGGCACGATCTCGTGGACGCGCTGGTTCGTGCTCATGAGCGTGCCGTACGCGACGTTGCTCGTCCTCGCCGCGGCCGCGATCTACCTGCGCCATCGCGCGGGCTTCGCGGCGCGGCTGTCGGTGCCGCCCCGACCCGCGCGCCAGCCGCTCTCGGGCGTGGAGCGGCGCACCGCGCTCATCGTCGCCGGCGCGGGGCTGCTCTGGCTCACCGACGCCTTCCATCATCTGCATCCCACGATTCCCGCTCTCCTCGCCTTCGTGTGCTTCCTGCTGCCGGGCATCGGCGTGCTCACCTGGCGGCAGTTCGAGCAGGAGGTGGGCTGGACGAACTTCTTCGTGATCGGGGCCTCGCTCTCGCTCGCCCAGGCCCTCGCCCGCTCCGGAGCGAGCGCGTGGCTGGCCGCCGGCGTGGTGGGCGCCGCGCACCGGGTCGCGGAGTCGCCTGGCCTCGTGGTGGGGGTGCTGATCGCCGCGTCGGCGGCGGTGCGGCTGATGATCCCGAACATCACCGGGTATCTCGCCACCACGATCCCGGTGGCGATGTCGGTGGGCACCACCGCCGGGCTCAACCCGGTGCTCTGCGGGCTCGTCGTCACCATCGCGGGCGACGCGGTGCTCTACTACCCGGCCCAGAGCGCCTCCTCGCTCGTGGTCTACGAGCGGGGGCACCTCACCGCGGGCGAGATCTTCCGCTTCGGGTTGCTGATGACCGCGCTGGCCGCGCTGGTGGTGGTGACGGTGGCGCTGCCCTACTGGGCGCTGGTGGGCGAGCCGCTCGTTGCCGCCGAGCGGTCAGCGAGACTTGTCAAGGACTTCGCGGACCTTCCGGATCAGCTCGGCGGGCGGGAACGGCTTGCTGAGGAGCAGGGTGCTCGCGTCGTGCACGCCGTGCCGGAGGATGGCGTCCTCGGTGTAGCCGGACATGTAGAGCACGCGGGTGGCCGGGCGGGTGGCCCGCACGCGGTCCACCAGCTCACGCCCGCTCATGCGCGGCATCACCACGTCGGTCAGCACCAGGTCGATGTGGTCGCCTTCGGTCTCGGCGACACCGAGGGCCTCTACCCCGTCGCCCGCCTCCAGCACCGTGTAGCCCTGGCGCTCCAGGACCTCGCGGGCCAGCGCGCGCACGTCCTCCTCGTCCTCCACCAGCAGGATCGTCTCGTGGCCGGTCGCGGAGGCCGACGAGGCCTCGCCACCCGCGTCGATCTCGGCGGGCGCTTCCACCTGGGGCAGGAAGATCTCGAAGGTGGTGCCGCCGCCCGGCACGCTGCGGACCGAGATCGCGCCGCCGTGCTGGCGCACCACTCCGTGCACCATCGAGAGGCCGAGCCCGGTGCCCTTGCCGGGCTCCTTCGTGGTGAAGAACGGTTCAAAGATGCGGGCCTGGGTCGCGGCGTCCATGCCCACGCCGGTGTCCATCACCCGCAGGACCGCGTACGGCCCGGCGGGCAGCGCCTCCGGCCGATCGGAGGCCTCGAGCCGGACGTCGGCGGTCTCGACGCCGAGCGTGCCCCCTCGCGGCATCGCGTCGCGTGCGTTCACCGCGAGATTGAGCAGCACCTGCTCGAGCTGGCCCGGGTCGGCGTTGACGCGTCCGGCGCCGGCGCCGAGCGTGAGCAGCAGGTCGACGTCCTCGCCGATGAGCCGCCGGAGGATCGCACCCATGTCGCTCACCGTGCCGTTGAGGTCGAGGATCTTCCGTTGCAGCACCTGCTTGCGGCTGAAGGCCAGGAGCTGGCGGGTGAGCCCGGCCGCGCGATCCGCCGTCTTCTGGATCAGGTCCACGTTCTTGCGGAGCGGATCGTCCGGCTTGAGCCGTCCCAGGAGCAGCGCGCTGCGCCCGGTGATGACGGTGAGGAGATTGTTGAAGTCGTGGGCGACCCCGCCCGCGAGGCGGCCGACCGCTTCCATCTTCTGGGCCTGGCGTAGCTCGTCCTCGAGCTGCCGGCGCTCGGTGACGTCCATCATCGCGCCGATCATCCGGGTGGGCCGACCGTCCCCGTCGCGCAGCACGTAGCCCCGATCGTATACCTGGGCGTAGGAGCCGTCGGCGCGCCGGCAGCGGTACTCCGCGCTCCAGCTCTCGACCCCGCGGTCGATCGCGGCGTGGATGTCGGTCGTGACACGTCCGCGGTCGTCGGGGTGGATCAGCTCGTACCACCATCCGATGTCCGGGCCGACCTGCTCGGGGGCGTAGCCGAACAGAGTCTGGATTCCCTCGTTCCACCAGAGCGCCTCACTCACCAGATCCCAGTCCCACACCGCGTCGTTGGTGGCGCGGGCCACGAACTGGAAGCGCTCCTGGCTCTCGCGCAGCGCGCGCACGAGGCGCTCCGCGGTGCCGCGGGCGAGCTGCTCGTCGGCGAAGAGCTGGGCGTTGCGAATGGCCAGCGCGGCCTGGGCGGCCAGCCGCACCAGGATGGCCTCGTCCTGGTCCGTGAACGGGCGGGGGGAGCGATTGTCCACGTAGAGCAGACCCTCGACGCGATCCTCGATGAGCACGGGGACCGCCATTTCCGCGTGGATCTGGTAGCGCCGGATGCGGTCGTGATACTCGCGCCCGATCCGCGGATCGTGGAGATAGTCGCTCGTGCGCATGGGCCGGCGCGCCGCGAGCACCTGCCCGCCCAGTCCCTTCCCGGGCTCGACCCGGGTATCGGCGAGGCCGTCGTACCACGGCGCCGTCCAGTAGCGGAGCAGCACGGCGTCGGACTCCGGCACGCGCAGCCCGATCACGGCGCCGTCGCTGCGGCAGAGCTCCCGCGCGGCCTCGGTGACCCGGCACAGCACGGTCTCGAGATCGAGAGAGGCGCCGATCGTTCGTGACAGCTCGGCCAGGATCTCGGCCTCCCGCCGCCGGCGCTCGGCCTCCGCGAAGAGCCGCGCGTGCTCGAGCGTGAGCGCGGCCTGGTCGGCCAGGGTCTCGGCGAGCTGCACCGCGCGGGCGTCGAAGACGGAGCCGGTCACGTTCCGTACCGCGAGGACGCCTATCAGCCGATCCTGGGTGAGGAGCGGGACCGCGAGGACCGCGCGATCCGGCAACGTCTCGAGGAGCCGGCTGAATTCCGGGCCGAGCTCCATCCGCGGATCGGCGGGGACGTCCGGCGTGGTGATGGACCGACGCTCGCGGATGGCGAGGCCCACGGTGCCCGATCGAGAGTCGCGCACCGGCTGCCAGCCGATCGCGGGGTCGGTATCCTGCGAGACGGCCAGGGCGAGGAGGTTCGTCGAGTCGTCGTCGAACCGATACACGACGGCGGAGCGCCCGCCCAGCAGCGCGCACAGGCTGTCCGCGATGCGCTGGCCGACGACGTCGGGCTCGAGCCGCTCCGAGAGCAGCCGGCCGATGCCGGCGAGGACCTTCGTCTCCTGCACCCGGGCCTGCTCGTCTCCGAGGAGGCGCGCGTTGTCCTGTTCGAGCTGCCGGATCTGCGCGCGCAGGGCCACGATCTCGTCTGAGTCCGTGACGCCGTACGGCTTGATCGGTCCCACCTGCCTGCCTCCCTGAAGGAACGCCGCCACTTTTGAGAATGGAGCGAGGGTGAACGGAGCAAGGACCAAGCCACGCACAACCCGTTGAATTTCATGGGACTTCCCGGCCAGGCCGGGCGCAAAGTGTCAGAGATTTGACTGAAATGAGCATTCGTCGCAGCCGTCCCGGGGACAGGCCCGGCGCCGAGTGCTACCATGGCCGGGCACCGTCGCTAGCCGCTCAACCTTTTCCGGGAGATCCGCTCATGACGACCGACGCGAAGGCGATCAATCATCTCTGGACGCACAAGACGCAGGACCACCCGTTCCTCTCCGACGAGGACCTGGTCATCGATCGGGCCGAGGGCGTCTGGGTCTGGACGGAACGGGGCAAGAAGCTCATGGACGGCTTCGCCGGCCTCGCGGTCGTCAACGTGGGCCACGGGCGCCGCGAGATCGCGGAGGCCATCGCCGAGCAGACGGTGCGCCTGGCGTACTACCCGACCACGCGGCAATTCTCCAATCGCCCGGCCGCCGAGCTCGCCGCGAAGCTGGCGACGCTCACCCCGGGCGACCTTCGCTACACGATGTTCGCGGTGAGCGGCTCCGAGGCCAACGAGCGCTCGATGCAGATCGCGCGGCAGTACTGGCTGGCCACCGGGAAGCCGGGCAAGTACAAAGTCATCTCGCTCCTGGGTGGCTACCACGGCGCGACCATGGGGACCTTCGCGATCTGCGGCCTGCCGCACCTCTCGCAGGCCTACGCGCCGCTCGAGGTCCCCGGATTCGCGAAGGTGGCGCCGCCTCACCCGTACCGGGATCTCGCCGGGGGGACCGAGGCCGAGCTGATCGCCCGCCGCATCCGCGAGCTGCGCGAGGCGATCATGCGCGAGGGCCCGGAGACGGTGTCGGCGGTCATCATGGAGCCGGTGATCTCCTCCGGCGGCTTCATCATGCCGCCGATCGGCTGGCTGAAGGCGGTGCGCGCCGTCTGCGACGAGCTCGACGTGCTGATGATCGCCGACGAGGTCATCACCGGCTTCGGCCGCACCGGCCGGTGGTTCGCGTGCGAGCACGACCAGGTGGTGCCGGACCTGATGTCGGTGGCCAAGGGCATCACCTCGGGCTACATCCCGCTCTCGGCCAGCATCGCGCGCGGCCGGCTCGCGGAGGCGTTCTCCGACACCACGACCCAGGAGAACGTGCACCCCAACACCTACGCGGCCCATCCGGTCGCCTGCGCGGCCGCGCTCGCCAACCTGCGCATCATGGAGCAGGACAACCTGGTCGCGAACTCCGAGCAGATGGGGACGCGCCTCCTCGAAGGCCTCCGCCGCGCCGTCGGCAAGAAGCCGATCGTCGGCGAGGTGAGAGGCCGCGGCCTCATGGTCTGCGTCGACTTCGTCCAGCCCGACGGCTCGGGCAAGCCCCTGGATTCGAAGCACGTCGCCGAGCTGGACCGCAAGGCGTGGGACCGCGGCGCCATCATCTACGCGCGCGGCACCGTCCTCCGCCTCGCTCCGCCGCTCTGCATCACCCCGGACGAGGTGGACGCGCTGGTCGCGGTCGTCGCCGACAGCGTCGACTCGTTGGAGCGCGACCTCGCCCGCTAGCTCAGGCGAGGAACTGGCGGCAGAGCGTCTCCCACATGATCGTCGAGAGCTTCAGGCTCTCGGTGTCCACGCGCTCGTTGTGGCCGTGGAACATGAGCGGGTATTCGGTGTAGGGGATGCGGAGCGACTGCAGCCCGAACCCGTACGCGGGCACGCCCTGCCAGCGGAAGAACTTGGCGTCGGTGCCTCCCGTGGTCATCTTGGGCACCACGCGGCCACCCGGCATGAGCTTCGTGACCACCCGCTGCATCTCGGCCACCAGCGGCGTGTCGTGGCTGCTGAGCGAGCCCTGCTGGCCGCGGCCCTGGCGGATGGTCACCCGCGGCGCGAGCTCGCCGAGCGCCTCGAGCAGCATCGCGTCCACCTCCTCCGAGGTCACGCCGGGCAGCGCGCGGATGTCCACGTCGAGCTCGATGCGATCCGGGATCACGTTGGTCTTCACGCCCCCGTGGATGACGTTGGGCGAGAACGTGGTGTGGGTGCAGGCGTGGGCCTCGCGGGCCAGCGCCAGGTTGTCCATGCCGCGCACCGTCTCGAGCACGCGCGCGGGATCGGTGAGGCCCGCGGTGAGCTCGGGACCGAGCTCCATCGCCTTCACGTACTCGCGCCACACGTCGGGGATGCGCGCCTTCGGCTGATAGGCCGCGATGCGACGCACCACCTCCGACGCGGTCACCAGCGCGTTGTCGGTGCGGAAGGGCCGCGAGCCGTGCCCCGGCGTGCCCGCCACCGTGAGCCGTCGCCAGTTGGCGCCCTTCTCCCCCACCGTGACGCCGAGCACGTGCCCCTTGCTGGTGGGGATCGGCACGCCGCCGCTCTCGGTGATGACGTAGTCCGCCTTCACCGCCTCCGGCCGTCGGTCGACCAGATGGCCCGCGCCGAGATTGCCGCCCGCCTCCTCGTCGGCCACCGCCAGATAGATGAGGGTGCCGCGGGGCCGGAAGCCGTCCTTGGCGAGGCGCCGGGTGGCGACCGCCATCGTGGTCGTGAGGTTGAGCATGTCGATGGCGCCGCGGCCCCAGACCACGCCGTCCACCAGGTCGCCGCCGAACGGATCGCGCTTCCAGCCGTCCGGGCTCACCGGCACCACGTCGGTGTGGCCCATCAGGAGCAGCCGCGGAGCCTTGGGGTCCGTGCCCTCGATGCGCGCGATGAGGCTCTCGCGGCCGGGCTCCGAGGTATACCGCTCGCAGGCCACGCCCGCGCCCGCGAAGTAGTCCTCGAGCGCCGAGACGCTGCGCGTCTCCTGGCCTGAGGCCACCGTCCCGTCGTTGACGCACTTGTTGCGGATCAGCGTGCGCAGCAGCTCGGTTGCTTCGGTCTCGATCGCCTGCTCGTCTCGCATGGTCGTGCCCTGAGCCTCCCGCTCCTCTACCCGAAGTTCCTGATGATCCAGCCGGCGATGGAGTGGCGCGCGGGCCCCGTCGGCAATTCGCCGCGGGGGAACCAGCGCGCGTCCTCCAGCTCCTCGTGGTCGATGGTGATCTCGCCGCCCGCGTAGCTGGCGACGAAGCCGATCATGATCTGGCTCGGGAACGGCCAGTTCTGACTTCCCACGTACTGGATGTCCTTGACGTCCACCCCGACCTCTTCCTTGACCTCGCGGGCCACGCAGCCCTCGAGCGACTCGCCGTTGTCCACGAAGCCCGCCACCAGCGCGTAGCGCCCGGGCGCCCAGATTGCCTTGCGCGCCAGCAGCACGCGATCGCCGTCGCGCACGAGCACGATCACCGCCGGGTGCAGGTGCGGATAGTGCTCGTAGCGGCAGCTCGCGCAGCGCTTGCCCCACTCGCCCTCGAGCCGCCCGGAGGCCGCGCCGCAGCGCGGGCAGTGCCCGCTGGTGGACTCCCAGTAGAGGAGCTGCATCGCCATGCCGCCCAGGGTCAGCAGGTCGTCGGGCAGCCGCGTGCCCTGCATGGGCACGAGGGTCTCGGCCTGATAGCCTTCGGGCACCGGTGCGTCCTTGGCCAGCGCCGCGACCCAGCAGGGTGCGCCCGCCAGGGTGCCGAGCCAATGCCGCGGGCCGAGGCCCTGGTCGAAGCCGGGCGGCCCGCCGTCCATGGACTCGCCGGCGGGGAGCCGGAAGCCGGCGGCGTCCGGCACCACCATCAGCTTCTGCTCCTGCACGATGAGCCAGCGCCCGCCGCCCGGCGGCACCGCCCCGCCGCGCTTGGCCGGGATGAACTCCCCCCGCAGGCAATCGACGTTGAAGGGCAGGTACACGGACAGCGGGGTCATCGCGGCGCCGAGTCTAGCATGGAGAAGTCGTGCTATTCTCCCCGCCGTGC
Organism: Candidatus Dormiibacterota bacterium; assembly: GCA_035569855.1. Taxonomy (GTDB): domain Bacteria; phylum Methylomirabilota; class Methylomirabilia; order Rokubacteriales; family CSP1-6; genus CAMLFJ01. Next base: position 11,480 of record DATMMH010000296.1, read on the forward strand.
CGGACCTGCTCGCGTCCCTCGCCGCCTCCGTCGCCGCGCGCCTCGTGGCGCGCCGCGAGACGGTGGCCGTCTCCGAGTCCTCCACGGGCGGGTTGATCTCGGCCGCGCTGCTGTCGATCCCCGGCGCCTCCGCGTACTTCGTGGGCGGCGGCGTCATCTATACGCAGACCGCGCGCCGCGGCCTGCTCCAGCTCCCCGACGAGGCGGTGCGGGGGATCCGCTCGAGCACCGAGGCGGCGGCGCGGCTCAACGCGAAGACGGTGCGCGAGCGCCTCGGCACCACGTGGGCCCTCGCCGAGACCGGCGCGGCGGGCCCCACCGGCAACCGCTACGGAGACGCGGCCGGCCACTCGTGCTTCGCGGTCGCGGGCACGGTGGAGATGGCCCGGACCCTCGAGACGGGCCGGAGCGACCGCGAGGCGAACATGTGGGCCTTCACGCGCGCCGCGCTCGAGCTGCTCGACACCTGCATCGAACGAGCGGAGAGGACAACGACATGAGCGAGAGCACGATCCGCGTCGGCTTCATCGGAGCCGGAGCCAACACCCGCAAGCATCACATCCCCAAGCTCAAGGCCCAGCCCGGCGTCGAGCTGGTGGCGGTCGCAAACCGGACCAAGGAGTCGGGCGAGCGCGTCGCCCGCGAGTTCGGCATCGGCCGGGTGCACGGGGACTGGCAGGAGATCGTGCACGCCCCGGACATCGACGCGGTCTGCATCGGGACCTGGCCCTACACGCACTGCGCGATGACCATCGCCGCGCTCGAGCAGGGCAAGCACGTGCTCTGCGAGGCTCGCATGGCCATGAACGCGACCGAGGGCCGGCGCATGCTGGACGCCGCGCGCAAGGCGCCGAAGCTGATCGCCCAGCTCGTGCCCGCGCCGCACACCCTCGAGGTGGACCGGACGATCCAGCGGGTGCTCGGGGAGGGCTACGTGGGCGAGGTGCTGGCGGTCGAGCTCTTCTCCTCGGGCGGCCGCTTCGTCGAGCCGGCCGCGCCGTTCCACTGGCGGCAAGATCTCTCGCTGAGCGGGCACAACATCCTCAACATGGGCATCTGGTACGAGGCGATGATGCGCTGGCTCGGGCCCGCCCAGCGGGTGACCGCGATGACCAAGGTCGCGGTGCCTCGGCGCAAGGACGGCGCGGGCGCCACCCACGAGGTGAAGGTGCCCGACCACGTGGACATCCTGGCCCAGCTCGCCAAGGGCGGGGTCGCCCACCTGCGGTTCAGCGCGGTGACCGGCCTGGCCCCGTCGTCGGAGGCGTGGATCTACGGCAGCGAGGGCACCCTGCGGCTCGAGGCGGACGCGCTCCGGCTCTCCGGCGGCCGGCGCGGCGACGCGGCGCTCCGCGAGATCCCGGTACCCGCCGAGACGCGGATCGGCTGGCGGGTCGAGGAGGAGTTCGTCAACGCCATCCGAGGGCGCGAGAAGATCTCGCGCACCAACTTCGAGGATGGGGTGCGCTACATGGAGTTCACGGACGCGGTCACCCGCAGCGCCACCACCGGCCAGACCCAAGACGTGAAGGACCTCTAGTCGATCGGGGCGGGAGCGGGATGCCTACTCGGCGCGGTGCCAGTAGGCGATTCGTCCGAAGATGGAGTCCCAGGAGTTGGGCTCCACTCCCAGCAGGCTATTGGATGCTGCGTGGATCACGTTGCGCCATGTCACCGGGATCACCACCGCGCTCTGCACGACCATGTCGTTCATCTTGATGAACATGGCCGCGCGCTTCACCGGGTCCATCTCCACGTCGGCCTTCTTCCAGAGCCGGTCGAACTCCGCGTTCCGCCAGCGGGGGATGTTCCGACCGGTCCAGCCGTTCTCCTTGGACGGGATCTCCCACGAGGCGAACTGGGCCATGAAGAGCTGGGGATCGAGGCCGGTGAAGACGGTATAGGCCTGCAGGTCGGCGAGGAAGCGCACGTTGGTGTCGACGTTGTTCACGTCGGCCGCGAAGAACACGGACGCGGGGACGGCCTTCACCTCCATCTCCATCCCGGCGCGGGCCGCCCCCTGCTTGACCACGGCCTGGACCTTCTGCACAGTCGAGTTGGCCGCGGCCTGGAACAGCATGCGGAGCCGGCGGCCATTCTTGGCGCGGACCCCGTCGGCGCCGCGCGTCCAGCCCGCCTGGTCCAGCAGGTCGTTGGCCTTGTCGACGTTGAACTCCCACGTGCTGTTCTGCGAGCGGAACCGCTCCGGGGAGTTGAGGAAGTTGGCGGTGATCTGCCCGGTGCGGCCGACCAGGTGCTCCTGGATCGAGACGCGGTCGATGACCATGCTGAGCGCGGTGCGCACCGGCTGCTCGGTCAGGAAGGGGTGCGGGGCCTTCACGCTCGCGCGCTCGCCGTCCACCTCCCGCCACGGATCGGTCTGGTTGCACTGGATGAAGCTGACCCCGCTGCTCGGGATGGCCATGACCCGGCCCTTGCCGCCCTGCTCGATCCGCCGCAGGATCTCTTCCTCGACCAGCAGGTAGTAGGCGAAATCGTACTCGCCGGTCTGCAGCACCGCGCGGGCCGCGCCCACCGCGTCGCCGCCGCACTTGATGTCGATGCGGTCGAAGAACGGACGATTGGGCACGTGGTAGTTCTTGTTCAGCTCCGCGCGGATGAAGTCCCCCGGCCGCCACTCCTGGAGGCGATACGGCCCGGTGCCCACCGCGGGAACCATGCCGATGGCATCGCGCGCGCCCTGGCCCTTGACCGATTCGAAGATGTGACGCGGGAGCAGCCCGCCGCCGGTGAACGCGGACTGCCAGAAGGGCTGCGGCCGCTTGAAGACGACCTTGACGCTGGACTGGTCGATGCGCTCGATGCGGGTGATGTCCTCGTAGGCGGCCTGGGTGCCCGCCGCGGTGGCGGGGTCTATCGCGAACTGCCAGTTGAAGATCACGTCGTCGGCGGTGAAGGGCGCACCGTCGTGCCAGACCACGTTGCGCTTGAGCCGCCACACCACCCACTGGCCGTCTTTGGCGAGCGTGCCCGCCTTGCGGTTCGGAATCTCCTCCGCCAGCACCGGCACGAAGGTGCCGTCCGCCGCCGCCGCAGCGAGCGGCTCGTAGAAGATGCGGGAGACCGTGAAGTCGCGGAGCCCGCGGCCGAAATGCGGGTGGAGGAACGTGGGCGCGTCCCACATGAGGACGCGCAGCGTGCCGCCGCCGCCGCGCCGCGTCGGTGTGAACTCGGCCTCGCGGGGCTGGGCCGCGGCGGGGGCCCGGCCCAGGAGCGCGCCCGCCATGGGCGCCCCGAGTCCGACCGCGGCCATCGCCTGCACGAACCGCCGGCGCGTCAGCCGGCCCTGCTCGACCTGAGCCATCGTGTCCCGGAGCGCCTGCTCGTCCATTTGGTCTAGGTCGTCCTCCTGGTGGGGGGTCCGACACCGATAGCGCGAGCCGTCCACGAAGTCAAGGCCCGAGAGGCCCCCCGTGTCCGAGGGAGTCCTGGCCCCCTCGCGGCTCCTGGCCAAGCACGCGGAGCGAGGCGGGGGCGCAGGAGACCTGCACCCGGGCGCCGACGTCGAAGAGGCCGTGGTGAAGCGGGTCGTAGGAGACGGCCTGGAGCAGGACACCCGCGACCTCGACGGCGTACTCGACCTTCTCGCCCAGGAAGGTGCGGGTGCGCACCACGCCCGGCGCCGCGACCTTCTCCGCGGGCGCGGCTCCTCGATCGGAGAGGAGCGCCACCGACTCTGGCCGCAGCACGAGCGAGACGCTCTGCCCGGCCGCGGTCTCGCTCTCCGCGGGCACGATCACCTCGCGTCCCCACAGCTCCACCGCGGCCCGCCCGGCGGCGACCCGGATCACGCGGGCGGGCAGCAGGTTGACCCGGCCGATGAACTGGGCGACGAAGACCGAGCGCGGCGCCCCGTAGAGCTCGCGCGCGGTGCCCACCTGGGCCACCCGCCC
>DATMMH010000297.1:0-2774 GCA_035569855.1 Candidatus Dormiibacterota bacterium
CGTTCCCTTGTTCGATACCCCACTCACCGGGAGCGGCTGCCCCGCGGCCCGCCCCTCCCGCCCCCGCCCTCGCCCACGCTGAGGGCGCTATCTCGACAGCCAGGCGTTCCAGAAGTAGAGGAAGGGGCCGGGCTTGAAGCCGCGCAGGTCCTTTCGCATCACCTGCAGCGGATAGTAGTCGCCGAGTTTGATGCGTCCCACGTCCTCGTAGAAGATCGCCTGCACCCGCTCGATGATCGCGCGCCGCCTCTTCGGATCGGTCTCGCGCGCCATGTCGGCCATGAGCCGGTCCTTCTCCTCGTTGCACCACCAGCCCGGCCAGTTGCATTGCAGCGACGAGGACAGCGCGGGATCGGGACTGAACGTGAAGCCGGTCGAGAAGACGTCGAACAGCTCGGGCTTGTTCCGCCGCTGCACGAGCGTGGCCCAGTCCACCACCTGGAGATCCACCACGAAGCCGGCCTCTTCCATCTGCTGCTTGGCCACCACCGCGGTGTTGTACATCCACTCGTACTCTTTCGTGGTGATCCAGCGGACGGGCTGGCCCGCGTAGCCCGCCTCCTTCAGGAGCGCGCGGGCGCGCTCCTTGCTCTTCACGTTGTAGGCGGTCACCCCGGCGGTCGAGTAGAACGCGGGCTGCTCGGGATAGAAGAGCGTCCCCGAGAGTCGGTAGAAGTCCTTGTTGCCGATGCCCGCCGCCATCACCGGCTCCAGATCCAGCACCGCCTGGAAGGCCTGGCGGATCTTCTTGGCGGCCATGATGCCCTGCTTGTGATTGGGCACCGCGGTGATCCAGCCGTACGGCTTCACCACCGCGGCCGCGAGGTCGACGCGCCCTTTGAGCCCATCGTACTTGTCCTGGTTGACCGTGTTCGCGAAGTGATATTCCCCGGTCTCCACCCCGGCTAGCCGCACCGCCACGTCGGGAACGGGGATGAACAGGATCTCGTCGAGATAGGCGACGCGCCGGCCGCCGTAGCCGTCGGGTGCTTCACGCCGTGCCGCGTACTCCTTGAACCGCGCGATCTTGATGTGGCGGTCGGGCCGGTGCTCGACGAAGCGATAGGGGCCGGTGCCGATGAACTCCTTCACCGGGCCATCTCCGGCCGCGGCGACCACTTCCTTCGGGTAGATGGCGCCGCCGTTGTTCGGGCTGGCGAGCGCATAGAGCAGCGAGCCCGACGGTTCCTTGAGATGGATCACGACCGTGTAGGCGTCGGGAGCCTCGACCGCCTCGACCGCACGCCACACCGCCTTGCCGGTGGTGGCCACCTTGCCCCAGCGACCGAGCGAGGCCACCACGTCGGCGGAGGTCAGCTCCTTGCCGTTGTGGAAGCGGACGCCCTTCCGGAGCGCGATGGTGTAGCGCCGCCCGTCCGGCGTCATCGTGTACGACTCGGCCAGCATCGGGATCGGCGCGTAGTTGCGGTCGTAGGTGAACAGGCCCTCGTAGACGTGGAACGTGATCTCCTGGGTGATGACCGCGGTGGTCCAGTGCAGGTCGAGGCTCGGCGGCTCGCCGATCATCGCCACCTTCAGCACGCCGCCGGAGCGCGGCGTCTCCTGGGCCTGCCCTTGTGCGCGAGCGGGAGTCCACAGCGTCACCACGACCAGCAGGGCGAGGAGCACGAGCACGCGTCGATGGGTCATGGCGGGACTATCGCCGAACTTGCCCGGACGGTCAAACCGGCCTCCGGGTTACACTGGCGGCCACGGCCCGAAGGCCAGCCCAGGAACCGGAAGGAGCGATCATGAGCCAGACCGCCAGCTCGACCGCCGATCAAGCCGACCGCGTGCGCGGTCGCGCCGTCGTGATGCAGCCCGAGGACGGCCCCTCGTACTGGCAGCCCGTCCCCGCCAACGGTCACGCCGATCCCAAGCTCTACCCGGCCCGCACCGGCTTCACGGGACACTCGATGGGATTTCAGACCATCGCCCCGGGCAGCCGCGTGCGCGAGCACTCGCACGGCGATCAGGTCGAGCTGCAGATCTGCTTTCGCGGCACCGGCCGGGTGATGGTGGACGGCGTGAGCCACCCGCTCGTGCCCGGCACCGCGTGTTTCCTCGGCTACGACGTCAAGCACGAGATCATCAACGACAGCCCGAACGACCTGGTGATGCTCTGGGTCATCTCGCCGCCCGGCCTTGAGGACTTCTTCCAGACCATCGGCCGCCCGCGCGAGGCCGGCCAGCCCGCGCCCGCCCCGTTCGAGCGCCCGGCCGATGTCGTCGCCATCGAGCGCCGCATGGGCATGAACGACACCCGGTAGCCGCGCACGCGCATGCCCCTCGTCTCCATCGGCGACGCCGACATCTACTACGAGGAGCAGGGCCAGGGCCCGGCGCTCATGCTGGTGCCCGGCCTCGGCGGCCAGGGGGCCTTCTGGGGCCCGCAGGTGCGCGACTTCGCGCGCGACTTCCGTGTGATCGTTCACGATCACCGCGGCGCCGGTCGCAGCACCCAGTCGCGCATCCAGTACTCGGTGGACCAGATGGCCGCCGACACCGTCGCGCTCATGGATCGCCTGGGGATCGAGCGCGCGCACTACGTCGGCCACTCCACGGGCGGCGCGATGGGCCAGACCATCGCGCAGGACCATCCGGCCCGCCTGCTCAGCCTGGTGCTGAGCGCCACTTGGCCCGGCCAGGACGCCTACTTCCGCCGCTGCTTCGAGACACGCAAGGAGCTGCTACTCAACCGTGGCTTCGAGAGCTACTGGCGCGCCTCGGTGGTCATGCTGCGCCCGCCCCGCTGGATCAGCGAGAACGACGCG
>DATMMH010000298.1:0-14274 GCA_035569855.1 Candidatus Dormiibacterota bacterium
GAAGCAGCTCGTGGACGAGCGCTTCATCATCGCGGGCAGCCCGGAGACGGTGCGCCAGCAGCTCGAGGAGTGCATCACCGGCCTGCGCATCGGGCATCTCTTCTGCCTGCTCCACACCGGCAACATGCCGGACTGGAAGACGCGCCACTCCACCAAGCTCTTCGCCGAGAAGGTGATGCCGCACCTGCGCAATCTGTGGCCTACATTCAAGGACGACCACCGCTGGTGGATCCAGCCGATGGAAGATCGTCTCCATCCGGAGGAGATGCAGCCGGGCGCCGAGAAGCCGGGCCAGGAGTGGCGGTGATGCAGCGCGGGACGCGCATCCGGGGCCTGGAGTTAACGCAATGAAGTCCCGCACGATCGAGACGAAGAAGGGCACGCGCTGCCGCGTGCTGGAGGCGGGCAGCGGCACGCCGCTGGTGTTCTTCCACGGCGCGGGCGGTCTGCTGGCCGACAACCCGTTCCTCGACCAGCTCGCGGCCCGTTATCACGTCTTCGCGCCCGAGCTGCCCGGCTACGGCGAATCCTCCGGCGAGGAGCTGCTGGAGGACATGCTCGACTTCACGCTCCACGGCTGGGACGTGGTGTCGGCCCTCGGGCTCACCAAGCCACACCTGGTCGGCCACTCGATGGGCGGCATGATCGCCGCGGAGATGGCCGCGATCGCCCCGAGCGATCTCGCCAGGCTCGTCCTCGTCAACGCGGCCGGCCTCTGGATCGAGGAGCACCCGATCCCGGACATCTTCGCGCTGCTCCCCGGCCAGCTCGTCGAGCTGCTCTTCCAGGACGCGGTGAAGGGTCAGGCGCTGCTCACCGGCGGCGTCGACTTCTCGGACATGGAGGCCTTCAAAGAGTTCTATCTCGGCCAGCAGCGCCGTCTCGCGATGGCGGGCAAGATCCTGTTCCCGATCCCGAACCGTCGTGTCTCCAAGCGCCTCTACCGGGTCACCGCCCCGACGTTGATCCTCTGGGGCCAGGTCGACCGGCTGATCGTCCCCGCCTACGCCCAGCGCTGGGCCTCGCTGATCCCGAACGCGGTGGTCGAGCTGGTTCCCGACGCCGGGCACATGCTGCCCTACGAGCAACCGCAGGCGCTCGTGGACGCGGTCTCCCGGTTCCTGGGATGAGCGACGCGCATGGCGACGGGCAGAGTGACGGCTGGATCGGGCGGCCGCTCAAGCGGCGCGAGGACCATCGCCTCCTGACCGGCGCGGGCTGCTACGTGGACGATCTGCGGCCCCCGGGCTGCCTCCACGTGGCGCTCCTGCGCTCCCCGCACGCTCACGCCCGCATCGCGCGGCTCGACGTCGAGGCCGCGCGCCGCGCCCCGGGGGTGCGGCTGGTGGTGACCGGCACCGACACCGCGCACCTCGCGCCGATGCCGGTGAACCGGCTGATGCCCGACATGCGGGTGCCACCCCATCCGATCCTGGCCGACGGCCTCGTACACGCCACCGGCATCCCGGTGGCCGCGATCGTGGCCGAGAACGTCTACGCGGCGTACGACGCGCTCGACCTGATCCGCGTGGAGTACGAGCCGTTGCCCGCGCTGGCCGAGCCCGAGGCGGCCCTGGCCAAGGGCGCGCCGGCGTTGTTCGCGGCCGTCGAGGGCAACCGCGTGCTGCACCGCACCCTGCGCGAGGGCAACGCCGCCGGCGCGTTCGCGGCCGCCGCGCACGTGGTGCAGCTCCGCGTGGCCCAGGCGCGGGTGTCGGCGGTGGCGATCGAGCCGCGCTCGGTGCTGGCCACGTTCGACCGCTCCGCCCAGGAGCTCACGATGTGGGTCTCCTGCCAGGCCCCGTTCCGCATCCGGGCCGAGATCGCGCGGCTTCTCGAGCTGCCGGAGAGCCGGGTGCGGGTGATCGCCCCCGACGTGGGCGGCGGCTTCGGGGTCAAGACCGGTCCCTACCGCGAAGACGTGCTGCTCGCCTGGCTGGCCCGCCGCCTCGCGCTGCCGGTGAAGTGGGTGGCCACGCGGCGCGAGGATCAGGCCACCACCAACCAGGCGCGCGGCTCGGTCTGCGAGGGCGAGCTGGCGCTCGACGCGAGCGGCCGCATCACCGGCCTGCGCGCGCGGATCGCCTCACCGCTCGGCTCCTCGCTCATGAACGCGGCGGCGGGCTCGCCGTGGAATCACGCGCGGCTGCTCCCCGGCGCCTACGTCGTCCCCAGCTGCGACATCACGGTGTCCGGCGCGGTCACCACCTCGGCGCCGGTGGCGGCCTATCGCGGGGCCGGACGTCCGGAGGCGTGCTTCTACATCGAGCGGCTGATGGACACCGCCGCGCGCAAGCTCGACATCGATCCGGCCGAGCTGCGACGGCGCAACCTGATCCCGCCGGAGCGTTTTCCGTTCCGGACGATCACCGGCCAGAGCTACGACTCGGGTGACTATCCGCAGGCGCTGGAGCGCGCGCTGGCCGCGGCCGACTACGACGGCCTCCGGCGCCGGCAGGCCGAGCGGCGTGCGCGCGGCGAGATCGTCGGCGTGGGCGTCGTGTCCTACGTCGAGCCCTGCGCGCTCGGCTGGGAGAGCGGCAGCATCCGGGTGGAGCGCTCCGGACGCGTCACCGCGATCACCGGATCGAGCGCGCACGGGCAGGGCCACGAGACCACGTTCGCGCAGGTCGTCGCCGATCACCTGGGCGTGACGCCCGACGAGGTGACGGTGCTCCACGGCGACACGCGCTCCGGTCCGGAGGGCTTCGGCACCTTCGGCAGCCGCAGCGTCGCCCTCGGCGGCGGCGCCTTGGTGCGCGGCTCGGTGGAGGTGCGCGACAAGGGACGGCGCATCGCGGCGCGCCTGCTGGAGGCCGCGCCGGAGGACGTCATCGGCGTGCCGGGCGGTTTCCAGGTGACCGGCGTCCCCGCCAAGCGCGTGGTCTGGAAGGACGTGGCCGCCGCGGCCTACGCGGGCGGCCAGGCCTTGCCGCCCGGCGACACCCCGGGCCTCGAGGCCACGATGTACTTCCAGGCCGAGGCCGAGGTGTGGAGCTACGGCGCGCTCGTCTGCGCGGTATCGATCGCGCGGGAGACCGGGGAGCTGCGCATCGAGCGGCTCGTCTGGGTGGACGACGCGGGAACCATCATCAACCCGCTGCTGGCCGAGGGCCAGCTCCTGGGGAGCCTCGCCCAGGGGCTCGGCCAGGCGCTGCTCGAGGCGATCGTCTACGACGGCGACGGGCAGCTCCTCACCAGCACCCTCATGGACTACGCGATCCCGCGGGCCGCCGAAATCCCGGCTCTCACCATCGAGAAGATGCACACCGCCTCGCCCCGCAACCCGCTGGGCGCCAAGGGCCTGGGCGAAGCCGGCTGCATTGCGATTCCGCCCGCGCTGGTCAACGCGGCGGTGGACGCGCTCGCCCCGCTCGGGATCACCCACGTGGACATGCCGCTCGGCCCCGAGCGGCTGTGGGCCGCGCTGAACGGGTCCGCTACGACTCCTCGATCGCGCGGCTGACCGGGCTCGACCCGATCTCGCCGCCCATCCAGCCGGGGACCACGGCGGAGAAGCGTCCCGCGGTACCGCCCGCGACCACGACCACGATCTCGGCCGCCGAGGGGAACTTCGGGATGCGCTCGTCCGGCCTGGCCGCGCCGACCAGGTCCTTGAGCCGGCCCGTCTCCGCGCCGTCGGGACCCGGCGCCAGCTCCCCCGCCGGGCGCCGGATCGTCTCGAAGAGATAGCGCTTCACGTCGGCCTTCGACCAGCCGTCGTCCCCGATGGTCTTCGCGTGCTCGGGACCGATGACCCAGAGCGTATGGCCGTACAGCGGGAAGCTCTTGTGGTTCCACACCCCGGCCGCGGACCAGCCGAGCGAGGCCACGAGCTGGGGCGCGGTCCGGCTCAGGTGATCGTTGACGATGAACGGCCCCTCCCCGGAGAAGACGGTCACGGTGCTCTGCTCGCGCGCGAACCCGCGCTCCACGTGCAGCGGCTCCCAGGGCGAGGCCTCCTCGTGCTCCCCGATGCAGTAGGTGTAGCGGCCCGGATGGCCGAGGGTCGACGTCGAGATCTCGCCCGCCTTCGTCCCGCCGAGGTTGATCATGACCAGGCGCAGGGCGCGGCCGATCGTGGCGTTCGCGCGATAGCCGGGGCCGAACACGCCCGCCGCGCAGTTGACGCCGAGGCGCGCGCGCACCGGCCCGTTGACGATGATCAGCGGCGAGGTCGCGTTGGTGGTGCCGGACTGGCCGTGGAGGTTGAACGTGGGATCGCACACCGCCTCGATCACCGCGAGCACCGTCGAGAAGTAATCGGGGCGGCAGCCCGCCATCACCGCGTTGATCGCCAGCTTCTCCACGGTGCCACGGCCGAAGTTGGGCGGGATCTCGGCGACGAGGCTCTCGCGCGAGCGGCGCGTCCCCGCGAGCATGCGCTCCACGCGCTCGCGCGTGGGCGGCACCGCCGGCAGGCCGTCGGTGACGCCACGCTCGAACCAGCGCTCGATGTCGTCCGCCATCGCGGCGATCAGTATACGGATCGGGGCCGACGGGCGCGTGCGGGCCCGCGCCCGGGGCCGATCAGGCGGCGGAAGCCCCGCCGGTCGCTCGCCGGCGCACCCTGGCCGGATACCACCGCGTGAACCAGAGCGCGCCGACGAACGCGACGATCGAAGCCCCGATATCGACCGAGAGCGGGATGCTCGGGACGTACTCCGCGGCGCCGTCGGCGGCCACCATCACCGCGAAGGCCGCCCCCCAGGCCGCGGTGAGGATGCGATTAGTGGTGATGAAGATCGGCAAGGCCCAGAATTGCTCCGGCACCCGCTCGCGCGCGTACTGCAGCGTGAAGGGCCGGCCGATGGCGAGCGAGACCAGGACGATCGCGAGCAGCCCGCTGTCCACCGCGAGCCGCACCGTCGCCACCGTCCACTGCGGGGCGGCCACCAGCGTGTAGGCGGTGAGCAGGGCGAACAGCGCGAGGCTCCCCACCTCGAGGATCTTGACCGACTCGCCGCGCAGGCGCATGCGCACGCCGAGCAGTACCGAGACCACGAGTGCCCCGACGAGGCCGGCCACCGGGGAATAGAGCCGCATCAGCACGAAGAAGACCAGGAACGGCGAGAGCCCGAGCAGGATGCTCATGCCGCCGCCCGCGCCCCGGTGACCAGGAGCCGCATCAGCTCGCGGCGGATGGTCTCGAAGTCGCGCTCCGCGGGCAGCTTGCCGGCCAGGTGCAGCATGACGAGCCCGTGCATCCCGGCCCAGAAGGCGAAGCCGAGCAGCTCCGGGTCGCCGTGGAAGACGCCCGCCCGCACCAGCCGCTCGAGGGCGGCGCTCATGGTGCGCCGCGCCCGCGTGCTGGCGCGCACCAGCTCGGGATAGCGGTCCGGATGGGGCTGCGTCAAGTCGAACATGAGGCGATAGCCGTCGGGATCGCCCAGGGCGAAGCGCACGTAGGCCTCCCCGACCGCCTGCCCCGCCACACGCAGGTCGCCGCCCGCCTGCGCGGCGGCCTGCTCGAGCGCCTCCGCGAAGCGGTCGAACGCGGCGGTGCGCACCGCGGCCAGGATCTCGTCCTTGTTGTGGAAGTAGCGGTAGGGCGTCATCGGGCTGCAGCCCAGCGCGTCCGCGAGCTGGCGCATGCTGACCGCGTCGCGGCCCTCCGTGGCGAAGCGGTGCTGGGCCACCGCGCAGAGCCGCGCGCGAAACTCCTCGACCTGCTCGGCGGACAGGCTCCTCGGCACGGCCTCAGGCTCCCGGCGGGACGGCGCGCGGGAACTCGCGCACGTACTTGAAGAAGCGGGCGAGATGCCGGTCGGAGGCCACCAGCACCCCCGGACGGAATCGGATCGTGTCGAGCACCGGGGCGTCCTCCGCGAGCAGCCGCTGCACGAAGCCGCGCAGCGTGTCCAAGCGGGGCGCCGCGCCCTCCCGTCCCGTTCCGTCGTCGCGGACCCCGAAGGCGTAGAATCCCATGGACTGTCCGTGCCGGATCGGCGCCCCGGTGAAGAGCATGAACGTCTCGCCGCCGGCCAGGACCAGATGCTGGGAGAACGTGTTGACCCCGGTGATCAGGCCGTGCTGGAGGAACTCGGGCGACTCGATGCGGTACTCGAGGGTGTGGGTCCCGACGTGGACCGCGTCCGGGGCGACCGCGGGCAGGCCGTGCAGCGTGCGGAGGTGCTGGAAGTCGACGCCGTTGGAGATGCTGACCCAGGGGTCGAGCGCGCGGGTCCCACGGAAATGAGTCTCGCAGATCAGCTCGCGCTCCTCCGCGCCCGGAATGCCAGGCACCGGGAAGGTCGGGGCCTCGCCGTTGAAGGCCCAGATCAGGCCCCACGCCTCGGAGCTCGGGTACGTCGGGATCCGGGCCCCCGGCGGGATCCGGTCGCCGGCGGGGATGTCCACGCAGGTCCCCGCGCAGTCGAACCGCCAATGATGGTAGGCGCAGCGGATCTGCCCTTCCACCACCTCGCCCACCGAGAGATCGGCGCCCAGGTGCGGGCAGTACGCCCCCTGCACCAGTGCCCGGCCGCTCGCATCGCGATAGAGCACGACGCGCGTGCCCAGGAAGTCCCGGCCGACCGCCCGGCCGACTGGCACGTCGCTCGCCAGGGCCAGGGGGAACCAGGATTGGTGATAACCGCTCGTCGTCTCGTCCTGCCGCGCCTGCAGCTCTTCGGTCGTCACGCTCATGGCTCGCCTCCTGCGATCGGGGGTCGGTATCGCTATGAGTTGACACTGTATATTTACAACGTAAGCACGTCAAGTCTCTTTTCAGTGAGGAGGGACCCGGCATGAGGAGCATCGACATCCACGCCCACCTGGTACCGCGCTCGCTCTGGCAGGCCGCGGAGGCCAAACGGGACTGGTACGGCTTCCGGCACGAGCCCGGCGACGGGCTCGGCACGTTCCTCGGCACCAACGGCAGGCGGACCGGCTTCACCTCGCCCAAGGTGCGGCTCACGCCGGAGGAACGAATCCAGGACATGGACGCGCAGGGCGTCGACGTGCAGGTGATCTCCATCCACACCCCGCTCTTCGGCTATCACCTCGACCCGGCGCAGGGCCGGGCCCTCGCGCGCGAGGTCAACGACGAGATCGCGGCGATGACCCGGCAGTGGCCCACGCGCTTCGCGGGACTGGCCACCCTGCCCGTCCAGGACGTGAAGGCCGCGATCGACGAGCTGGAGCGCGCGGTCACCGTGCTCGGCCTGAAGGGAGCCGAGCTCGACACGATCGTCAACGGGGAGAACTGGGACGAGCCGCGCTTCCTGCCGCTCTTCAAGGCGGCGGAGGCCATGGGCGCGGTGCTCTTCTTCCACCCGCAGCCGCAACACAACTTCATGACCGAGCGCGCCGGCCGCTACGGGCTCTTCAACAGCCTGGGCGTCATCGTGGAGGACGCGATCGTCGTCGCGATCCTGATCCTGGGCGGCGTCCTGGAGGCCTGCCCCGGGCTCAAGGCCTGCATCGCGCACGGCGGCGGACCCGTGTGCTACGCGATGGGACGACTCGACCGGGGCTGGCACGGCACGCCCGCCGCGCGAGCGCGCACCCCGCACCCGCCCAGCAGCTACCAGCGCCGCCTGTACTACGACACCGTGGTGGGCAGCGAGGCGACCCTCCGCTTCCTGCTCGATCAGGTGGGCGCCGACCGGGTGGTGCTCGGCAGCGACTGGCCCTTCGTCCCCTGGCACCCTTCGCCGGTCGCGTGGCTCCAGAGCCTCGCGAGCGTGACCACCGAGGAGAAGGAGCAGATCCTCTGGCGCAACCTCGAAGCCCTGCTGCGCCTGTAAGAAGAGACCCCTCGCTAGCGCGCGGCCCTGAACACGCCTTGCCGATCCAGCTCCATCAGGGCCTGCGCGCCGGTGCTGAAGGTGGGCCCGCCGCCCGGGACCGCCGCCGACTGGATCGCCTCGAGCAGCTCGCGCTTGGTCGCGCCGTGGTCGATCGCGCGGCGCATGTGGGCGAGCACGCCCTCCTTGCGGCCCCGGTAGGCCAGGATGCCGATGATCACCATCTCGCGATGCTTGACCGACAGCTCCTTGCCTTCCCCGATCGACAGCGCGCTGAGCGGCTGTCTCGCCCGCACGTACTCGGGGTCTTCCCGGGCCACCCACTCCCAGAAGGGATAGCCGTAGGGATTCTTCGCGCCGCCCGCTGCCTTTCCGCCCGCCGACTTCGTCGCCCGCCGTGCGCTCATCGTGCGCTCCCCCGTCAGCCCGCAAGCCCGAGCGCGCGCCCGGTCTCGGCCGTGTAGCGCTCGAGCGCCGGTGCGTCCAGCGTAGGTGGCAGGCGCAGGATCAGCCGGTGGACCCCTGCCACCGCGTAGGCCTCGACGGTGGCCTTGTCGGGCACGTCCAGGCCGGGTGGCGTCACGCTGATCTCGAGCGGGCCGAGCTCGGCCGGCCGCTTGACCTTACCGGCCGCGTCCTGCAGCGCGGCGACTCGCCTGCGAGTCTCGGCCACGTCGAGGGCGAAGCCGTACCAGCCGTGGCCGTGGCTCACCGCGCGGCGATAGGCGGGCGGCGTCCCGCCGCCGACAACGATCGGGACCGGCGCCTGCACCGGCCGCGGCATCGCCTGCACGCCCTCGAACGACACGTAGGGCCCGTGGTGCGCCGGCTTCGGCTGCGTCCACGCCGCGCGCATCGCGGCCAGGTAGTCGTCGGAGACGCGGCCGCGCTCCTTGAACGGCGCGCCCACCGAGCGCATCTCCGGCTCGCACCAGCCGACACCCAGCCCAAAGATGAGCCGCCCCTTCGAGAGCACATCGAGCGAGGCGAGCTGCTTGGCCAGGACCAGCGCCTGGCGCTGGGGCAGGATGATGACCCCGGTGCCGAGCCGGACGCGAGAGGTGTGAGCGGCCAGGAAGGTCAGCGCGACCACCGGGTCGAGCAGACGCATGTCGGGCGCCATCGGCCGCCCCGGCACCGGCGGATCCGGCAGCACCACGTGGTCGGCCACCCAGAGCGATTCGAAGCCGGCGGCCTCGGCGGCGCGGCCGATCCGCGCCGCCGCCTCCGGATCGGCGCAGGTGTTCAGATTGACGCCGTGCAGTCCGTACTTCATCGGGCGCCGGGCGCCTTCATCCCGGCCAGGCGCTCGATGATCGTGAAGACCACGCTCGTGTCCTGCTCCCCGAGCCCGGCGGCCAGCGCGGCCTGCTGGTAGTGCTGGGCCAGGGCGGAGAAGGTCACCGGCACGTGCAGCTCCTTGGCGATGGTGTGGAACGTCTCGAGGTCCTTGTTCATGAGCGTCACCTTGAACCCGGGCTCGAAATCGCGCGGGATCAGGGCGCGCGGGATGCGCTCGATCGCCTTGCTGCCCCCACTACTGGCTTTTACCACTTCATAGATCGTCATCGGGTCGAGGCCCGCCTTCACCCCGAGCACGAAGCCCTCCATCATCGCGGCGCTGTTCACGCAGGCCATCATGTTGTTGATCGCCTTCACGGTGTTGCCGGCCCCCGCCGGCCCCACGTGGAAGACGTTGGGCCCCATCGCGCGCAGGACCGGGTCCGCCTGCTTGAGCGCGCCCGCGTCGCCGCCCACCATGATGGCCAGGGTGGCCGCGCGGGCCCCGGTGACCCCGCCGCTCACCGGCGCCTCCAGGAAGTGCACCCCGCGCGCCTTCGCCCGGGGCTCGATCTTCTTCGGGGTCGACGGCAGCACGCTGCTCAGGTCGATGAGGATGGTCCCGGGCTTGGCACGCTCCACCAGGCCCCCCGCGTCGAGGTACATCGCCTCGACGTCGGGGGAGGCGGGCAGCGAGGTCAGCACGACCTCGGACCGATCGACCACGTCCTGGACAGAGGCGCCGCGCCGGGCGCCGGCCTGGATCAGGTTCTCCATCGCCTTGGGGTTGAGATCGAAGACCGTCATCGCGAAGCCGGCCTTCAGCACGTTGCCCGCCATCGGGTTGCCCATGTTGCCGACGCCGATGAATCCTACCGAGAGCGCCATCTCAGGCCTCCTCGCCGGGTCGCGGCGTCAAGTGGCCGCACTTCCCGCAGGTTCGATGCGATTCGGTGCTGTAGAACTCCTCGTAGACGCGCGACACCGGGTCCTCCCGCCAGTCCGCGACCCGCTTGACCGCCTCGTAGAGCCGGGATCCGCACCCGGCGCAGTACCACTGGAAGCGGTCCTCCTCCTCGGGGCGCCGCTTCCGCTCCAGCACCAGCACGTAGGCGTCGGGGGCGAACCGCGGTGAGTGCGGGGTGCCGGCCGGGCAGTGCAGGATCTCGCCCTCGCGGATCGTGGCGACCTGCTCCTCGCCCTCCGGCGTGCGGTAGTGCAGCGCCATGTCGCCCTTGATCATGTACATGACCTCGTCGCTCGGGTCGACGTGGAACTCGCTCCGCAGCTCGCGGCCGCGGGCCACGAAGGCGATCGAGTCGGGCGTCTGCCACAGCACGCTGATCGGCTTGGTCGCGCCCGCGATGGACTTGGTGATCTCGTCGAGGGCCAGGGCCCGCATCGCATCCATGAGTCGCTCCTCCCGTGGCCGCGCTCAGCGAAAGCGCGGCATCACCTGCTCGCCGAAGGCCCGCATCGACTCCATGATCCGCGCGTGCGGCAGGTACCCGTAGCTCATCTGGCACAGGACGTGGCGCGCGCCGGCGTCACGCAGCTCGGCCACCTGCTCGGCCACGCGACGGGGTGTGCCGTAGAGCGTCGCGGCCTCCAGCGAGTACCGTACGCCCTCCTCGTGCGAGACGCGCGGGTCGTTCCAGGGATTGACCCGGGACGGCTCCACCGTGAAGTCGGCCGGGTTGTAGGCCGCACGGGCGTGCACCATGTGCCGCCGGGTCTCGATCAGCGCGGCGGTCAGCTCGTCCTCGGCCCGGCTCTGGCTGTCGGCCACGTGCACGAAGCGCCACACCGCGGCCTGGTCCCGGAGGCGCCGCCGGGTGGCGTCGTCCTCCGCGCTCTCGGCGAGGCCGGTCTCGTAGAGGGCGAGCCGCTCGGGCACGCGGGCCAGCGGGATGCGGGCCAGCAGGATCGGCGCGCCCAGCCGGCCCCACTCCCGGACCGACCCGGCGGACGAGGCGCTGCGCCAGACCGGCGGGTGCGGCCGCTGCCGCACGCGCGGGCGCAGCTCGGGCAAGCGGAGCTGGTAGAACTTGCCCTCGTGCAGGAGCGGCGCCTCGGTCCACGCGCGGACCATCACCTCGAGGGTCTCCTCCATCCGGGCCCGGCTGTCGTCGCTGCGCAGGCCGTAGCCCACGAACTCGTACTCGTTGAAGTTGGTCCCGTGCCCGACCCCCACGTCGAGCCGGCCGTTCGAGAGATTGTCGAGCAGGGCGAGCTGGGTCGCGAGCCGGATCGGGTGGCGCAGGGCGAGCTGGATCACCGCGAAGCCGATGCGGATCCGCGAGGTCCGGGCCGCCAGCGCGCTCGCGAACGGGATCGGGTCGCAGTAGACGCTCTCGCCCGTGAAGTTGTGCTCGGTGAGCCAGATCCCGTCGAAGCCGGCGGTCTCCGCGAAGCAGGCCTGGGCGAGCTGCTCGTGGATCGCCGCGTGGTCGCCCGCGGAATCCGGGGAATGGGCGAGCGTCAGCCACCCGAAGCGCATGCGCGGAAGCATATGCGCCCGGCTACCCCCCTTGCACAGGAATTTTGACATGTTCTCCGGACCCTCCTAGACTGCGCCCTAGTGTTACGTGAGTTCGAGCTCCAGCCGATCGGGACCGTCTCCATCGAAGAGACGTCGTCGAAGAGTCTCCTGAAGCTGTCGACCCGGACCTACTGGATGCGCGTCTGGCCGGCCGGTCTGGGCCTGGCCTCCCACCTCATCGAGCGGTTCGGCGTCCAGGGACTGCGGGGCCGGGAGGTTCTCGACCTCGGCTGCGGAGTCGGCCTCCTCGGCATCGTGTGCGCCCGGCTCGGCGCGCGCGTCACCTTCCTCGACCGGGAGCCGGGCGCGCTCGCCGCGGTCCGGAAGAACTGCCGGCTCAACGGCCTCGGCCCTGCCCAAACGATAGGCGGAGACTGGAACCACGGTGGCTACCGGCTGGCGCCGTCCGCCTACGACGTGGTGGTCGGGGGCGACGTGGTCTACGACGACATGCAGTGGCAGTCGATCAGCACCGCTCTGCTGCGGACCCTCCGCCCGGGCGGCTTCGCCCTGCTGGCCGACCCCGGCTGGGTAGCCCAGCGCAAGCTGCGGGCCTCCTTCAGGCGGAGCGGCTTCTCGGTGACCAAGCGGCGCCGCGAGGTGAGCTGGCCGCCCTGGCCGGCCACCTATCGGCAGCACAAGGACATCGACATCTATACCCTGAGGCGACGCGAGCCCGCCCCTTGACGTAGCGTCGGCCGCGGGGGGAGGATTGCCGCGGACCAGAGGGGAGGAGCGCCGATGTCGCCCGATAAGTCGCTTGACCTGCTGACCGAGGCCATCCTGCGGCGGGATCAGCCGCGCACGACCGATCTCTTCTTCCAGATGGTCGCCCGGGAAGGCCGCTCGCTCGGCGAGGCGCTCTCGGTGGTCACCGCGGCCGAGGCGCCGTTCGTCCAGGTGCCGAGCCACATCAACGTACGCGACGGCCAGATCACCCTCGTCAACAACGACCACACCATCCTCGGGCTCCGGACCTCGGTGGATCTGGCGTCGGTCGTGCCGGCTCCGTACCGGCTGCTCCCCCTCCTGCAGAGCGTCTGGTACATTCCGGCCGGCCTCGACATCTGGAACCAGCTGCTCGGCCGCTACCCGGGGCGCTACGCGACCATGAAGGGCATGAACGTACCGCCTCCGAGCTACGGGCCGGCGGTGTGGAACGGAGAGCAGGAGCCGATCACCCCGGAGGGCACGGTGGAGGAGAAGCTCCACGAGCACCTCATCGCCACGATGAGCGGCGACGTGCGGCGCTCCTACGGTCTCTTCCTCGGCCTGGCCGCCGACGAGTCCATCCGACCGCTGCTGCGCGACCAGCTCTTGTTCCTGGGCCTCATCGACCTCCAGGACACGATCGCCGGCCGCAAGGCCCGCAACACCGGTCACAAGGCCCTGCGGGCGCGCGCCATCGCGGACCTGGCCGACGTCATCGGCTGGGACCGGGCCCGCGGCGTGTACTACATGGGCGTGCCGGACCTGGCGGTCGGCCCGCTCTACTACTCGCTCTACGACGCGGCCTGCGTGACGGTGACCGCCGAGCTGCCCGACGCGGGTAAGCGTGTCGCCGAGACCAACCGGACGCCGCTCACCCCGGGTGAGGTCGAGGAGATGGTGGGCCTCCTCCTGGAGGCCGACGGGCCGACGGTGTGGAACCTGGTCACCGCGCATCTGCGGAACGGCGTGTCCATCCGGAGCCTCGGCGACACCATCCAGATCGGGGCGGCGGAGCTGATCCTGCGCACCACGGTGCCCCGCCAGTTCACCGACGGCCAGCATCCCTTCGACTACTGCAACACCGCCAACTACTGGCTGCGGCGGACCGAGAGCCCGTACCGGCCGCGGATCCTCTACCTGATGGCCAGCTTCGTCAACGACTCGGCGCGCTCCAACCGGCTGTTCCACTCGGTGCGGGAGCAGGAGTGCGCCGGCTTCGACGTCGCCGGGCGGAGCCCGCAGGCGCTCCTGGTGGAGCTGGACGAGGCCATCCTGGCGCTCGACGTCCCGCGCACCACCGCGCTCGCCACCGCCTACCTGGACTCGGGCGCGGATCGGGGCGCCTACATGCGTTCGGTCGCGGTCACCGCGTGCAAGTTCCAGGACGATCCGCACAACCAGAAGATCACCCACTCCACCTTCGAGGAGTACGGGCACAACTCGACCCATCTGCGAGACCGCCTGCTCCTCACCTCGGCACGCCTCCTCGCGGGCTGGACGAAGATGCCCGGCGAGCGCGAGTGCTACGCGCGCTTCATGCGAGAGTGGATCAACTAGACGCAGCCTCCGGCGCCCCGCGCTGATGGAGGGTGGCCGGCGCGGGCTCTCCTACGGCTGGCCGGTGCTGGCCGGCGCGTTCTTCGCCTACGCCATCAGCGCCGGGTTCATGCATTCCTACCCTGTCTACCTGGTGGCCTTCCTGGGGGAGTTCGGCTGGGGCCGGGCCGAGACCTCGGTGGCCTACTCGGTCTCGCAGCTCGTGGCCGGCGTCAGCTCGCCCCTGATCGGGGCCCTGGTGGACCGGCTCGGCCCGCGTCTGCTGCTGGTGGGCGGCGCGACCCTCCTGGTGATCGGGCTGGCCGGGAGCGCCGGCATCGGCGCCCTGTGGCAGGTCGTCATCCTGTACGGCTTGGTCATGACCCTCGGCGCCAACTGCCTGGGGCTCGTGATCTCGGTGCCGATCATCTCGCGCTGGTTCGTGCGCCGGCG
>DATMMH010000299.1:0-15128 GCA_035569855.1 Candidatus Dormiibacterota bacterium
CAGCCGCCCGTCTCAACGCCCACCACACGCTCGGCGGGCAAGGCGCCCCGGCGGATCAGGAACTGCGCGTCCTCCTGCGTGTAGATGTCGTTGGTGATCACCGCCATGTCGAGCTGATCCCGCAGCCGGCGCGACAGGGCCTCCACGAGGGCGGTCTTGCCCGAGCCCACCGGCCCGCCGATGCCGATCTTGAGCGGCCGGGGCAGCGGCCCGTGGCTCACGACCGGAACAGCCTCGCGTCCATCCGCTCGTGGAGCATGCCCTGGATATCGAGTCCCGGCGTGAAGCTCGACAGCTCCCCGGCCGGGCGCTCGGCCGCCTCGCGGGCCACTCGCTCGATCACCGGGTGGAGGCGCCACAGCGCCGTCTGCCCCTCGAGCTGGCCCATCGACAGGAGACGCAGCGCCGCGCCCACCAGGAGCGCGGTGGTCGCGTAGAGGAACGCGGTCGCGGTCGCCTCCGCATCCCATCCGAGCACGCCCGCGGTCATCCCGAAGACCACCGCGTGATGCCCGGGGACACGCCGCGCGTTGACATCGTCCAGATAGGCGGTGAGCCGCGCGTCTCCGGTGAGGGACGCGGCCACCCGCAGCGTCTGACGGCCCATCTGGCGGCTGCCCTCGCGGAACTCCTTCACGACCTTCATGGCCTCGAGCGTCTCGTCGAGCCGCCGGCAGGCGTCGAGATCGCCGCGAATGATCGCCCGCAACGCGCCGACGGCCGCGGTCGCGTCGCACGGGCCCGAGGAGCGCTCGACGTGGGCGAGCAGGAACCGCTCGAGCCCCTCTCGATCGCGTACGAGGCCGGCCTGGCAGTAGCGCTCGAGCCCGAAGGAGTGGGCGTAGCCGCCGGCCGGGAAGGCACTGTCCGCGAAGTGCAGCAGCGAGAGCAGGCGGGGATCAGTCATGGCCACCGGCGCCTAGCGGGGCGTACACCGCCTCCCGGCGCTCCCAGCGGACGCCGAGCCGGCTCACGAGGTGCTCCATCGCGGTGTCGTCGGGGACGAGCAGCGCGTCGCCCTCCATCGCCAGGGTGAAGTGACGGTTGCCGACGTCGAACGCCAGGCACACCGCCGCCTCGTAGCTCTCGGGGAACACCGCCAGCACGGGCTCCGGCCGCGCCTCGACCTCGAGATACCACTCCGCCTCGACCAGCAGGATCGTTCCCGACTCGAGCGCGGTGCCGGTGGGAAGCGCCAGCGCGACCTCGCGGCCGGCGGTGGTGGTGACCCGCTTGCGCGTCCAGCGCCGCTCGTCCCACGTCAGGCGGAGCGTGTCGCGCGTCTTGCCCGCGAGCGCCGTCCGGTCCACACCCCCGGGCGCCTCGGTGATCACCACCATGGAATCGAGACCGGGGATCGAGACCCGCGCTAGAAGAGGAAATAGCGCTGGGCCAGCGGTAGCACCCGCGCGGGCTCGCACGTGAGCAGCTGTCCGTCGGCGCGCACGTCGTACGTCTCGGGGTCCACGTCCATCCGCGGGCAGTAGGCGTTGTGGATCATCGACGCCTTGGTGAGTCCGCGGCAGCCCCGCACCGTCGCGGTCCTCTTCCGGAGGCCGAGCCGCGCGGCCACCCCGTCCCGGGCGGCGGCGCCGGAGAGGAAGAGCAATGACGTGCTCTGCACCGCCGCGCCGTAGGAGCCGAACATCGGGCGGTAGCGCACCGGCTGGGGCGTCGGGATCGACGCGTTCGGATCGCCCATGGCCGCGACCGCGATGAAGCCGCCCTTGAGGACCAGCTCCGGCTTGACCCCGAAGAACGCGGGCTTCCAGACCACGAGGTCGGCCAGCTTGCCCGTCTCGATCGAGCCAACCTCGTGGGCCATCCCGTGCGAGATGGCGGGATTGATCGTGTACTTCGCCACGTAGCGCTTGACCCGTGCGTTGTCGTTCCGACCGTCGCCCGGCAGGGCGCCGCGCTGGGCCTTCATCTTGTGCGCGGTCTGCCAGGTGCGCGAGATGACCTCCGCGATGCGTCCCATCGCCTGCGAGTCGGAGGACATCATGCTGATCGCGCCCAGATCGTGCAGCACGTCTTCCGCCGCGATGGTTTCCGCCCGGATGCGGGACTCCGCGAAGGCGAGGTCCTCCGGGATCTTGGCGTTGAGGTGATGGCACACCATCAGCATGTCGAGATGCTCGTCCATGGTGTTGACCGTGAACGGCATCGTGGGATTCGTGGAGGACGGCAGGCAGTTCATCTCGCCGACCACCCGGATGATGTCGGGGGCGTGCCCGCCGCCGGCGCCCTCGGTGTGGTACGTGTGGATCGTCCGGCCCTTGAACGCGCGGATGGACTCCTCGACGAAGCCGGCCTCGTTCAGGGTGTCGGTGTGGATCGCCACCTGGATGTCCATGTCCTCCGCCACCGACAGGGCCGCGTCGATGGCGGCGGGGGTGGTCCCCCAGTCCTCGTGGAGCTTCAGCCCGATCGCGCCCGCCTCGATCTGCTCGGCCAGCGGGGCCGGACGGGAGGCGTTGCCCTTGGCCAGGAAGCCCAGGTTGACCGGCAGCGCCTCGGCCGCCTCGAGCATGCGGTGGATGTTCCAGGCTCCCGGCGCGCACGTGGTGGCGGAGGTGCCGGTCGCGGGCCCGGTCCCGCCGCCAATCAGGGTGGTCAGCCCGGCCGACAGGGCCTCGTCCACGAGCTGCGGGCAGATGAAGTGGATGTGGCTGTCGATGCCGCCCGCGGTCACGATGCGACCCTCGCCCGCGATCACCTCGGTGGAAGCGCCGATCACCATGCCCGGGCTCACCCCGGCCATGATGTCGGGATTGCCCGCCTTGCCGATGCCCACGATGCGGCCGGCCCGGACGCCGATGTCGGCCTTGACGATCCCCCAGTGGTCCAGGATCAGGGCGTTGGTGATGACCAGGTCGAGCACGCCCTCCGACGCGGTGGCGCGCGCCGACTGCCCCATGCCATCGCGGATCACCTTGCCGCCCCCGAACTTCACCTCGTCGCCGTACGACGTGAAATCGCGCTCCACCTCGATCAGCAGATCGGTGTCGGCCAGCCGCACCCGGTCTCCGACCGTCGGCCCGTAGAGATCGGCGTACTGCCGGCGCGGCAGCCGCAGGCTCACGAGCGCGCTCCCTGGAAACCGCCGTCCGCCGCCCGCTTCACGCTCTCGCCCCGCCGGGTCTCCCCGGCCGGCCCGTCGGTGAGCGCGTTCAGCCCGTACACCTCGCGCGCACCGGCCAGCTCCACCAGGGTGACCGTCTTCTCGTCGCCGGGCTCGAAGCGCACCGCCGTCCCCGCCGGCACGTTCAGGCGCATCCCGAAGGCCTGCCCTCGGTCGAATCGGAGCGCCTTGTTCGCCTCGAAGAAGTGGAAATGCGATCCCACCTGGATGGGGCGATCGCCGGTGTTCGCGACCGTGAGTTGCCGGGTGAGGCGGCCCGCGTTGGCTTCGATGTCCCCATCGCCCAGCAGGTATTCACCCGGGATCATGGCGTGGCGCTCCTAGCGGATCGGGTGATGGATCGTCACCAGCTTGGTCCCGTCGGGGAAGGTGCCCTCGACCTGCACCTCCTCCAGCATCTCCGGCACGCCTTCCATGACGTCGCCCCGGGTCAGGATCGTGATGCCGAAGGCCATCAGGTCGGACACGGTGCGTCCGTCGCGGATGCCCTCCAGCACCTCGGCGGTGATCAGCGCGAGAGCTTCCGGATAGTTCAGCTTGAGGCCCCGCCCCCGACGGCGCCGGGCCACCTCGGCGGCGGTGAAGATGAGCAGCTTGTCCTGCTCGCGAGGGGTCAGATGCATGAGGGGGAGTTTAAACCGTGAGGTGCTGCCGGACCATATCCTCCCGCAGCTCCTTGGTGGACCCGCGCGAGACGATCGTGCCCTTGCGCATGATCGCGTAGGCCCCCGCCAGCCGCCACGCGAACTCCAGATACTGCTCGACGAGGAGGACCGAGATTCCCTGGGCCTTGATCCGCTCGATCGCCTCCTCGATCTGGATGATGACGGAGGGCTGGATTCCCTCGGTGGGCTCGTCCATCAGGAGGAGCTTCGGGCCGGCCAGCAGCACGCGCGCGATCGCGAGCTGTTGCTGCTCGCCGCCGGAGAGCACCCCACCCTTGCGGCCGAGTAGCCCCGTCAGCTTGGGGAACAGCTCGAAGACCCGCTCGAGCGCGTCGCCGCTCGCGCTCTGGCCGTTGCGGCGGCCGAGTAGACCCATGCGGAGGTTCTCCTGCACGGTGAGGTTCGGGAAGATCTCGCGGCCCTGGGGCACGTAGCCGATGCCGCACGACGCGCGCTCTTCCGGCCGCCGGCCGCCCAGGTCCGTCCCGTCGAAGGCGATGCGTCCCGAGCGCGCGGGCAGGAGCCCCATGATCGACTTGAGCAGGGTGGTCTTGCCCACGCCGTTCCGGCCCATCAGGCAGACCACGCTGCCCGCGGGCACCTCGAGCGAGACGTCCCACAGGACCTGGCTCTCGCCGTAGGCCACGTTGAGGCCGCGCACCTCAAGCATGGCTGGCCTCCGATTCCGACCGGCTCCGGCCCAGGTACACCTCGCGCACCCGCTCGTCCCGCTGCACCACGTCGACCGCGCCCTCGCACAGCACGCTGCCCTCGTGGAGCACGGTGACCTTGCGGGCCAGACTCCGCACGAACTCCATGTCGTGCTCGATGACGAGCACCGCCCGATCCTTGGCGATGGACTGCAGGAGCTCGGCGGTGCGTCCCGTCTCCTCGTCGGTCATGCCCGCCACCGGCTCGTCGACCAGCAGCAGCTCGGCCTCCTGCACGATCACCATGCCGATCTCGAGCCACTGCTTCTCGCCGTGGGAGAGGCCGCCCGCCCGCTCCTCCCCGCGCCCGGCCAACCCGATGCTCTCGAGCGTCTCCTCGATCCGCCGGCGCTGGCCGCCGTCCAGGCGGGCCCGCAGGGTGGCGACCACTCCCTTGCTCGGCCGGGCCAGGGATAGCTCCAGGTTCTCGCGCACGCTCAGGTTGGCGAAGATGGACGGCGTCTGGAACTTCCGCCCGATCCCCAGGCCCGCGATCTCGTTCTCGCGCCGGCCCACCAGCTCCGTGCTCTTGCCGAAGATCACCCGCCCCGCCACCGGTTGCACCTTGCCCGAGATGACGTCGAGGAGCGTGGTCTTGCCCGCTCCGTTGGGTCCGATGACGACCCGCAGCTCGCGGTAGTCCATGAAGAAGTTCAGATCGTGGAGCGCCTTGAAGCCGTCGAACTCGACGGTGACGTTCTCCAGGTAGATGATCGAGCCCTCGGGCGCGGCGGCGAACATCGCCTAGACCCCCCTCTCCCCTCTGGGCAGAGGGCCGGGGTGAGGGGCGAGCGTCTGCGAGGCGTTGGCCGGACCCGGTTCCCCGGCCGGACGCAGGCGCATGATCACCTTCTGCGCCGTTCCCACCACGCCGTCCGGGAAGAAGAGCACGACCGCCACGAACAGGCCGCCCAGCACGAGCAGCCACAGGTCCGGATAGTGCGTGGTGAGCGTGCTCTGCAGCCAGTTCACCCCGAGGGCGCCCACCACCGGGCCCAGCAGGGTCCCACGGCCGCCCACCGCCACCCAGATGATCATCTCGATGGAGGGCAGGACTCCGATCTTGGCCGGCGTGATGATGCCCACCTGCGGCACGTAGAGCGCCCCGGCCACGCCGGCCAGCATCGCGGAGACCACGAAGACGAAGAGCTTGAACGCGGCCGGCGAGTATCCGGCGAAGAGCACGCGGTTCTCGCTGTCGCGGATCGCGATCAGGACGCGGCCCGCGGGCGACCGGGTGATCCATCGACAGAGCAGAAAAGCGCCGCAGAGGCAGAGCGCGGTGACCACGTAGAGGCCGCGCTGGGTCGCCGCGCTGTTGAGGGTGAAGCCGAAGACGGTCTTGAAGCCGCTCAGGCCGTTGGTGCCGCCGAGGTTCATGGCGTTCCGGTTGAACATGAGCCAGGTGGAGAGGGCCAGGGCCTGGGTGATGATCGAGAAGTAGACGCCCCGGGTACGGCTCCGGAACGTGAGATAGCCGAAGACGAACGCCACCACCGCGGGCACCACCAGTACCGCGAGCAGCGCGAACGGACCGCTGTAGAACGGCCGCCAGAAGAGCGGCAGCTCGGTCACCCGGTTCCACACCATGAAGTCCGGGAGCACGTTCCGGTAGACGCTCTGGGTCCCGATCTCGAGCATCAGGTGCATCCCCATCGCGTAGGCCCCGAGCCCGAAGAACACCCCGTGGCCCAGCGAAAGGACGCCGGTGTAGCCCCAGATCAGGTCGATGCCGAGGGCGAGGATCGCGTAGGCGAGGAACTTGCCGAACAGGTTGAGCGTGAAGTCCGAGAGCCGGAGCGGCGAGCCGGCCGGCAGCGCGTTCAGCCCGGGCAACACCACGACGAGCAGCGCGGCCCCGGCCAGAAGGCCCCAGCGCTCAAGACTCTGCATAGCGTCCCTTCGCCGCGAAGAGCCCGGACGGACGCCGCTGGATGAATAGGATGACGAGGATGAGGATCAGCACCTTCCCGAAGACCGCCCCCAGGCCCGGCTCGATGATCTTGTTGAGCCCGCCGATGCCGATGGCGGCCAGGATGCTGCCGAGCAGCTTCCCGACCCCGCCGGTCACCACGACCATGAAGGAGTCCACGATGTAGTTCTGCCCCAGCTCGGGTCCCACGTTGCCGATCTGCGTGATCGCGCAGCCCGCGAGGCCGGCCAGGCCCGCGCCCAGCGCGAAGGTACCCGCGTCCACCCAGCGCGCGCGCACCCCGAGACAGGCCGCCATCCCGCGGTTCTGCGTCACCGCGCGGATGCGCAGCCCCGCGTCGCTCCGGAACAACAGGAGGTACATCGCGGCCACGCACAGGGTGGCCAGGCCGATGATGAACAGCCGGTTGTACGGGAGCTGGACGCCGATCATGACCGGAATGCCACCGGAGAGCCAGCGGGGGGAGGTCACGTCCACGTTGGCCGCCCCGAACCAGAGCCGCAGCCCCTGCTGGATCATCAGGCTGATGCCCCAGGTGAGCAAGAGGGTCTCCAGCGGACGGCCGTAGAGGAAGCGGATCACCCCGCGCTCGAGGAGGAAGCCGACCGTCGCCGAGACGAGGAACGAGAACGGGAGCGCGGCCAGGAAGTAGTAGTCGAAGCGATCGGGGAAATATGCGCTGAACCACCCCTGCATGAGGAAGGTGGCGTAGGCCCCGAGCGCCATCAGCTCGCCGTGGGCCATGTTGATGACCCCCATGAGGCCGAAGACGATCGCCAGGCCCAGCGCCATCAGCAGCAGGATCGAGGAGAGCGAGAGACCCTGGAACGCGATCTCGATGCCCTGGGTCAAGAGACTCCAGCGCTCGATCTGTTTCACCGCGGTGCGCGACGCGACGGCCAGGGCGGGCGGTGACTGCGGGTCCGCGCCGATCTCCCGCAGGCGCTCCAGCCCGTTGGCGCTCTTGACCCGCCCGAGCGCTTCCGCCGCCGCCACCTTCTCGGTCTCGGTGCCGGTGCGCAGGCGGATCAGGGCCACCGCGTCCTGCAAGGCGAAGCGGACCCAGCGGTCGGTCTCCTTGCCGAGCGCGGTCTCGAGGAGCGGGAGGACGGAGGGGTCGCCCGCGTTGCCCATCTTGGTGGCGGCCGCGCGTCGCGTGGCCGGGTCCGGGCTCACGAGATCGCTCTGGCCCGAGAAGGCGTCGATGAGCGGGCGGATGGCGATGCGGAGGCTGCGGCCGGTGGACACCTCTTCGAGGGTGGAGAGCTCGACGAGCAGCGGCTTGCCGTCGGGTCCCGCGATCGGCTCTCGACCGTACGGGGTGAAGAGCGGAACCAGCGTCTTGTCGCCTTCGCTGACCTTGTCGCCGACGATGACCGTCGCCTTCTTGCCACCGGGAAGCGGCCGTACGTAGACGCTGCCCTCGCGCAGCGCCTCCAGCAACGGAAGGATCTTGCGGTCACCGTTCTTGCCGAGCGCGACCGCGGCGGCCTCCTGCACCGCCGCGTCGGCCGAGGTCACCTCGGCGATGGCCTTCACCATGTCCGGGGAGGGCGCCGAGGCGGGGGGAGCGGCGCTCTGCGCCACTGCCGGGGCGGCGAGCCCCGGCAGCAGCGCGAGCGCGAGGAGAAGCGACTTCACCACGAGCGTGCTTACGCGTTCTTCTGGTACGTACCCTGGTGCTTGATCCAGTCACACCCCTTATCGGGGCTCGTGTACTGGCTCCAGGGCTCGGCCTTCACCAGGCCCTTGGAGCGGGAGACGACCTTGAACTGGCCGTCCTTCAGGATCTCGCCGATCAGCACCGGCTTGTAGGTGTGCTGGTTGGCCTCGTCCATCTTGATCTGGCCACCCGGGGCCAGGAACGTCTGGCCGTAGACCGCCTTGCGGACCGCATCCACGTCGAACGACTTGGCCTTCTCGGCCGCCTGCTTCCAGATGTGGACGCCGAAGTAGGCCGCCTCCATCGGATCGTCGGTGACGCGCTTGTCGCCACCGGGCAGGTTGCCCTTCTTGGCGTACGCCTTGAAGGCGGACACGAACTTCTTGTTCTGCGGCGTCTCCACCGACTGGTAGTAGTTCCAGGCCGCGAGATGGCCGACCAGGGCCGAGGTGTCCATGCCGCGCAGCTCGTCCTCCGCCACGCTGAAGGCCATGATCGGGCACTGCTCGGAGCGCAGCCCCTGGTTCGAGAACTCCTTGTAGAAGGGAACGTTCGAATCCCCGTTGATCGTCGAGAGGACCGCCGCGCTGCCCCCGCTGGAGAAGCGCTTGATCTTGCCGACGATGGTCTGGTAGTCCTGATGGTTGAACGGCGTGTACTCCTCCGCGATGGAATCCGCGGGAATCCCCTTGGCGAGCAGGAACGCGCGCAGGATCTTGTTCGCGGTGCGCGGGAACACGTAGTCGGTGCCCAGCAGGTAGAACTTCTTGTAGGCGCCGCCCTCCTTCGACATCAGGTAGTCCGCGGCGGGGATCAGCTGCTGGTTGGGCGTGGCGCCCGTGTAGAACACGTTCTTCGAGCACTCCTCACCTTCGTACTGCACCGGATAGAAGAGCAGACCGTTGTTGTTCTCGAACACCGGCAGCACCGACTTGCGGCTGACCGAGGTCCAGCAGCCGAACACCACCGCGACCTTGTCCTGGAGGAGGAGCTGCTTGGCCTTCTCCGCGAACAGGTCCCAGTTCGAGGCGGGGTCGACGACCACCGGCTCGATCTTCTTGCCCATGACCCCGCCTTTGGCGTTGATCTCGTCGAACGCCATCATGCAGACGTCACGGAGCGACACCTCGCTGATCGCCATGGTGCCGGACAGCGAATGCAGCACCCCGACCTTGACCGTCCCGCCGCCCTGCGCCCGCAAGACGGCCGGGAAGCCGATGCCGGCGGCGGCGCCGAGACCCACCGCACCCGCGGTTTTGAGAAAGCTCCTGCGTGATACTTCTGCCATACCGGTCTCCTTTCACTCCGAGCAGTGATGTGTCGGACCCGTCATTGGGTCTCGGTCCCTGGACGGTACCGGCGCTCGATCACCGACCCCGCTGTCTCGGTGCGCCGCCCGGTCCTTGAGCAATCCGCATGCCCCGGCCCGGAATCAATTGTTTCAACTGGTTGTATCGAGAAGCGTCCTCTAGAAACCAAAAGGACTGCCTACTCGGTAGGCAGTCCAATCGGGGTGCCCGTGAAATCGGCAGCGGCCTAGAGCTTGGCCGGCCGCGCGTGTCCCATCTCTTCGGTCAGCAGCAGCGCCTGCGCCACCTCCGCCATGGGCCTGCGGGTATCCATGGCCGTCTTCTGGATGCGCCGGAACGCCTCCGGCTCGCTGAGACCCAGGCGCATCATCAGGATGCCCTTGGCCCGCTCCACCAGCTTGCGCGACTCCAGCTTGCGCTTCAGCGTCTCGTTCTCTTTCCGCACCGCCTCGATCTCGCGGAAGCGATGGACCGCCACGTCGAGGGTCGGCCCCAGCTCCTCCGCGCGCACCGGCTTCGCGAGGAAGCCCAGCACGCCCGCGTCCACCGCGCGCGCCACCACCGGCGCGTCGGTGTGGCTGGTCAGCATGACCACCGGGCACGGTGAGACGGTCATGACTTCACGGGCGGCCTGCACGCCGTCCCCGTCGGGTAAGCCCACCGCCAGCACCGCCACGTCGGGGCGATGCTTGTCCACGAGCCGCAAGACGTCTTCGGCCCGGCTTCCGTTTCCTACCACCTGCCCGCCCTGAGCGGTGACCGCTTCGGCCACCGCGGCCCGGGACGGCGCGTGATCGTCGATGATGAGCACTCGCCAGTGTGGTTTCATGGCCTCGGAGAGCAGCAAGCCCGGTGCCAGTCACCCGGCCAACAAAACTAGGGAGTTGACGAAGCCCTCTTCGCCCGGACTGCCGCCTCGACAGTCACCTCGCCACGCGCCGCCCACGCCGTAAGCAACGGCGGCCTCCCGCCCGCTCCCGTGCGGAAGCGAGTCGGGAGGCCGCGTGCACCAGCGCTCCGTCTACCGAAACGGTCTAGATGTCGTAGTAGAGGGCGAACTCGTACGGATGCGGCCGCAGACGGACCGGGTCCACTTCGTTCTTCCGCTTGTACTCGATCCAGGTTTCGATCAGGTCCGGCGTGAACACGTCACCCTTGAGGAGGAAGTCGTGATCCTTCTCGAGGTTGTCCAGCACGATGTCGAGCGCGCCGGGCAGCTGCTTGATCTTCTTCTGCTCGGCGGGAGGCAGCTCGTAGAGATCCTTGTCCACCGGCTTGCCGGGGTCGATCTTGTTGGCGATACCGTCGAGCCCCGCCATCACGCAGGCCGCGAAGGAGAGGTACGGGTTGCAGGTCGGATCCGGGGTGCGGAACTCGATCCGCTTGGCCCCCTCGGCCTTGCTGTACATCGGGATGCGGATGGCCGCCGAGCGGTTGCGCTGGCTGTACACCAGGTTGATCGGCGCCTCGTAGCCCGGCACCAGCCGCTTGTAGCTGTTGGTCGACGGCGCGATGAAGGCGAGCAGCGCCGGGGCGTGCTTGAGGATGCCGCCGATGTAGTAGAGACACATCTTCGAGATGTCCGCGTAGCCGCCCCGCTCGTAGAAGAGGTTCTTGCCGTTCTTCCACAGCGACTGGTGGGTGTGCATGCCGGAGCCGTTGTCCTGGAACAGCGGCTTGGGCATGAACGTCGCGGTCTTGCCCCACTTCTTGGCGGTGTTCTTCGCGCAGTACTTGTACCAGCACACGCGGTCCGCCATCTTCGTCAGAGTGTCGAAGCGCATGTCGATCTCGGTCTGGCCGCCGGTCGCCACCTCGTGGTGGTGCACCTCGACCCGGATCCCGACCGACTCCAGCGCCAGCACCATGTCCGACCGGATGTCCTGGAACTTGTCCATCGGCGGGACCGGGAAGTAGCCCTGCTTGTAGCGCGGCTTGTAGCCGAGGTTGGGCCGGTCCGCGGTACCCTCGAGGCCCGTGTTCCAGGCGCCCGCCTCGGAATCGATGAAGTAGAAGCCGTAGTTGTAGCTCTGGTCGAAGCGGATCGAGTCGAAGAAGAAGAACTCGAGCTCGGGGCCGATGAAGATGGTATCGGCGAGCCCCGTCTTCTTGACGTACGCCTCCGCCTTCTGCGCGACGTAGCGCGGATCGCGGCTGTAGGCCTTGCCGGTGATCGGGTCCTTGACGTTGCAGATGAGCACGACGGTCGGCACCGCGGTGTACGGGTCCATCTGGGCGGTCGAGGCGTCGGGAATCAGCAGCATGTCCGACTCGTCGATGGACTGGAAGCCGCGGATCGAGGAGCCGTCGAAGCCGAGCCCCTCCTCGAAGATGTCTTCCTTCAGCTCGGAGACCGGGATCGAGAAGTGCTGCCAGAGACCGGGCAGATCGATGAAGCGCAGATCCACGATCTTGGCGCCCTTCTCCTTGGCCATCTTCAACACGTCTTTCGGGGTCATGCGTCTACCTCCTTGTCGGCTGATCTGATCGTGGGATCTTCGGTGCCCCGGGGCGGGACCCCCCGGCGGGCCCCAACATTAAGGGTTTGCGACGGGCCACGTCAAGCGGGCTCCGGGTCTAGTGGCCGGATTTCACCGCTCCCGCGTAAGAGCTGGTGCCGGCTCCCACCGAGTACTCACCGTAGGACGAGCCACCGAGCACGTAGGCGGTCTCCGAGTGCTGGGAGAGATCGAGCCCCGCCATCTCGTCCTCGTCGCTCACCCGCAACCCCATGATGGCGTCGAGGACCTTCAGGATCACCGTGGTCATCACGAAGCCCAGCACCCACGTCACGAGCACCGCGACGAACTGGATCCAGAGCTGCTTGGGGTTGCCGTACAGCAGCCCGTCCCCGCCTCCCTCGTTGACCAGCTTGGTGGCGAAGACGCCGGTGGCCAGTGCCCCCCAGGTGCCCCCGACGCCGTGCACGCCCACCACGTCGAGCGAGTCGTCGTAGCCGAGCCGCGACTTCAGGTTGCAAGCGGTGTAGCAGATCACCCCCGCGACGGCTCCGATCAGGATGGCGGCCATCGGGGTCACGAAGCCGGCGGCGGGAGTGATGGCCACCAGGCCCGCCACCGCGCCGGAGGCCGCCCCGAGCACCGTCGGCTTGCCGCGCGACGACCACTCGGTGAACATCCAGCCCAGCGCGGCCGCCGCGGTGGCGGTGTTGGTGGTCATGAAGGCATGGGCGGCCAGCCCGTTGGCGGCCAGGGCGCTGCCCGCGTTGAAGCCGAACCAGCCGAACCAGAGCAGGCTCGCCCCCATGACGGTGAGGGGCAGGTTGTGGGGCGGCATCGGCTGGTGACCGTAGCCTTTGCGCCGCCCGATGACGAGCGCCGCCGCGAGGGCCGAGATTCCCGACGAGATGTGCACGACGGTGCCGCCCGCGAAATCGAGCGCGCCCCACGCGCGAAGCCAGCCCCCGACCCCCCACACCCAGTGGGCGAGCGGATCGTAGACCACGGTCGCCCACACCAGGATGAACACCAGGAAGGTGGAAAACTTCTTGCGCTCGGCGAAGGCCCCCGTGATCAGCGCGGGCGTGATCACCGCGAACATCATCTGGAAGAGCATGAAGGCGGTGTGCGGAATGGTCGCCGCATAGTCCGCGTTGGGAGCCGCGGTCACCCCTTTGAGGCCGACCCAATCGAGCCCGCCGATGACACCGCCGTGGTCGGGTCCGAAGGCCAAGCTGTAACCCCAGAGCACCCACTGCACCGAGATCAACGCGAGGATGATGAAGCTCTGCATCAGTGTGGCGAGCGCGTTCTTCTGTCTGACCATGCCGCCGTAGAAGAGGGCCAGGCCGGGCGCGGTCATCAACAGCACGAGAGCCGAGGACATCAGCACCCACGCGGTGTCTCCGCTGTCGATCTTCGGCGGCGCCGGCGCCGGCGTGGCGGCCGCCGGAGCGGGCGCTGCGGGCGTGATGGGTACGGGGGGCGTCTGCGCCGACGACTGCCCGAACAGGGCCAGCGCCAGCCCGAGCCCGCCCAACAGGATCAGACTCGCGTGGATCGCTCCCTTCACCGCGTATCCTCCTCCGTTGCTCACAGTGCGCTCTCGTCCCGCTCGCCGGTGCGGATCCGTACCGCGGTGTCCACCGGCACGATGAAGATCTTCCCGTCGCCGATGTTGCCGGTCTTCGCCGCGCCCGCCAGCACTCCAGCCACCTTGTCCACGAGGTTGTCGGGCACCACCACCTCGACTTTGATCTTCGGGAGGAAGTCCACCGTGTACTCTCCACCTCGGTACAACTCGGTGTGGCCCTTCTGGCGGCCGAACCCCCTCACCTCCGACACCGTCATCCCGATGACCCCGATCCCGGTCAGGGCCTCCTTGACGTCATCGAGCTTGAACGGCTTGATGATGGCTTCGATCTTTTTCATGTAGGCCTCCCGGCGGCTGGGTTGCACTCACCATGCCGCGCGGCAGACGAGCGGGGAGGCTTCACAAATCAAGAGATTACGAAACGGCACCGCCGGGCGGCCTCGGGGCCGTGACTACAGATTAGGCAGGGCCTACAGAATTGCCTTTCGGCTAGGCAGGAATTCAGCTAGGTGGGAATGCCGATAGCCGAGACGGGATCAGCCTAGTCGCGCCAGACGCCGTCCTCGGCGGCGACCGGTTGCTTTACAGGAGCCGCCACCTCGGCGGTCCCTGGCACTGCGATCCGGAGTGCGGCCCACAACTCCTTCAGGTCCGGGGTCTTCGCGGCCACGAACACCCCCGGGACCTGGGGCCGCTCCGCCTCGGTAAATGTACCCGAACAGACGATGACCTTTGGCCGCGGACTCAGACGGCTCAACCGCTTGAGGAAATCCATGCCGTCCATTCGGGGCATCCGGATGTCGAGCACGATGACGTCGGGTCGCACGGCGCCCAGGACGGACAGGGCCTGATGGCCGTCGGTCGCCTCGAACAGATCGAATTGCTTCTCCAGAGCCATCCGGTAGAGATTCCGCCAGGCGGGGTCGTCGTCAACCAGCAGTACGCGGGGCATGGTGCACCTCCAGGCCGGACATACGGGCAAGAGTGCTGCCAGAAGAGCTAGGCTAATCTTTCCAGGCAGTTGGGTGATCTGTGCTTATACGACGCGGCAACCGATTGACGGGGACGCCGGACAGATGTCTGCGCGGCGACGTCAGGTCCGGCGCTGGGGGATACCGTGCCGGCGCATCTTGGAGTACAGCGTGGGACGACGGAGTCCCAGGACCTGGGCGGCCGCCTGCTTGTTCCACCCGGTGGACTCGAGCGCGCGCACGATGGAGACCCGTTCGATCTCCTCGAGCGAGCCCGGAGGCGGAGCCGAGCCGTTAGGAGACGGATCGGCCTGGAGCGGCTCGGGCAGATCGCTCAGCCCGATCTCGCGGCCGCGGGCGACGAGCACCGCCCGCTCGATGGCATGCTCGAGCTCCCGGATGTTCCCCGGCCATCCGTACGAGAGCAGCCGGCGATACGCTTCCGGATCGATGCTCTCGATCTCGCGCCCGTGCTTGGCCCGGAACCGCTCGAGGAACGACTTGGCGAGTAGCGGGATGTCTCCCGACCGCTCGCGCAGGGAGGGCAGGGCCACCGTGACCGTGTTGATCCGGAAGTAGAGATCCTGGCGCAGGCGGCCCTCGCGCAAGGCCACGTCCGGCTCGCGGTTAGTGGAGCAGATCAACCGGAAGTCGACCGGCACCGTCTTGGCCCCGCCC
>DATMMH010000300.1:0-10395 GCA_035569855.1 Candidatus Dormiibacterota bacterium
CGCCGAACGAGGTGACCACCGCGGCGCCGGTCGGCAGATCCCACGCGAACGAGGCCCAGAGGCCGGCCGCGCTCACCAGCGCGCCCACGCCCCAGCCGATCAGCAGGCGCCCCCGCACCGAGCCGGCGAGGAGCGCCGCCACCGACGCGGGCACGATCAGGTACGAGAAGACGAGCAGCACGCCGGCCAGGCGGACCGAGCTGGTGACCACGATGCCGAACGTGACGTAGAAGAGGAGATCCCACGCGCGCAGGCGGAGGCCCCGGGCGCGCGCGGCGTCGGGGTCGAGCGAGATCTCGAGGAGCGGGCGGCGGAGCGCGACGTGGAGCGCGCCGATCACCCCGTAGAGCAGCGCGAGCTCCGCCACCTCGCGGCCGCTCACGGTGAGGATGCTGCCCACCAGCAGGGTCTTGATGTGCTCGCCGCCCTGCGGGGCGCGGTCCACCACCAGCACCGCGGCGGCAGCGGAGACCGCGTAGACGATGCCGATCACCGCCTCCTGCGGCAGCGGCGCGCGGTGCGCGCGGCTGGCCGCGAAGAGCGCGGCGCCGGCCACCGTGAAGGCCAGCGCGTACCAGTAGGCCGCGTCGCTCTGGATGGGATGCCCGGCCAGGAAGGCCACGCTGATGCCGAGCGCGGCCACCTGGGCCAGGGCCAGGTCGACGAAGATGACCCCGCGCGCCAGCACGTGCAGGCCCAGGTAGACGTGGATGGCGGTGAGGATCAGGCAGGCCAGTAGCGGCAGCCAGAGGAACTCGAGCATCAGCGGGTGACCGGCGCGGCGGCGAGCGCGGCGGCGAGGCGCTTGACGTCCACGTCGAACAGGGCGAGATAGTCGCGGGCTTCCGGGTCGCCCCCGACCGAGGGGATCAGGATCACCGGCTGGGCCCCGCTGCGGGCCGCGACCTGCGCCACGAGCGAGCTGCTGGTGGAGGGCTCCGCGATGATCAGGCGCACGTGCGCCTCCTTCATGCGGCCGGTGAGCGCGGCCAGGTAGGCGGCGGACGGCGGCACGCCCGGGGTGGGCTCGAGCGCGGCGACCACCTGCAGGTCGAACCGCGCCGCGAAGTAGGGCCAGCTCTCGTGCGCCACCACCACGCGGGTGCCGCGGTAGGGCGCCAGCGCCTGCCGCCAGCGCGGCAGCGCCGTGTCGAGGCCTTGCCGGAAGCGGGCGCGGTTGGCCTCGAACAGGGCGGCGTCTCCGGGCGACAGGCGCGCGAGCGCGCCCTGGATGGCCAGCGTCATCGGGCGCGCGTTCTCCGGGTCGAGCCAGTAGTGGGGGTTGCCGAAGCCGTGCACGTGCACGCCGCGCTCGGAGCGGACGCGCGGCGTCTCGGCCTGTAGCAGCGCGATGCCGCGCGAGCAGTCGAGGTCGGCGGCGCCCCCGGGGAGCAGGCGCGGCTCGCCCACCACGCGCAGGGGCCCCGCGAGCCACGGCTCGTGGTCGAGCCCGATGCGCACGAGCAGCGCGGCGTCCCGAAGCTCCGCGAGCTGGCCCGGCTTGACCTCCACGCTGTGGGGGTCGTGCAGTGCCGGCGCCAGGCTACTGACGCGCACGCGGGCGCCGCCCACCGCCTCGACGAGGGCCTTCAGATCGGTGGAGGTGGTGACGACCGGCAGGGGGCCGCCGCCCCGGGCGGGGGCGGCGACCAGCCAGGCGGCCAGCCAGACGAGGGCGCCGAGCCGCGCGCCCCGGCGCACTACGACTTCTTGGTGAAGATGCTCTTGGGCACCATGCAGTGCACGCCCTTGCGGACGTCCACCACCTGGCTCACCCGGCAATCGCCCACCATGGAGGTGAGCGAGTAGGCCTCGTAGCGGCTGAGCGGCACCATCTTCTGGGCGGCGAGGAAGTCCACCGTCTCGCGCACCGCGATGACCATGGCCTTGTTCAGGTCCTCGTCGAAGCCGGTCATCACCCAGTGGGTGGGCGTCTCGATGCGCGGCCACTCGACCTTCATGTCCTTGCGCACGATGAGCTGCATGACGATCTCCCGGTAGGAGCACTCCAGCGCGGTCAGGTTGACCTCGCCGTTGCCCTGCCGGCAGTGGGAGTCGCCGGTCCAGACCAGCGCGCCCTTGAGGAACACCGGGAAGAAGATGCTCGAGCCCGCCTGCAGCTCGTTGATGTCCATGTTCGAGCCGTTCTTCCAGGGCCGGAGGGTGGAGACCGGGGCCATCGGGTCGGTGGAGCCGCCCTTGCGCGGGGAAGGGTCCTTGGGGTCGATCCCGACCGCGAGCGTGCCCGGGAAGGGCTGCAGCTCGATGGCGATGCCGGGCTTGAATTCCGTCTGCTTTTTGTCGAGGTCGAGGTAGAAATACTTCACGAAGCCGTTCGGCATCTCGGGAGCGAGCGCGCCGATGGTGGGGAACTCGGTGCCGGGCAGGTTGAAGTTGGTGGCGAAGGCCTTGGGGGTGATCTTGACGATCTTGATCTCGAGCACGTCGCCCGGCTCGGCGCCGGTGACGTAGATGGGTCCGGTGATCGAGTGAGGCCCGCCGCCGGGGTTGGCCTTCCGGAGCGCCACGATCTCGTCCATGGTGGTGCCCGGCTGGATCTTGTTGTGGGCGTGCATCATGGTCTCGACCGCGACGGTGTCGCCGGAGTTGACCACGAGCTTGGGTGGCTCGGCCGGGTCGAGCCAGCCCCACTGGGTGGTCTCGAGCGTGGCGGGCAGCACGTGGTAGGTTCCGCCGGGAACCGCCACCTTCCGGTCGCGCTTGGCCTCGTCGGGCGCCTGCGCCAGGGCGTAGAGGCCGGCGACGAGCAGCAGGGCGAGGGAGCCGGTTGCGGAGAGCAGCCATTTACGGGTCCTGAGCTTGGCCATCACGTGTCTCCTGTCGGGTGTGGGTTCACGTGCCGGTACTCCCTCGGACCGACCGCGGCGGGCATTCTAGCAGGAAACGGAGATCGGCCATGAGCCAACGATCGGCGCGCGTCGTCTGGCAGGTGATCGTCTCGATCGTGCTTCCACCCGCCCTCTACTTCGTCCTGCTGTTCGGGCCGGCGGCCACGCTGTCCTGGTGGCGCGGATGGGTGCTGGTCGGCGCGGTGGCCGTGGCCTCGGTCGTGTCGATCGCGCTGGTCTTCCCCGGCAACCAGGGGCTGGTCGCCGAGCGGTTCAAGCTGCCGCTGCAGCCGGGCCAGCCCCACGCCGACCGCGTGGTGGTGGTGGCCCTGCTCGCCTCGTACTTCGTATCGGTCGCCTTCGTGCCGTTCGACGTGTTCGATCTCCATCTCTTCCGGCTGCCCGATCCGTTGATCTCGGCGACCGGGCTCGGGCTGTTCCTCGTGGGCTGGCTCCTGACCGCGCTGGCGCTGCGGACCAACCACTACGCGGCCCTCGTGGTGCGGCACCAGACCGAGCGCGGTCAGCAGGTGGTGGACACGGGGCTCTATGCGGTCGTGCGGCACCCGATGTACGCGGGGGCGATTCTCCTGTTCATGGGCCTGCCGCTCTGGCTCGGGTCCTGGGCGGGCGCGCTCGTGGCCCTGGTGCCCGTGGCCATCCTCGTGCGGCGCATCGTGATCGAGGAGCGATTCCTCCGCGAGGAGCTCGAGGGCTACCGCGACTATATCGAGCGGGTCCGCTACCGGGTGATCCCGTTCGTGTGGTAGCGAGCCCCACCCGGAGCTCGGTTCAGCGGCGCGGGTCGAGCACCTCGTTCAGGGCTTCGCCGGCCAGGTTGAACGAGAGCACCGTCGCGAAGATCGCGGTGCCGGGGAAGAAGGCCATCCACCAGGACTGCTGCAGGAAGTTCTGCGCCTGATTGAGCATGCTGCCCCAGGAGAGGCTGTTGGGATCCGACAGCCCGAGGAAGCGCAGGCTCGCCTCGGCCAGGATGGCGGCGGGGATCTGCAGCGACGCGGTCACCACGATGGGCGCGAGGGCGTTCGGCAGGATCTGCCGGAGCGCGATGCGCGGATCCGAGGCGCCCAGGCCGCGCGCGGCGGTGACGAACTCGCGCTCGTTGAGCGCGAGGAACTGGGCGCGGGTGAGCCGCGCGGTGGTGGGCCAGGAGACCGCGGCGAGCACCGCCACCACCAGGCGCAGGTCGGCGCCGAAGATGGCGGCGACGACCAGCACGATCAGGAACTGCGGGACGACCAGCACCCACTCGGTCATGCGCATCAGGATCTCGTCCACGCGGCCGCGGCAGTAGCCGGCCACCACGCCGACCGCCACCCCGATCAGCACCGCGCCGAGCGCGCTGAGCAGCCCTACCATCAGCGACACGCGCGCGCCGTAGAGCACGCCGCTCAGGATGTCGCGCCCCACGTCGTCGGTGCCGAACCAGTACGGCGCGCCCGGCGGGCGCAGCGTGTCGGGCCGGAGGGCGAGCGGGTCGTAGGGGGAGACCCACGGGCCCACCACCGCCACCAGCACGAAGCCCAGCGCGCCGACCAGCCCGAGCGCGCCGAGCGGGCGCCGGCGCAGGCGGCGGAGCACGTCGCGGCGGCCGACCGCGCTCACGCGCGGCCCTCGAGGCGGATGCGCGGGTCGATCAGGGCGCACGCCAGATCGGCGAGCAGGTTGCCCACGACCACGAAGACGGAGGTGAGGAGGAGCCCGCCCAGCATCACCGGGTAGTCGCGGTGCAGGATGGCCTCGAAGATCAGGCGGCCGAGCCCGGGCCAGGCGAAGACGGTCTCGGTCAGCACCGCGCCGGCCACAAGGTGGCCGACGTTGACGCCCATCACGGTCACCACCGGGATCAGCGCGTTGCGGAGCGCGTGCTTGTAGATGACGATGCGCTCGGCCAGGCCCTTGGCGCGCGCGGTGGTCAGGTAGTCCATGGCCGACACCTCGACCAGGCTCGTCCGGGTGAGGCGCACGTTGAGCGCGACGTACCGCGTGGCCAGCGTGAGGGCGGGCAGGGCGAGGTGGCGCACCACATCGAGCATGCGCTCGACCGGGGTCAGGTTGAACGCGATCGACCGCATGCCCTGCGTGGGCAGGAGGTCGAGCTTGATCGAGAAGGCGATGAGCAGGAGCTGGCCGAGCCAGAAGACGGGTAGCGAGTAGCCGACCAGGCCCAGCAGCATCAGCACGTGATCGACCCACGAGCCCGGCCGCCGCCCACCGGCCACGCCGAGCAGCACGCCGCCCACCGCGGCCAGGACCAGCGCGGAGGACATCAGCAGCAGAGTCGCGCCGATGCGGCTCGCCAGCACGTCCCGTACCGGCTGGTTGTAGAAGAACGAGTAGCCGAGGTTGCCCCGCGCGACCTCACCCACGTAGCGGCCGAGCTGGACCCAGCGCGGGGCGTCGAGGCCGAAGCGCTCGCGCACCTGCTTCACGTACTCGGGTGGCGCGGGATAGTCGCCGACCAGCACCTGCACCGGATCGCCCGGGGCGAGCTGGACGATGGCGAAGCCCAGCAGCACCACGCCCAGCACCAGGGGAAACAGGGCGAGCAGGCGCCGCGCGAGGTAGCCGAGCACGGCGCGGCCCGCTCAGCCGCGCGGGGTGGGCGCGCGCCGCGGGCTACTTGCCATCGGTCACCCAGACCTCGTCCCAGCGCTCGTGGGAGGAGCGGCTCAGGAAGATGTTGCGCACGCGCGGGCGGGCCACGTTGGTGTCGCCGTACTCCAGGATCGGGATGGTGGGCAGCTCGCGCGCGATGATCTCCTGGGCGGCGTAGTAGTACTTCGCCCGGTCCGCGCGGCTGGCGGCGACCGCGGCCTGGTCGAACAGCTCGTTGACCTTGCGGTTGCAG
Organism: Candidatus Dormiibacterota bacterium; assembly: GCA_035569855.1. Taxonomy (GTDB): domain Bacteria; phylum Methylomirabilota; class Methylomirabilia; order Rokubacteriales; family CSP1-6; genus CAMLFJ01. The sequence continues at coordinate 5,722 of DATMMH010000300.1, forward strand.
TAGCGCTCCACGTTCGTGAAGGGCGCGGGCACGATGTTCTCGCAGTCGTAGACGCGCGTCACCCCGACCGCGGGCTCGCCGTAGGTGGTGTAGTTGTGAATGTAGAGATCGAAATCGTACTGCTTGAAGACCTTCTCGATCATCACCGACCGCTCCATCGTCACCTGCCGGGCATTGATGCCGACCGCGCGGAGCTGGAGCGCCACGATCTCGGCCGCCTTGTTGACCGCCGAGTTGGCCGGATCGTAGACCAGCCGCAGGGTCATGCGCTCCGGGCCCTTGTAGCCGGCCTCGTCGAGCAGCGCCTGGGCGCGCGCGGGGTCGTAGGGGTAGACCGTCACCTTGGGATTGTGGGCCCACGCCAGGTTCGACGGGATCGGGCTGATCGCCGGGCGGCTCAGGCCGAAGTAGCCCTTCTCGGCGATGAAGGACTTGTCGATCGCGTGCGCGATGGCCTGCCGCACCCGCAGATCGGCGAGCGGCTTGCTGTCCTTCTGGTTGAAGAAGAGCGTGATGACCTCGGGGAAGAGCATGTAGTCCTTCACCACCACGCCGGGCATGCCCTTGATGCGCGCGGCCTGCTCGCGGGGCAGGAAGAAGGAGTAGAGCACGTCCACCTCGCCCTTCTCGAAGGCGAGCACGCGCGAGGGCGGGTTCGGCATCACGCGCAACACCACGCGATCGAGATAGGGGCGGCCGGGCTTGAAATAATCCGGGTTGCGCTCCAGCACGTAGTGGCTGCCCTTGACGGCTTCGACCAGCCGGAACGGCCCGGTGCCGATCGGCTTGCCGTTGAATTCGGCGGTGGCGATGTCCTTGCCCTCCAGCAGGTGCTTCGGCAGGATCGGCGCGTTGTTGAGGTTGGTCATGAACAGGAACGGCGCGAAGGGCTTCTTGAGGTGGATGACCACCGTGTGCGGATCCGGCGTGTCGATGGAGGCGACGATCGCGAAGGCGGTGCGGCCGGTGGGGTGGTACTTGGGCAAGATCTCGAGGTAGGAGAACTTCACGTCGGCCGAGGTGAAGGGTTTGCCGTCGTGCCACCGCACGTTCGGGCGGAGCTTGAAGGTGTAGGTGAGCCCGTCCTTCGAGATCTCCCACGACTCCGCGAGGTCGGGATAATTGCGGTAGTCGAGATCGAGGTAGGTGAGCCCGTTGAAGATCTTGCCCATCACCGACCAGGCCTGGGTGTCAGTGGTGGTGCCCGGGTTCAGCGTGGGCGGGTCGGCGCTGATGGCCTGCACCACGGTGCCGCCGCGTACCGGGGTCTCCTGCGCCGCGGCCGGTTGCGGCAGCGCGGCAACGGCGAGCAGCAGCCCGAGTAACCCGAGCAGCGCGAGCAGCGCGCGGCCGCGGGGCATCGGATGCGTCACCGGCCGCCTCCGAGGATGCCGTCGATGGCGCTCTCGAGCTTGCGCGCCGACTCCGCCACCCGCCGCTTGATGTCGTCCACGGTGGCCTCGTCGGCGGCGAGCCCGCGGCCGAGCAGGTCCGCCTGGCGGAGCGACTCCGCCGGCGCCGGCCCGCCCCGGATGGTGCGCGCGGCGATGAAGCGGCCCGGATCGAGGGCCTCGCGGATCTGCGCGGCGTCGAGCCCGGCCTTTTGGTCGTGGTAGAGCATGGCCGCCTCGTCGAGCAGCGCGGGCGTCACCGCGTCGGGCCCGAGCCCCCGCTCCTCGCAGAGCCGGACCAGGATGCCCACGATCTGGTGCGACGTGCGCCACGGCAGGTCGCGCAGACGCACCAGCGCGCCGGCCAGGTCGGTGCCGGTCGCCCAGTGGCGCCAGGCCTGCTCCCGCATGTGCTCGCGGTGGATCTCGAGCGCGGGCAGCAGCTCGCAGAACCAGTCGAGGTCGCGCACGCAGTTGTCCATGACGCGCCAGAGCTGCTCGAGGGCGTAGGAACGCTCGGTGATGGGCAGCCCGGTCGGCCCCTTGAGCGCGTGGTAGGTGGTGACCACGCAGCCGATCGCCTCCGCGGAGGCGCCCTTCACCTCGGCGGGGCCGATCACGTTCTTCTTCTGCATCATGATGGACGAGGTGTTGCAGAAGCGGTCGGGGATGCCCACGAAGCCGAACTCGCTGGTGCTCCAGAGGATGAGGTCGTCGGCCCACTTGGCCATGGTGTGGTAGAGGAGAGCCACCGCCATCGGTACGTCCAGGCTGTCGTCGGCGTTCAGCTCCAGGATGGCGTCCGCGCAGTTCTCGTGGACCGCGTCGAAGCCGAGCAGCTCCGCGGTCCGCTGTCGGTTCAACCCGAAGTCCGAGCCGACCATGATGGCCGCGCCCGCCGGGCTCGTGTTCACGCGCCGGTAGACGCCGTGGTGCCGGTCGAAGTCGCGCGCCAGGTTCGCGGCCCAGGAGATGAAGAGGTGGGCCAGCGTCATCGGCTGCGCGTGCTGGCCGAAGCTGTAGCCGGGCAGGATCGTATCGGTGTGCTGGCGGGCCAGGTCGAGCAGCAGCCGGCGCAGCCGGTTCACGCCTTCCAGGATGCGCAGCACGCCCTCGCGCTGGGCGGTGTTCATGCCGACCGAAGAGAGATCGCCCGAGCTGCGCCCGAGGTGCAGGCGCCCGCCGATGTCTTCCCCGAGCCGGCGGATCAGGTACTGCTCGCCCGAGTGGAGCCCGCCGCCCTCGCGGCTGCGCGTCTCCACCGCGCCGTCCTTCTCCATCTGGCGCAGGGCGGCCAGGATGGCGCGGCCGTGCTCCGGGCGCAGCAGGCCTTCCTCCACCAGCATCACCGCCTGCGCCTTGTCGAAGGCGTGCAGCGCGTGGAGGTAGCGGCGCGAGCGGCCCGCGGCCAGCTGGTGCAGGTGCGGGAGCATCTCCTCCTTGAGGCGGACGCCGGGTGTGCGGAAGCCGCGATAGTCGGGCGAGTGCTGCTTGAGCATGGTGGAGATCCTTCTGGGCCTGGGCTCGGCCCGGGCTAGGGCTTGCCCTGCAGGGCGCGCTTGAGCTGGTCGAGGTGGTTGTCGTCGTGCCAGGCCATGAGCCCGACGAACTCTGTCAGCGTCATGCGGCCACGGGTGGCGTGCAGGCCGCCGCGGTCCCAGTGCTCGGCCCGCAGCCCGCGCAGGAACCGGAGCGACTCCTCGCGGCGCACGCGGAAGGCCTGCAGCGCCTCGCCCGCGTCGTTGCGCTGGTATTGACGCTCCGTCGCCCAGCGGTCGGGCTCGACGGGGAGGAACCGGGGCTCGTCCATCTCCATGATGGCGAGGAAGCGCATCATGAAGGATTCCTCGGTGTCGCGCATGTGGCAGATGACTTCCTTGGGCGACCAGTTCTTGTCGTCGGGCCGCTTGCTGAGCGCGGCGTCCGGTACGCCCTTGATGGCGGCGACGAAATCGTCGGCCGTGCGATCCATGCGCGCCATCTGCTCTTCGAGACTCGCCATGAGGATCCCCCCGTCGGTGACCAGTTGGTGGAACAGGTGCGACTCCCGCGCGTAGAACCCCTGGGTGTGGAAGGAGTCGCCCAGCCGCAGCAGAGTATAGTCCACGTGGTGCCCCACCTCGTGGAGCAGGGTGCGGAGGAAGGTGCGGAACGCCACCACGCGCTTCTGCCGCGCGGTGCGCATCCAGAGGGTGATCAGGGGCTCCGCGGCGCCACCGCGCGTCGTCTCGTAGAGGCCGTGCAGCTCGCCCCAGCGCGCGTGGGGCCGCGCGGCCAGCACCTTGACCCGCACCGGCGGGGCGCCCAGCGCGCGCGCCAGCCCCAGCACCAGGCGCTGCGCGGCGGATTCGGTGTGGGCGCGCTCGCCGCTCTCGAGGGCACGGGCCAGCGCGGTGACCAGCGGCTGCAGCCGGGGCGCCTGCGGAAGCGGCATCGTGACGATGCCGTCGCTGTCGAGATAGATCGCCTGCTGCCGCCGCGTGAGCCGCTGGAAGTAGGCGAAGGGCATCCGCTCAAGGATGCTACCGCCGGGGGCGGGTGGGGGCAACCTGGCGGCGCGGCCAGGAAGGCGTTGACGTCGCGCGGGCGCATGTTCTACGGTGGGCGCGCCCGACTCTGCCCTGCACATCCGGACAGGAGAGCCCACTTGCATATCCCGGTCGACTACCTCGACCCGAGGCTGCCGCCCGGGCTCGCGCTGGCGCCGATCCCGGTGGTGGACGCCACCGATGAGAGCCTGCGGCACTACGGGCATCTCGTCTCCGATCCGCGCGAGCGCACGATCGAGATCGTCCGGTGGCCCGCGCAAGGCTCCCGCCCGGTCGACGCGGACACGGGGGATCAGGGCGGGACCACCGAGGGTGTGTTCGTCAGCGAGTGGCAGGGCGACATCCTGTATGGGCGTAACGAGGCGGTCGGCGGGCACTACGTCCTGGCCTACGCGGTGCCGCCGGAGCGCGCGCGGACCGGGCACGCGGAGCCGCCGCGCCGGATGCTGCTCTGGCACGCGAACTACCACCCCGACGGCGGGCAGCTCTTCTTCCCGCTGGACCCGCGGCCGTTCTACGTGCCGCTGGCGCGGCCCGGCGACGACGTGACGCCGGAGCGCTTCGTGTGCTTTCGCTTCGACGGCCGCCACGGGCTCTACATCCATCCGAACATCTGGCACGAGGGCGTGTTCGGCGCGCGCGGGACGCAGCGATTCTTCGACAAGCAGGGAGCCGTGCACGCCCGCGTCTCGGTGGACTTCGCGCGCGAGTTCGGCTGCCTCCTCGAGGTGACG
>DATMMH010000301.1:0-16637 GCA_035569855.1 Candidatus Dormiibacterota bacterium
ACCACCGAGAAAAGCCCCGGGAAAGTCTCCCTTCCCGGGGCAAGAGTTCTAGCTATCGCCGCCAGCCGCCTCCGCCGCCTCCCCCACCAGGCCGTGAGCCGCCGCCGCCCCGAGGGCCGCCACCACCACCGCCGCCGCCCCGCTGAGGCTGGGGCCGCGCCTCGTCCACGACGAGGTTTCGATCGCGGAAAAGGCGGCCATTCAATACCTCGATGGCCTTGGCCGCCTCCTCCTTGGTGGCCATCTCGACGAAGCCGAATCCCCGGGGCCTGCCCGTGAACTGATCGGTCACGATGCGGACCGACTCCACCGTCCCGGCCTGGTGAAAGAGCTCGCGGAGGTCTTCTTCTGTAGCCTGGAAGGAGAGATTGCCGACGAAAAGCTTTGCAGGCATCGCGCCACCTCCTGCCGTGATTAGGACCGAGTAGACACTCCCCCCCGGCTCACCAGCGGCGTGTAGGAAACCTATCCGCTCGTGGGCCCCGCCATACGGCGCCCGCAGCGTGGCCGATACCCTACTTAGGGACTCTACGGGTGTCAAGCGAATCTTCCGGAAGAATGTTCCTCAATTCACGAGTTTATGCCCTTACTGGGTGCGCAAGGAATGCGCGTGACCGCTCAGAGATACACGCCTCGAGTGATGCCGCCGTCGACCGTGATGGTGATGCCCGTGAGATACGACGCGCGCGCGGAAGCGAGAAAGCAGACGACGTCCGCCACTTCTTCGGGCAGCGCGATGCGGCCGAGCGGCAATTCCTGACTACGTTCTTTTACGTAGATCTCGACGCTCTGATTGGCCGCTTTGGCCTGCTGCGCCATCAAGCTATCCCAGCGCTCGGTCTTCACTGGCCCCGGCGAGACGCCGGTGACGAGGACCTGAGAGCGGGCGCCCAGGTCGGCCAGCGCCTTGGTGAAGTTGATCAGTGCCGCGTTGGCGGTGCCGCCCATCATGTAGCTCACCGCGGGATTGCGCGCGGCCGCGCCGACGACGTTGATGATGCGGCCGCCTCCCTGCCGCTGCATGTGCGGCAGCACCTCGCGCGCCATGCGGATGTAGCCGAGCAGCTTGAGGCTCCAGCCGGTCATCCACTCCTCGTCCGGCGTGGTGAGGAAGTCGCCGCCCTTGATCGCGCCCGCGTTGTTGACGAGGATGTCGAGGCGGCCCAGCCGCGACACCGCCTCGGCCGCGACGCGGCTCACCTCGGCGTGCTGGCTCAGGTCGCCGGGCAGCGCCTCGACACGCCCGCCCGTCGCGCGCCCGATCTCGTCGGCCGCCTGCCCGAGCGTCGCCGCGTCGCGCGAGCAGATCGCCACGCGCGCGCCCTCGGCGGCGAGCGCGCGCGCCACCGCGCGTCCGATGCCCTTGCTGCCGCCGGTCACCAGCGCGGTCTTGCCCCGGAGTTCCAGATCCATGGCGGTCTCTCTCCCCTTTCTCTCAGCTCCGTCGCGCGTGACGCGCGAGCAGATCGTCGAACGACTCCGCGGGCAGCGTCTCGGCCCACTCGCGCCCCTCGGAGTCGCGGCCGTAGTACTCGGCCATGTACACTCGCGCTTCGGCTCGGGTCCTGAACAGTCGCCAGATGTGCGCCGCGGTGCCGCCCGGGCGACGCAGATAGAAGATGGGATCGGCGGGCCCGGTCGGCTCGTACACCGTACGCTCGCCGAACTGGTCGTGGGTGATCCAGGCCACCGCGATGCCGTGCGCGGAGAGCACGCGGGCGCGCAGCGAGTCCTCCGGCGGGAGCGACTCCGTATCCTGCAGCCGCGGGCCGTAGTAGACGGGCACCGCGGCCGCGTCCACCGAGAGGGCCACCGCGGCCGGGTTCCCGGCATCCTCCAGCAGGCCGCGCGCGTCCTCGCCGATCCACGCCTGGCCCGCGACGTAAAGATCCGGCCACGCCTCGAGCAGGCGTCCGAGCGGCAGGGCCTTTCGCCGGCGGGCGACCACACTCGCGTCGGGCAGGAGGTGGACGGATGCCACGCGCGCCTCAGTCGCTCGCGGGGAAGCGGGGCACCGTCGGCCACGAGAAGCGGCGCGGGGCTTCCGGACCGAGCGTCACGATCTCGCGGAAGCAGCGCCCCACCTCGCGCGCGAAGGCGTCCAGATCGCGCCCGGCCAGCCGGCTTCCCGCGAGCTTGGCCGCGCCGTCGTGCAGGAGCGCGCGCGCTCCGTCGACGTTTCCATTGGCCAGGTGCTGGAAGCCCACCGCGACCTGGATCAGCCCCTGGAGCGATTGGCGGCGGACGCCGTCGGCCCGCATCCAGTGCGGCTCGAGCAACTCGTGCACCTCGAAGTAGAGTCCCGCTTCGAAGAGCGTGGCGGCCTCGCCCAGCGCGATCTCGAGCGGCGGGTCCGCGGGGGCGAGGGGCCGGTCCGCGAGTGCCCGCGCCGCGCGGACCGCGCGCTCGCCGAAGGCGCCGGCGTGCTCTCGGAAGCCCGACTTGATCCGCCAGCCGTCGGGCCGGTGCTCGAAGAGTTCGGCGGGAAAGGCGGTGGGCGGGGCGGCGGTCCCCAGCGCGCTCGGGTCGACGCACACCGCGGCCAGCGACTCGAGGCCCCGACGCGCGGTTTGGTCATGCAGCGCATCGAGAATGAGATCGGCGAGACGGTTCCGCAAGGGCAGCGGCAGGGTCACGACCGAGCGCGCAGGCGGCGATGGGCGTCGCGGATCTGCTCGAGGTGGTTCAGGTCGTGCTCGGCCCAATGGGCGAGCATCTGGGGGATCGAGAGGCGTCCATATTCCGGATGACGGCCGTGCTGGCGCTTCTGGGCCGCGTTGAGACGTCCGACGTACGACAGGTTGGATCGTCGCAGTGTGGAGAACGTGGCGAGCGCCTCGCCGGGCGGGGTGCGGCGATAGCCGCCGCCCTCGGCCCAGCGGTCCTGGTCCCACGCGGCCAGTACCGAGCCCGGCTCCGCCGCGACCTTCCGGAGGCGGAAGGCGAGCGCGATCTCCGCGTCGGCTAGATGGCACAGCACCTCGGCGACCGACCACTCCCCGCGCCCGGGCCGTCGCGCCACGAGCCTCCGCGGGACGGAGCGCACCGCGCGGGCCAGGCGGGCCGGCGCCGCGCGCAGCGACGCCGCCGGACGGGTGGACCCGAGTCGCGTGTGTTCGAGGCGGCACATCTGGCAGCGGGCGGTCGCCATGGCGTCTCCTTCAGGTGACGTGTTCGACGCGGGTGGACGCGATGAGGTCGTGGAGCGCGCGCTTGTCGGCGCGGACCCCCGCCAGCAGATATCCCAGGCCGAGGAGGCACGCGGAGATCCAGGTGCCGAAGTAGCGCAGGACGGCCTGCCCGAAGGAGAGCGGGCCGCCCTCGAGCGAGACCACGCGGACGCTCACCGCCATCTTGCCGATCGTCTGGCCGCCGAGCCAGTGCAGCAGCACGAAGTACCCGCTGCCCGCCACGAGGCGGAAGGCGCGCGAGGTCGCGGCGAGCAGCCGGTCGTCGGCCACGGTCCACAGGAACAGGCTCAGAACCGTATCGGCCGTCATGACCACCGCGCCGTCGATGAGCACCGCAAGCGCGCGGATCCAGAACCCGGCCGGTCGGGCGGCGGCGGAAGGGACCGGCTCCGCGCTGAGCGCCGGTGCCGCCGCCCTGGGAGTGACCCCGGGCGCGGCTCCCGGCGCGATCGTGGCGGCCGCCGCGATGTCGGCGCGATAGCGCGCCACCTCGACGCCGCAGCGCGGGCAGCGCGCGCCCTCGACCTGGGGCCAGCCGCACTTCGGGCATGACGACGACATCGGCGCGTATCCTAGCATGGGCGCCGCGGCCCGCCGCGGCGGCCGCACGGTATAATGCGCGCATGATCTCGGTCCACGACGCGCAGACGCACATCCTGGCCCACGTCGCGCGCGTGGCGCCGCCCGAGGTCATGGCGGTCACCGCCTGCCTCGGTCGCGTGCTCGCCGACGATGTGCGCGCGACGGTCGACGTGCCGCCCACCGACAACTCCGCGGTCGACGGCTACGCGGTGCGGGCGGCCGACATCCCGACGAGCGGTGTGCGCGAGCTGACGGTGGTGGCGGAGCTGGCGGCCGGGGCGGTGTTCGACGCCACCATCGGTCCGGGCGAGGCGCTGCGGATCATGACCGGCGCGCCGATCCCCGCGGGCGCGGACACCGTCTACCCGCAGGAGCTGGTCGAGCGCGGCGACCGCTCGGTGCGCATCCCGGCCGGCCCGGCCGGCGTCAACGTCCGGCATCGAGGCGAGGACGTGCGGGTGGGCTCCGTCGTGCTGTCGGCGGGCGCCGTGCTGCGTCCCCAGGAGCTGGGCGTCGCCGCGTCGCTCGGACTCCCGCAGCTGCTCGTGCGGCAGAAGCCACGGGTGGCGATCCTGTCCACCGGCGACGAGGTCGCGGAGCCGGGCGACGCCCGCAAGCCGGGCCAGATCTTCGACTCCAACCGCTTCTCGCTGCACGGTCTCGTCGAGGCCGCGGGCGGGCTGGCCACCGATCACGGCATCGTGCCCGATCTCTACGACGTCCTGCACGCGAGGCTCCGCGCCGCCGCGGCCACCGCGGACGTCGTGCTCACCTCGGGCGGGGTCTCGGTGGGCGACCACGATCTGGTGAAGGCGGTGCTCCAGGACGCGGGCGGCATCGACTTCTGGCAGGTGGCCATGCAGCCGGGCCGCCCGCTCGCGGTAGGGCGCATCGGCTCCGCGCTCTTCTTCGGCCTGCCCGGCAATCCGGTGGCCTCGATGCTGACCTTCCATCTCTTCGTGCGGCCCGCTCTGTGGAAGCTGGGCGGCCGGCGCGAGCTGTTCCCGCCCCGCTTCCACGCGGTCGCGATGGAGCCGATGAGCAAGAAGCCGGGCCGGCGCGAGTTCAAGCGCGGCATCCTGTCGTACGCCGCCGACCACTGGGAGGTCCGCACGACCGGCCCGCAGGGCTCGGGCATCCTCACCTCGATGACGCTCGCGAACTGCTTCGTCGTGATTGAGGAGGAGCGCGGTGACGTGGCGGCCGGCGACCTGGTGTCGGTCGAGCCGTTCGCGGTCGCCTGAGGCGGGTCGAGCCGTGCCCCACGGGATCGAGACCGGGCTGATCGATCGTATCGCTCCGATGGCGCGCGAGCTGGTCACCAGCGAGGCGCGCGGCCTCGCGGACCTGCGCTACGCCGACGTCCGGGTGGAGGTGAGCGAGAGCAAGTTCGCGGGCGCCGAGAACGGCCAGCCCAAGTCCTCCGGCGACGACTACGCCTTCGCGTTCGGCATCCGGGTGCTGGCGGGCCATCGGATGATCGCACCCGGCTACTTCGGCCGCGGGCTCGGCGCGGCAGATCTCCCGCACCTGGCGCGGCTCCTGCGCGAGGGCCTGCACGCGGCCTACCGGCGCGCGATGGCCAACGCCGAGCTCAAGGCCCAGGTGAAGGGCAAGTTCGGCGGGCTCGGCGACGCGCTCGCCGACACGCGCCTGCATCCGATCCCGGTGCGGCAGGCGGTGGTGGACGCGGTCTTCGAGGTGGACCCGCGCGGCGTCGCCCTCGACGACATGGTCGCCTTCACGACCGACGTCTCCCGCCGCGTGGCCGCGTTCGACGCCCACGTCTCGTACAACTACATCTCGACCCTGACCCAGCTCGCGCGCGAGTTGTTCGCCTCCTCCGAGGGCGCGCTGATCGACCAGTCCTTCGCGCTGACCCAGGGCATGTGCTACGTGGTGGCCACCGGGCCAGACAACAGTCAGGAGCTCTACGACGTGCTGGGTCACCAGCGCGGCTGGGAAATCCTGACCCGCGGGGTGGCCGAGCCGCTGATCGAGTTCCCGCCCTTCCCGGAGTTCGCGCTGGCCATCGCCCGCGACGGCGTCGAGCTGTGCCAGGCTCCCGCTCTCGCCGCGCCGGCCGGCGAGGTGATCGTCGTCACCGACCCGCACTACAACACGCTGCTCTCCCACGAGATCGTCGGCCACCCGGTGGAGCTCGATCGCGGGCTCAAGATGGAGACCGCGTACGCGGGGCGCTCCTGGCTCCTGCGCGGCCTCGACGACACCCAGCTCGGTCGTCAGATCGCCTCGCCGCTGGTGACCGCCTTCTCGGATCCGTCCCTGCCCGGCTACGGCCACTACGACTACGACCACGAGGGCACCCCGGCCCGCCGGGTGGTCCACATCGACCGCGGCGTCTTCACCGGCTTCATGAACAGCCGGCAGACCGCGGCGGTCTTCGGGGGCGACCCGAACGGGCACTGGAAGGCCACCGACGCCTCGCTGGTCCCCCTGGTCCGCATGTCCAGCACCGTGTTCGAGGGCGGCGACCGCGCGCCGGAGGACCTGATCCGGGAGGTCGACCACGGCTACTACCTGGTCGGCCACCGAACCCCGTCCATCGCGGAGAGCCGCGAGAACTTCCGCATCTCCGCCCGCCGGGTCTACGAGATCGAGCGTGGCGAGATCGGACGGCTCTATCGCGACGGCGGCATCATGGCCGACAGCCGCGACTACCTGATGAACGTCGACGGGGTGGCGCGCGATTTCCGGCTCTACCCGATTCCCAACTGCGGCAAGGGTCAGCCGATGCAGACCCGCAAGCTCGGCAACGGCGGGCCCACGATGCGCAGCCGGGCCATTCTGACCGGCGGGGCCTAGCCGCGGTGGACCTCGCGCGCGCGGTCGGGGAGGCGCGGGCCCGCCTCTCCGCCGAGCCCGGCGTGCGCGAAGTCGAAGTCTTCGCGAGCTCCAACCGCGCGCTGCTCACGCGGCTCAACTACACCTCGCACATCGCCTGCAACGGGGTCGAGGAGCCCAAGTCCACCGAGATCTCGGGGCTCGGGGTGCAGGCGGTGTTCGACGGCCCCGAGGGCCGCCCGCTCGTGGGCTTTGGATCCGAGCCGAGCGACCTGAGCCCGGAGGGCGCCCTGCGCGCGCTCGACAAGGCACGGCAGGCCGCGGTGCACGATCCCGAGTTCCGCTCGCTGCCCCGCCCCAACGGGGCGCGCCGCTCGCTCGTCGGCTACCACGACCCGCGGCTCATGGAGATCGCGGACGAGGAGCTGGTCGAGGCCGGCTGGAAGGTCATCTCGGGCGGGCTCGGCGCGTTCAGAGCCTCCTCCCGTCTCGCGGATCTCGTCTCGGCCGAGGCCGATCTGCCGCGGCTCGGTCTGATCCTGGGCGGCGACGTGGGTATCTTGCAGACCCAGGTCGCGATCGCCTCGACCGCGATGCCCGAGCCACAGCGCGACGACTCCACGTTCATGTCCGCCTTCGTCACCGCGATGGTGGAGGCCCGGGACGCCAAGGGCTCGGGCTGGTCCATCTGCACCCGGCTCGAGCACTTCACCGACGAGGCCGGATCCGAGGCGGCCGCCAACTCGGTGGCCGCGATCGACGGTGTACGCGTGCCCTCGGGCGACTACACCGTCGTCTTCGGTCCGCAGCCGGTCGCCGACCTCTGCAACAACCTGATCGTGCCCTCTTGCCAGGCCGGATCGTTCTATGCCTCCAGCACCCCGTTCCTGGGCCGGCTCGGCCGGCCGGTCGCCGCGCGCGGGCTCTCGCTCTACGATCACGGCGCCATGCCCGGTCTCGCCGGCTCGCGCGGGATCACCTGCGAAGGGCTGCCCACCGGGCGGACCGACCTCATCAAGGACGGCGTGCTGGTCGGGCTCCTGAGCCACTGGTACGACACGCAGCGGCTGCTCCACGATCCGGAGGCTGGCGTCAAGCTCGGGGTGGATCCGGCGACCGCGGCGGGCGCGCTCGCGCCCCGCAACGGCTTCCGCTACGACAGCGGCTCCGGGCGGTCGTTCGAGACGACGCCCGGCACCTCCGCCTCGAACGTGGTCATCGAGGGCGCGGACCCGGTCTCGCTCGACGACCTGATCGGACGGGTGGGAAACGGCCTCTACATCGGCCGCATCTGGTACACGTACCCGATCAACGGGTTGCGGGCCGGCGACTTCACTTGTACGGTGGTGGGGGATTCCTTTATCATCCGCGACGGTCGGATCGCCGCGCCGCTCAAGGCCAACACGGTCCGGATCAACGACAACGTGACGCGACTGCTCGAGGCGGTGATCGGCACCACGAAGGACGCGCGGGGCACGCTGGTGTGGGGCGCCGACGAGGTCGTGTACGCGCCGTCGATCGCGGTCACCACGGTCCACGTGGACGCCATCGCCGGCTTCATGGAGGGACTCGACTGATGGCGAACCCGGACGTGGCCCAGCTCGAATCGATCGCCCGCGAGGGGCGGGTGCAGATCATCCGGATGCTCACCCACGCGGGCTCCGGGCACCCCGGCGGCTCGCTCTCGGTGATCGATCTCCTCACCACCCTCTTCTTCCACCGCATGCGCTACGATCCCAAGCGGCCGCGCTGGGAAGATCGCGACCGCTTCATCCTCTCCAAGGGCCACTGCGTGCCGGCGCAGTACTTCTGCATGGCCAAGGCCGGGTTCTTTCCGATGGACCGGCTCATCACCCTGCGCAAGCTCGGCAGCCCGCTGCAGGGCCATCCCGACCGGGTGGCCCTGCCCGGCATCGAAGCCGCGACCGGCTCGCTCGGCCAAGGCATCTCGGTGTCGGTCGGCATGGCGCTCGGGCTCAAGCTCTCCGGCAAGGGCGCGCGGGTGTACTGCGTGCTCGGCGACGGCGAGACCCAGGAGGGACAGGTCTGGGAGAGCCTGATGTCCGCGCCGAAGCTCGGGGCGCCGAATCACCATCTGGACAACTTGTGCGTGATCCTCGACTACAACGGCATCCAGCTCGACGGCTTCGTCAAGAAGATCCTCGACCTGGAGCCCCTCACCGACAAGATCAAGGCGTTCGGCTGGGCGGTGCTCGAGATCAACGGCCACGACATCGCCCAGGTGGACAAGGCGCTCGACCAGGCCGAGGCCACCAAGGGCGGACCTACGTTCATCGTGGCCCACACCGTCAAGGGGAAGGGCGTGTCCTTCATGGAGAACGATCCGGAGTGGCACGGCAAGGCGCCGAAGCCGGACGAGGCGCTCCGGGCGATCGCGGAGATCGCGGGCACTCCGGCTCCCGCGTGGGTCGCGCCGATTGTCGCCGAGATCTCGGCCATGGTGAAGAAGTGATGGCGGCCAAGGCCTCTCGCGCCGCGTTCGGAGAAGCGCTGCTCGAGCTGGGCGCGAAGGACGAGCGCATCGTGACGCTCGACGCGGACCTGGCCAAGTCCACCATGACCATGGGCTTCGCCAAGAAGTACCCGGAGCGTGCCTTCGATCTCGGCATCGCCGAGTCCGGCATGATCGGGGTGGCCGCGGGCCTGGCCCTGACCGGCCACGTGCCGTTCGCCTGCTCGTTCGCCTGCTTCCTGGTCGGACGATTCGAGACGATCCGGGTGTCGGTGGCCTACACGGACGCGCCGGTGAAGCTGGTCGGCACCCACGTCGGGGTGGCCATCGGGGAGGACGGCTACACCCAGATGGGTCTCGAGGACATCGCCTGTCTCCGCTCGCTGCCCAACATCCCGATCGTGCAGCCCGCGGACGAGATCGAGACGCGGCAGGCGGTGGCCTACGCGGTCGAGCACGCCGGGCCGATCTACCTGCGCCTCACCCGGCAGAACCTCGAGCCGGTGCACGACGCGGCGTACCGCTTCCAGTTCGGTAAGGCCGACGTGCTGCGTCCTGGCCACGACGTGTCGATCCTCGCCACCGGCGGCCCCGTCTGGAACGCCCTCGAGGCCGCCCGCCGGCTCGCGGACGAGGGCATCCAGGCCGAGGTCATCAACGTCGCCACGATCAAGCCGCTCGACGAGGAGACCATTCTGCGCTCGGCGAGCCGGACCGGCCACGTGGTGACGGTGGAGGATCACAGCATCCACGGCGGGCTCGGGGGCGCGGTGGCGGAGATGCTCGGCGAGGTGATGCCGACCCCGCTCAAGCGGATCGGCGTCACCACCTTCGGCGAGTCCGGCGACTACAAGGGGCTCTACGCCAAGCATGGGCTGGACGCCGTCGGGATCGCGGGCGCCGTCCGCAAGTTCCTCAGCCGGTAGGTTGGTTTACCGTCGCGGAGGCACGATCCAGAGGTAGACCGGGATCCCGCGTCCGTTCACGTCCATCCGGATCATGGACCGGGGCTCCCAGTCGCCCATGTCGAAGTTGAACGAGGCCACCCGTGTCCCGGGCCGCAGCTCGGCGAGCAGCTTGGGGCGCAGCCGCAGGTTCACCTCGCGCGTGAGATAGAGCGTGACCACGGTGGCTGGCGAGAGATCGGCCTGGAAGAGATCCTCCTGGACGATGCTCGCGCGATCGGCAACCCCGGCCCGCCGCACGTACTCGCGGCTATTGGCGACGAGGCGCGGATCGATCTCGATGCCCACCGCCCTGGCGTGGAAGTCGCGCGCCGCCGCGATCACGATCCGCCCGTCGCCCGACCCGAGATCGTAGACCAGGTCGTCCGCGGTCACGCGGGCGAGGCGCAGCATCTGATCGACCACGTCCGGCGGCGTCACCAGGAACGGCACGTCCGCCCCGGGGTACGGCGCGCACGCCGCCGCGACCAGGAGGAGCCCGATCACGGCCGCGGCCCTCGTGCTACGCTTCCGCCATGCTCTCCGCGATCGTCTCGTCACTGCATCTCCTCGCCCTGGCGGTAGGCCTGCCCGCGGTGTTCCTGCGCGGTCGCGCGCTCAAGGGCGCCCTCGACCACGAGGGGCTACGGCGTCTGCTCGTCGCCGACAACGTCTGGGGCGCCGCCGCCCTGCTGTGGATCGCCACCGGCCTGCTCCGCGCCTTCGGCGGCCTCGAGAAGGGCGCCGAGTTCTACCTGCGGTCGTCGCTGTTCTGGACCAAGATGAGCCTGCTGGTCCTCATCCTCCTGCTCGAGATCCGTCCCATGGTCACCTTCATCCGCTGGCGCATCCAGCTCGCCCGCGGTCAGACGGTGGACACGACCCCGGCCCGCGCGCTCTACGTCCACAACCACATCGAGCTGGCTCTCGTGGTGGTGATGGTGTTCGTGGCCAGCTTCATGGCCCGCGGGTTCGGCTTCCGCTAGCGCAGCACCTGCGTGGCGTGCTGGACGCCGAAGAGCAGGCCCAGCAGCAGGACCGGAAGCGGGAGATCGGCCACGTGGCGTGCGGCGCCGGCGAGGCTAGCTCACGTATCCGTGCGCCCGCAGCGTGCTCTCCACCCGGGCCCGGTGCTTGCGCTCCCACTCGTCGAGATTCTCCGCCGCGTCCTTGGCCGCCTTGGCCTGGGCGTCCTTCAGGATCGCCTCGGCGCGCGGCCGGGCCACCACCACGATCCCTTCCTCGTCGGCCACCACGACGTCGCCCGGGTTCACCTTGACCCCGCCGCAGGTGATCGGCAGGCCGATGTCGCCGGGACCGTCCTTGCCCCCGGGGACCGGCGAGAGGCCGTGCGCGAAGAGCGGGAAGCCGTTGGCGCGGGACTCGCTCACGTCGCGGATCACCCCGTCGATGACGAAACCGGCCACCCCGCGCCGCTGGGCCACCGCGCACACGTTGCCGCCCGCCACCGCCATCTCGTCGTCGCCGGCCTCCACCACGATGATGTCGCCGGGCTCGGCGTGGTAGATGGCGGCGTGCAGCATCAGGTTGTCGTGGCGAGCGGTGCGCACCGTATAGGCCGGGCCCGCGATGCGCGGGATCGGCGTCCACAATGGACGGATCGCGTAGCGCATCACCGACTCGAGCTTGAGGAAGTCGGCCAGCGCGGTGGTGGCGAGCGACTTGAGTCCCTCGACCACGTGCTTGGGCGGACGCTCCATGGTGAGCTTGACGGACGCGGTGGCTTTCATGGGTCACTCCGAGAGTTTGAGGAGGAGGCCGGTGCGACGCGAGCGCGTGACCGCGGCGGCCAGCGCCCAGTGGGCCAGGATCACGTAGAGCAGCGAGAGGGCGAAGCCGATGGCGAAGGGATGGGCGAAGCGCGGCGGGAACCCATACCCCGCCCGCACGGCGTCCAGGAAGTAGGTGAGCGGGATGCCCGCCGAGACCGCCTGCACCCAGCCCGGCAGCACCGAGATCGGGTAGTAGATTCCGGCCAGCATGACGAAGAAGTTGACCGCGGCCCACGCGGAGGTCTCGGCCCGCGTGCCGAACAGCAGCACCAGCGAGCAGACCAGGAGGCCGATCACCAGCGCGGTCAGGAAGCAGCCGAGCAGGAAGAGCGCCACGCGCAGCCAACCCGCTCCGACGAAGTCGAAGCCGAAGGCACGGCCCCCGATGACCGCCATGAGGGCCCAGACGATCAGCCCCCGCCCCACGCCCACCAGCCAGGAGCCGAGCGCCAGATGGTGGATGCGCACCGGGGTCAGGAACTGGTGCTTCATGGACTTCGACCAGATGTCGAAGAGCACCGCGTACGCCACGTCGAGCTGGCAGACCTGCACCGCGGAGAGCGCCACCGTCCCCACGAGGATGAAGGCGGTCATCTCGGGGGTGAGGTGGAGGAAGCGGGTGAGCAGTCCGTGCGAGAGCATGGCCACGCCCGGCCAGAACGTCAGCTCGAACACGAAGAAGACGTTCCGGCGGGCCATGATCAGGTTGCGGAAGGCGAAAGCGGTCAGCCGTGCCCACTCCGCGGCCCACGACTCCGCGAACGCGCTCGGCCCCGCGAGCGGCTCAGCGCGCCAGCTCAACGAACACCTCCTCGAGCTCCGGCTCCTTCACCTGGCAGTCGCGAATCAGCACGCTCTGCTCGCCGAGCCAGCGGAGGATCTCGGTGAGCCGCTTCTCCGAGGAGTCCACCGTGCACTCGACGCGGTCGCCCCGGCGCTCCACGTGGAGCACGCCCTCGAGGTCGGCCAGACCGGGCGGGGCCGCCGGATCCAGGCGCAGCGCGATCACGTCGCCGATGCGGATCTGGCGCTTCAGCTCGTCGGCCGAGCCCTCGGCGAGGATGCGCCCTCCCTTGATGAACGCGATGCGGTCGCACAGCTCCTCGGCCTCCCGCATGTAGTGGGTGGTCAGGATGATCGTGGTACCACGCTCGCGCCGCAGCTCGGCGATCTGGGCCCGGATGCGGATGGACACGTCCGGGTCGAGGCCCAGGGTGGGCTCGTCCAGGAAGAGCACCTCGGGGTCGTTGAGCAGGGCCTTGGCGAGGGCCAGTCGCTGCTTGAGGCCGGTGGACAGCTCGTTGTACTCGGTCTTGAGGTGCGGGAGCAGCTCGAAGCGCTCCAGCAGGGCCCCGGTCCGTTGCTTCAGCGCGCGGCCGTGCAGGCCGTAGAGCCGCCCGTAGAAGTTGAGGACCTCGGCGGGGCGCAGGCTCCACACGAAGGACGCGTTGCCGCTCGCCATGTTCAAGCGGCGGCGGATCGCGAAGGCCTCGCGGACCACGTCGTGACCGAGGATGGTGGCCGAGCCTCGATCGGGCAGGAGCAGCGTGGCCAGGATGGACAGGAGCGTGGTCTTGCCCGCCCCGTTGGGCCCGAGCAGACCGAAGATCGCTCCGCGTGGCACCTGGAGGCTCGCCCCGCGGAGCGCGGGGGTCTCGCGGCGACGGAGCCATCCGGTGCGGAAGGTCTTCGCCAGATCGCGGGCTTCTACGGCGAGGGATGACGCCGGCATAACCCGGTCATGGTATCACGACGGTCCGGGAGTCCCCGGGCCCGGCGACCACGTTTGCGGAAGGCCGCAGTGATCTGATAGAAATCCCCCTGGACGAGCCATGTCCGACCTGACCCCGGACGACGAACGAGCCGAGCTGGAGGAAGCCAACGCGCGCTTCTACCGCGCGATCGAGAGCTTGAATCTCGTCGAGATGGACCGGGTCTGGGCCCACGTCGAGCACGCCCGCTGCGTACACCCGGGCTGGTGCATGCTGGCGGGCTGGGACGCGGTGCGGCACTCGTGGGAGGTCATCTTCAAGAACAGCCACGAGATGCGGTTCACCCTCAGCGACGTCCACGCCCACGTCGAGGGCGAGCTCGGCTGGGTCACCTGCACCGAGAACATCCTCTCGGAAGCGCGCGGCACGATCTCGGTGACCTCGGTGCTGGCCACCAACATCTTCGAGCGCGGCGCCGGTGGCGACTGGCTCATCATCCACCACCACGCCTCCCACATCCTCACCGGAGACCCGTCGGCCGGGGCCTGAGGAGAGTCGGCCATGGAATCGGTTGAAGACGCGAGCCATCTCTACGAGGTCGAGCGCCGGGCGCGGCACGCCGAGCGCCCCGGGTTTCGCATCACCGAGCTGCAGATCGGCCCCACCCAGCGGGTGCCCTGGCACTACCACACGCGGATCCAGGACACGTTCTACGTGCTGCAGGGTCGTCTGCGCCTGTTCCTGCGCGATCCGAAGGAGGAGATCGGGGTCGGGCCGGGCGAGACGTACTCGGTGCGGCCCGGACGGGCCCACCTCGTCACCAACGGAGGCGAGGGCTCCGCGGTCTTCCTGGTCCTGCAGGGGATCGGCGAGTACGACTACGTTCCCCTGACCTGACGCGGAAGTGCGTGTAGCCGGTCGAGCTTCACCGATCCCCGGACGGAGGAGTGGGGCCGAGACGCGTGTAGCGGCCGAGGATCGAGACCAGGCGCTTGGAGCGCTTGATCCCGGAGCGGTGCAGCAGGTAGCGGACCACCACCCAGAGGATCTTGAGGCCGTAGACGCAGGAGGCCGCGAAGCTCGCGGAGGAGGCCTCCGGGAAGTAGCGGACCGGCACCGCGATCTCCGCGATGCGAAAGCCCCCCGCCACCGCCTGGGCGACGATCTCCTGGTCGAACACGAAGCCGTCCGAGTTCATCCGGAAGTTCACCGCCTCGAGCGTGCTCCGGTTGAACGCGCGATAGCCGGTGTGGTACTCGGACAGGCGGAGGCCGAAGGCGGTATTCTCCACGCCGGTGAGGAAGCGGTTGGCCACGAACTTCCACCAGGGCATCCCCTGCTGGATCGCCGAGCCGCCCCCGGCCAGCCGCGAGCCCAGCACGAGGTCGGCCTCGCCCCGCACGATCGGCGCGATGATCTGGGGAACCAGCGTCGGATCGTATTGGTAGTCCGGGTGGACCATCACCACGACGTCGGCGCCCGCCTTGAGCGCTTCCGTGTAGCAGGTCTTCTGGTTGGCGCCGTAGCCGTAGTTGCGATCGTGGACGAAGATTTCGAGCCCGAGATCGCGGGCCACCTCGAGCGTGGCGTCGGTGGATCCGTCGTCGACCAGGATCACCAGGTTGACCGCGTCCTTCGGCAGCTCCTCGTAGGTCATGCGGAGGGTGCGCCCCGCGTTGTAGGCGGGCATCACCACCACGACCTTGGGCGCGGCCATGCTAGCCCGTCCTCGGGGCGAGGCACACCGCCACGAACTGGTAGGCGAGGCCGCCGGGCCAGGCCCGCGCGGCGCCCGCGCTCGCCCGGTGCACCCCGCGCAGCCAGGCTCCGTGCCAGCGCTCGGGGACGACCAGGGGCAGCGGCACCGGCGTCACCAGAAGCTCGCGCAGGCCGAGCCCGGCCGAGGCCAGGAACGCCCGGAGCGTGCGCCGGGTGAAGAAGCGGAGGTGGGTGCGGTCGAGGATCCCGCGATCGGCGTAGTCGAAGCGGCCGGCGAGGAGCGACAGGCGCACCCACAGGTGGGCCACGTTGGGCACCGAGACGATCACGGTGGCTCCGGGGGCCGCGGTGCGGTTCAGGGCCACGAGGGTGGCCAGCGGATCGCTCAGGTGCTCGAGCACGTCTCCGTAGACGATGGCGTCGAAGGGGCCGCTCAGCAGCGGTGGCGCCGCGTCCAGGTCCGCCACCACGACCTCCTTGCAGCGCCCGCGGGCCCGCGCGGCGAGCTCCGGGTCGCGCTCGAGCGCGGTGACGCTCCAGCCCCGGCCGGTGAGCTGCTCGGAGAGAAACCCGTCGGCGGCGCCCACGTCGAGGGCGCGGCGCCCGCGGCCCTCCCCGAGCCGGGACAGGATCAGGGAGTGGCTCGAATACGGATCGTCCTTGAGGCGATATCTGGCGGCGCTCATGCTGCCGAGTCCAGGATAGCACCGCGCTCCGTCAGGGCCGGTTCGAATAGAGCCGGCGGCCGCCTCCCTCCACAAGCAGGTGCGCCGTGCCCTGGGGCAGGTCGCGGATCACGCTCTTCTCGGGCGTCGCGGCGGTGATGAGGAATACCCGGCTGTCGGCGCTCCAGGCGCGGGCCAGGTCCGCGCCGCTCCAGAAGACGGCGCGCGCCTCCGGAAAGGTCGAGCCGAAGGCCAGGTTCGACTGCAGCCCGTTGACGATCTGGATCCGTCGATCGAGCCGGATCAGCGCGGAGGCGCTGTTCTCGATCGCGCCCTCGTGAGCCACCACGTCGCCGGGGCCCGCGCGCAGCGTGATCGCGTCGGTCATCACCCGCACCGAGCGGCTCCGGGCGAAAGCGGTGAGCCCCTCCACGCTCACCGGCAGGAACGCGATCAGGCCGGCCAGCAGCGCTCCCACCCCGAGCAGCGGCAGCCGTCGCCACGCCGCCGCCGCGAGGGCGAGCGTGACCAGCGCGAAGATCGCGGTCATGCGGCCGAAGAGCGGCCGGAACTGGCCGAGGAAGTCGGTCGTCACGACCTGCCCGTGCGCGGCCATGTTGCGGGCCGAGACGTCGGCGGCCGCGAACGCTCCCGAGGAGAGCCCGAGCCAGCCGCGCCACATCAGGAGACACGCGAGGGCCAGGGCGAGAACCGCGACCAGCGCCGGGACCAGCAGCCGCCAGGAGCGCGGAG
>DATMMH010000302.1:0-4440 GCA_035569855.1 Candidatus Dormiibacterota bacterium
CTCCGGGCCTGGGCGCGGGTGGCCATCGGCCGGAGCGTGGCGAGGCCGGCGGCGGCTCCGGCTTGCTTGAGCAGGTCACGGCGCGTCGGCATCGAATCCTCCCGGATCTTGAGCTGGCCTCGGGATTATAATCTGCGCCGCCGGATTGTGGGGAGCGCGATCGGGGGAGAGCGAGCGCGATGGGGAGACTCGACGACAAGGTGGCGGTGGTGACCGGTGCGGCTCACGGGCTGGGCCGCGCGATCGCGGAGCGCCTGGCCGGCGAGGGCGCCCACGTGACGCTCGGCGACGTCGACGGCGGCGCGCTGGAGCGCGCGGTCGCCGAGATCACGCGCGCGGGCGGCCGGGCCGCCGCGGTCGTGGGCGACGTGACCGAGGAGGAACCGGCCGCGCGGCTGATCGAGGCCGCGGCGTCGCGCGTCGGCCGCCTCGACATCCTGGTCAACAACGTGGGCGGCAGCCGCACCGCGCGCATCTGGGAGATGGCCGCGGCGGACTGGGATTTCGTCCTCCGGCTGAACCTGCGCTCCACGTTCCTCTGCACCCGCGCCGCGGTGCCGCACATGATGCGACGACGCTACGGCCGGATCGTCTGCCTCTCCTCGGGCGCAGCGCGAGGGCACCCCGTGGACCGCCTACTACCAGGGCGGCGCGGCATACTCCGCGGCCAAGGCCGGCGTGCACGGCTTCATTCGCGACGTGGCGCTGGAGCTGGCCGAGCACGGCATCAACGTCAACGCGGTGGCTCCGGGCCCCATCGACACCGAGCGGGTGGGGGAGGGCCTCCGGCGGCTCAACCAGACGGTGGAGTACAGCCCCAACCGGATGACCCCGCTGCGTCGCCTCGGTCGGCCCGCCGAGGTTGCCGACGCGGTCCTGTTCCTGGCCTCCGACGAGGCCACCTACATCACCGGGCACACCCTGGCCGTGACCGGCGGCCGCTGAGAGGAGCGAGCGCGATGACCAAGGCGGAGCTGATGCAGCGGGTGCGGGCGGCGGTGGATCGCCGGGGTGAGGAGATCATCGCGCTCGGCGAGGAGATCAGGCGGCAGCCCGAGCTCGGGTTCAAGGAGTTCAAGACCGCGAAGCTGGTCGCCCGGACGTTCGAACGCATGGGCCTGGCTCCGCGGACCGGCCTGGCCCTGACCGGCGTCCGCGCCGACGCGGCCGGCCGCGCCGGTGACGGGCCCACCATCGCGCTCTTCGGCGAGCTGGACGGCCTGGTGGTGGTCGGGCATCCGGTGGCCGATCCGCAGACCGGCGCCGCGCACGCCTGCGGCCACAACGCTCAGGTGGCCGGCATGCTGGGCGCGGCGATGGCCCTGCTCGACGCGGGCGCCTTCGAGCACCTGGCCGGCCGTGTGGCCTTCGTGGGCGTGCCCGCCGAGGAGTACGGCGACGTGGAGTGGCGGGTGACCCAGCGCGACGCCGGCCGGCTGGAGTTCATGGGCGGCAAGCCCGAGATGGTGCGGCTCGGCCACCTGGACGACGTGGACATGGGCATGATGATCCACGCGACGCCCCGCCCCGAGGAAGGCCGGTTGGCCATCCCGATGTCCAACAACGGCTGCGTGGTGAAGACGGTACGCTACGTGGGACGCGCCTCGCACGCGGGCGGCGCGCCCCACATGGGGATCAACGCGCTCTACGCGGCCCAGATCGCCCTGATGGCCATCAACGCGTTGCGGGAGACGTTCCGCGACGAGGACACGATCCGCGTTCACCCGATCATCACCCACGGCGGCTCGCAGGTGAACGTGATCCCCGGCGAGGTGCGACTGGAGACGTTCGTGCGGGGCCGGTCGCTCGAGGCTATCGCCGACGCTGACC
This sequence comes from Candidatus Dormiibacterota bacterium, assembly GCA_035569855.1. Taxonomy (GTDB): domain Bacteria; phylum Methylomirabilota; class Methylomirabilia; order Rokubacteriales; family CSP1-6; genus CAMLFJ01. Next base: position 1,831 of record DATMMH010000302.1, read on the forward strand.
GCAAGGTGGACCGGGCCCTGCGCGCGGGCGCGCTGGCCATGGGCGCCTCGGTCGAGGTCGAGACCCTGCCGGGCTACATGCCGCTCCGCTGCGATCCTCTGCTGGTCGAGCGCTTCCGGGTCATCGCGGCCGACCTGATGGGTCGCGACGAGGTCAAGACGATCGCCCACCGCACCGGCTCCACCGACATGGGTGACCTCGCGCAGATCATGCCGGTCATCCACCCCTACGTGGGCGGGGCCAAGGGGACCCCGCACGGGGCCGACTACGAGATCGTGGATCCGACGCTCACCTATCTGACCAACGCCAAGGCCCTGGCCTCGATGGTGGTGGACCTGCTGGCCGACGGCGCCGCGGTGGGACGGGAAGTAGTGGCGCGCGCGAAGCCCCCGCTCACCCGCGCGGACTACCTAGCCTTCCAACGCAAGATCAGCCGCCGCGAAACCTACGACGGCGCAGCCAGCTGAGGGGCGCCCCGCCGCGCCGGCTGCTCAAAAAGGTGCAGATGCGAGGCGACGCCCGAAGGTCGGGCGCGAGGCGTACTCCCTGTACGTTGAGCGCCCGACCGAGGGCGTCAACGAAGCAGATGCGCCTTTTTCAGCAGCCGGCTACCCGCGCGCGACGGTGAAGGCTACGTAGAGCGACTGCGCGCCCCGCTGCAGGAGGACGGTGACGCGGTCGCCGTCCTTGACGTCCTTGGTGGCCTTCTCGAAGTCCGGCAGGCTCCGCACGCGCTGGCGATTGACCTCGCGGATGACGTCGCCGCGCTGCAGCCCCGCCTCGGAGGCGGCGCTGTCCTCCTCCACCGCGAACACGAGGACCCCGTCCGGGCTGCGCAGGTTGAGCTGACGGGCCATCTCCGGGGTGATCGGGCGCACGTCGAGGCCGAGCAGGCTCTTGCCCTTGTTGGTGGACTTGAGCGCGACCGTCTCGTCCGGGGTCTCGCCGATCTTGATCTCGAGCATCTTCTCGCTCCGGTCACGCCACACCTTGAGCGGCACCGCCCGTCCGGGGGCGGTGGCCGCCACCACCTTCTGGAGCTCTTGGGGCGAGTCGACCTTCTTCCGGTCGAACTCGATGATGATGTCGCCGGCGGCTACGCCGGCCTGGGCGGCCGGGCTGTCCTGCACCACGTCGGAGATCAGGACCCCGTTCGGCTCCTTGAGCCCGAAGCCCTTCGCCAGGTCGGGGCTGAGCGCCTGGATGGACACGCCCAGCCACCCGCGCGTGATCTTGCCTTTGGCGGCCAGCTCGGTGTAGATCCGCTTGGCCATGTTCACCGGAATCGAGAAGCCGATGCCCACGTTCCCGCCGCTGCGCGAGAGAATGGCGCTGTTGATGCCGATCACCTCGCCCGACATGTTCACGAGCGGGCCGCCGGAATTGCCCGGGTTGATGGCCGCGTCGGTCTGCAGGAAGTCGTCGTACGGCCCCTGGCCGATCGAGCGGCCCTTGGCGCTGATGATGCCCGCGGTCACGGTCTGCTGCAGGCCGAAGGGCGAGCCGATCGCCAGCACCCAGTCGCCGACCTTGACCCGATCGGAGTCGCCCAGGCTCGCGGCCGGATAGGGGCCGCCGCCCTGGAGCTTGAGCACGGCCAGGTCGGTCTTGCGGTCCGCGCCCATGACCTTGGCCTTGTGCTTCTTGCCGTCGGCGGTGGCGACTTCGATCTCGGTGGCGCCCTCCACCACGTGAGCGTTGGTGAGCACGATGCCCGAGGCGTCGACGATCACGCCCGAGCCGAGGCTGCGCTGGGGCTGCGGGCGCTCGGAGGGGTCGCCGCGGAAGCGCCGCAGCAGCTCGTCGCCGAAGAACTCCTCGACCGGCGTGCGCCCGCTCACGCGGGTGACCGTGTTGATGTTGACCACCGCGGGGCTCACCGTCTCCGCCACCTGGGAGAAGCTCCCGGACGGGATCGGCAGGGCCGCGGGCACGATCCGCGGCTGGGTGGCCGCCGGCAGGCTGCTCGCAGGCAGGGAGTCGGACGGGGCCGGCTTGATCTGGTCGACGGCGCCCGCGCCCCAGGTGCCGAGGCCCGCGCCCACCACGAGCGCGACGAGCAGGGTGAACGCCAGGGTGCTGCGCTTGACAGAGATCATCGTTGGACCCCCGCGGGCTCGCCGGCCAGAAGCTCCCTGAGCCGGTCGCCCTCCAGCGTCTCTTTCTGTTTCAGCTCGGCGGCCGCTTCCACCAGCACCCGCTTGCGGGCGGTGAGGAGGTCGCGCACGCGATCGTAGATACGGTCGATGATGCCACGCGTCTCCGAGTCGATCCGGCGCGCGGTCTCTTCGCTGTACTCCCGCTCCTGGGGCAGCCCCGAGCCGCGGAGGAACATGGCCTGCTGGCCGCCTCCGAAGGTCATCGGGCCGAGCTCCTCGGACATGCCGTACTGCATGATCATCAGCCGGGCCATCTCGGTGGCGCGCTCGAGGTCGTTGTGGGCGCCGGTGGACACCTCGCTGTAGATGACCTCCTCGGCGACGCGGCCCCCGAGCAGCACCGCGATGCGGTCCTCGAGCTCGCTGCGGGTGAGCAGGTAGCGGTCCTCCAGCGGCAGCTGATAGGTGGCGCCGAGGGCGCCCACCCCGCGCGGGATGATCGTGACCTTGT
>DATMMH010000303.1:0-2729 GCA_035569855.1 Candidatus Dormiibacterota bacterium
CACGATGGAGAAGTGGACCACCGCGGGCGTCTGGAAGGGCATGCGCCCGCTCGACACCCTGACCAGTCAGTTCACGGTGATCGCCTACGACCGGCGCGAGTCCGGCGACTCCGGCGGCCGCGTCGAGCGGCTCTCCTGGTCGCTCTTCGCGGACCAGGCCAAGGGACTGCTCGACCATCTGAAGATCCGCGAGGCCTACGTCCTCGGCGGCTGCATGGGCTGCTCGGTGGCGCTCGCCTTCGCCGCGCGCTACCCGGAGACGACGCGCGGGCTGATCCTGCACTGGCCGGTGGGCGGCTATCGCTGGAAGATCAACGGGAGCGACCGCTTTGCGCGTCACGCGCGCTTCGCCAAGGACAGCGGTCTGGCCGGCGTGGTCAAGCGCGCGCACACCGGCAAGTCGTTCTGGCAGGATCCGGAGGCGGGGCCGTGGGCGTCGGTGCTCGTCCGCGACGCCGGGTTCGCGGACGCCTTCCAGAAGCAGGATCCCGAACGGTACACCGGTCTCGTGGCCGCGAGCGGTCGGGCCCTCTTCGACCGCGACATGCCGCCGGGAGCCGAGCCGGAGGAGATGATGGCGATGAAGATGTCCGCCCTCATCATTCCGGGCGACGATCCGGCCCACGCGGCCTCCGGCGCCCACTACCTGCGCGAGCTGCTGGCTCAGCCCGAGTTCTGTCCGGTCATGCCGCCCGAGCAGACGCCCGACCGCGTGCGCGACCGGATCCTGGAGTTCGGGCGTGCCCACGCCTAGCGGCCGAGCGCCGGGCGGCGCGTGGCTATAGGCGCTTCACGTACCAGAAGATGAGCAGCAGGCTCACCAGGAGCGAGCCGGCGAACACGGCCAGGTGCACGAGCCAGACGACGGACACGGCGTTGGGCGAGGCGTAGGGCACCACCGCCGCGGTCACCAGATAGGCGAGGCTCGCCGCGAGGAGCACCCAGCCGCCGAATGTGTTCGCGGCGTACCAGGTCCGATCGTCCGCGAGGGTCTTGCGCGTCCGGACGCCGTACCCGCTATTGCGCGGGACCACCCCGAAGATGAGGGGGATCGAGCACACGCCGATCAGGATCGCGGGAACGAGGAACGGTCCCAACGGGTGGGGTGTCAGCCCTTGCGGGACGCGGCGACCTTCCGGAAGACGCGCACGTAGTTGCCGCCCAGCAGCTTGGAGGCTTCCTCCGGGCTGAATCCCTGTTTCAGCAGCAGGTCGGCCACCGCGGGCAGATCGGCGTAGTCGTCCCACACCTCCTGGACTCCGCCCTCCATGTCGGTGCCGATGCCGACGTGGTCCACGCCCGCCGCGTCCACCATCCGCGCGATGCCGCCGACCCAGTCCCGCGCGTCCACGAACGAGTAGCCGCTCGGCCACACCCCGATCACCCCGCCCACTTCGGCCATGAGGCGCGCGTGCTGCACCGAGATGAGCCGCGAATATTGAGCGAGCGGCCCGCGGGCGAGCGAGGTGTGCGAGAGGACGAAGGGCACCGCGCTCACCCCCGCCGCCTGCTGCACCAGCTCGTAGGTCGCGTGGGCCACGTCGACCATGATGCCGAGTCGATTGCATTCGCGAATGACGTCGGCGCCGAGCGGGCTGAGACCGCCCCACTTCGGATCCTCGGTCTGCTGGTCCCCCAGCTCGCTCGGCATGTAGTGGACGACCTGCAGGTGACGGACCCCGCGCTCGTACACCTCGGCCACCCGCTCGAGCCGCCCGTCCAGGAAATGGCAGCCCTCGATGGTGCCGATCAGCGCGGGCCGGCCGGCGAGCCGGGCCGCCTCCAGATCCTCGGGCGTCAGCGCCCGCGTCATCCCGTACTGGCTGACCAGCGCGTCCATGAAGGCGAGGCGCCGCTCGGTGTGCTGGTAGAGCTCGCCCTCCGCCGGGTCCCGGTACTGGCGGATGCGCCCGCCCCCCACCGGGCGGCGGATGACCGGACCGTCCGCGGAGTGGCAGAGGCAAACCGCGGAGAGGCGGCCGCGCCGCATGTGGTCGGCCAGGTCGAACTTCGGGACGCGCGCGGAGCCGGCCCCCGCCGCGTGGGTGTGAAAGTCCACCGACGTGGTGCTGTCGAGCAGGGCCGGCACGCGTGAGTCCAGCTCGTCCAGGCGGCGGTCGTGAATACCCGCGCAGCCGGCCAGCAGGGTCGCGGCGCCCGAGCCGAGCGCTCCGCCGAGGAACGCGCGGCGGCTCAGGTGCGTGGTGTCTTCGGCTGATCCGCACATCGAATGCTCTCTCCCGGCGCGGGCGTACCGGCGACGCCCTACGCCATGTAGACTCCGCCGTTGGCGTGGATGACCGCGCCGGTGATCGTGATCGACTCGTCGCAAGCGAGGAAGACCGCCACCCGCGCGATCTCCTCGGGCCGCGCCATGCGCCCGAGGGGAATGTCGCGGGCGCGCGCCGCGATCTGCTCCTCGGTGTTGCCGTAGCGCGGCTGCGCGGTGTCGGTCAGCCCGGGCGCGATCGCGTTGACCCGGATCCGGTGCGGGGCCAGCGCGAGCGCCATCGCCCGCGTCATCCCGACCACGCCCGCCTTGCTCGATGAGTAGTGGACGCCGCGGGCGTCGCCCCGGACGGCCGACGAGGCCAGGTTGACGATGGTCCCCGCGCGCTCCGCCGCGACCATGGCCCGGGCTACGGTCTGGGCGCAGAGGAAGCCACCCTTGAGATTGACCCCCAGCACCTCATCCCACTCGGCCTCCGAGAGATCGAGGAACTCCGAGC
>DATMMH010000304.1:0-10911 GCA_035569855.1 Candidatus Dormiibacterota bacterium
CCAGACCCATCGACATGGTGAGCGCGTGCGAGAGCTGGATGCGGTCCTTTTCAGGGGTACGCAAGTCTGACAACTCGGGGAAGAAGCTGAAGATCGGTTCGTTGATGGTGCCTATCAGCCCGCGATCGAGCGCAATCCCGACCGCGAGTGACGCAACGCACTTTGAAACCGATTTCACGTCATGCAGTGTATCGGCATCAAAGGTGACGTTTTCCACCCGGCGGCCGAAAATGCGGCCGGAAATCTCGTCGGAACCGCTGAAGTACCGCTCGAACACCAGCTGGCCACTACGGGCGACCAGCACGGCATGTATATTGGCATCGTTCGAGCCGGCGAGCCGATCAGCCATCCTGCACAGCGCACCGCGGTCGATGAGCCTATCCTCATCGATGGAGGCGACGGGCCAGCCGTCGTCTCGCGCGACCGGAACACCGCTGCCGTCGGGCGGGTCCGGGTACGCCGGCAACGCGGTGAGCGGTGCCAGCGCAGCTCCACCGAGAAGTGAAATAAACTGGCGCCGTCTCATTCGATCCTCTCGTTCACACCTTTTGCGACCGCCCAAACATATCAGATGACCTTGCCAAGGACGATTGCTGAGGCCCAATCGGATCAAGCACCGAGCCGTATTGACCGACCCCGGGAGCCTAAATCCACATCTAGGAATCTATGCTCTCCCGGTAGTCCCTCCTGTAGAATCCACTAGTTGTGAGCGAGGAATCCATATGACCGCCATGGATGCAACTACCGCCGCGCGCTGGCGGGTCGTCTGCCTGATCTTGCTGGGCGCCTTCCTCGGCCTGAGTGCGGTCGTCTACGCGGTGGGCCTCCTGCCCGGCGATCTGGCGCTGCATCAGGAAGCGCTCGAGGGCCGCGGGACGCCGGCGCACGCGGTGGCGGGCTGGGCTGACTACGGCGGCAAGTGGGTGGTCCTGGGGCCGGCGATGATGCTGCTGCTGGCGGGCTCTTCGCTCGCGCGCCGCCGCTGGTGGCTCTGGTGCGGGCTGATCCCGCTCGCCGGGGCCTTCGAGCAGTTCTTCAAGTTCCTGATCGCGAGACCGCGACCGCGCGGCTTTCACTGGGGCTTCCCGAGCGGTCACGTGACGGCGGTCGCGGCGTTCGCGGTGATCCTCGTCTACATCCTCTCGCGCGAGCGGGTCTCCGGGGCGAGGCGGACCGGGCTCTCGGTGCTGGTCGGCGTGCTCGTGGTCGCGGTGGGCTTCGCCCGGGTGATCCTAAACGCGCACTGGCCCTCGGACGTGCTCGGCGGGCTCCTGCTCGGCGCCGGCTGCGCGGCGGCGGGCGCGTGGTGGGACGCCGCGCACCCGGCCGGGGAGCCGCCGCTCCGGTCCCGCACGGTCGATGACCCGGTCCGGATCGGGGGCTAGATGCGTCCGTTCGTCGAGTTGGAGGACGTCGACTTCGCGTACGGCCCGGTCTCGGTCCTGGAGCACATCAACCTCACCGTCGAGCCGGGCGACTTCCTCGGCATCATCGGCCCCAACGGCTCGGGCAAGACCACGCTGCTCCGCATCATGCTCGGGCTGCTGCCCCCGGCGCGCGGCGCGGTCCGGCTCTTCGGCCACGCGCCGGCATCGTTTCGGCAGTGGGGGCGGCTCGGATACGTGCCCCAGAAGGCCACGCTCGACCCGGCCCTCCCGGTCACGGTGCAGGAAGTGGTGGCCACCGGGCTCCTGCCCACCCTCGGGCTCTTCGGGCGCATCCGCGCGGCCGAGCGCGCGCGCATCGGCGAGGTGCTGAGCCAGGTGGGCATGGCCGCGCACGCGGCGGCCCGCATCGGCGAGCTGTCGACCGGGCAGCAGCAGCGGGTGCTGATCGCGCGCGCGCTCGTCTCCAAGCCCGAGCTGCTGATCCTCGACGAGCCGACCGGAGGCGTCGACCCCGAGGCGCAGACCAGCTTCTACGCCCTCCTCCACCACCTGCACCGCGAGCGCGACGTGACCCTGGTCCTGGTGAGCCACGACATCGGCGTGGTCGCCCGGGAGGTCACCAAGCTCGCGTGCCTGAACCGCCGCCTGATCTTCCACGGCCGCCCCGGCGATTTCCTGAGCGATGCGGCGCTGACCGCGCTCTACGGCCCGGCGATGCGCGTCGTCAGCCACGACCACTAGCGCCATGCCCGAGTTCCTCCAGTACGGCTTCATGCACCGCGCGTTCGCGGCGGGGGTGGTCACCGCGCTGATCTGCCCGGCGATCGGCGTCTTCCTGATCCCGCGGCGCCTCTCCCTCATCGCCGACACGTTGGCGCACGTGGCGCTGGCCGGCGTCGCGCTGGGCCTGGTGCTGGGCGTCTCGCCGGTGCTGGGCGCGCTCGTGGTGGCCCTCGCCGGCGCGGTCGGCATGGAGCGGCTGAGGGCGCGGGGGGCGCTGCAGGGCGACGCCGCGCTCGCGGTGTTCCTCTCCGGAGGCTTCGCGCTCGCGGTGGTGCTGATCAGCCTGGCCCGCGGGTTCAACGCCGATCTCTTCGCGATCCTGTTCGGGAGCATTCTCACCGTCACCACCGGCGACGTCTGGCTGATCCTGGCCCTGGGGGCCACCGTGACGATCGCGATCGGGGGCTGCTACAAGCAGCTCCTCGCGATCACCCTGAACGAGGACCTGGCCCGCAGCAGCGGCGTGCCGGTGGCCGCGCTCAACCTGCTGCTCACGATCCTGACCGCGCTCACCACCGTCGTCGCGATGCGGATGGTGGGGGTGCTGCTGGTCAGCGCGATGATCGTGATCCCGACCCTCACCGGCTTCGCGCTCGGCCGGAGCTTCCACGCCGCCACCGCGATCGCCATGGGCATCGCGCTGCTGTCCATGACCAGCGGGCTCATCGCAGCCTACTATCTGCGCCTGGCCGCGGGCGGCGCGGTGGTGCTCGCGGCCCTGCTCATCTTCGCCGCCGCCCAGCTCGCTCGCCGGTGGGCGCGCCCGGTGGCGCGGGAGGTCCATCCATGATCCGCTTCCGCGTCGCGGTCCTCGCCGCGCTGCTGCTGGCCGCGGCGGTGCCCGCCGCCACCGCGCAGAGTCCCGCTTCCGAATGCCCGCGCTGGCGCGCCGACTTCGCGGGCATGCCGATGCGCATGGTCTCGATCCAGGCGGGCGCCCGCAGCCTGGCGCTTCGCGTGAAGATGGCCGACAGCGGGGAGCGTCAGGCGGGCGGCTTCCAGTGCGCCACGCCCGAGGAGATCAAGCGGCACCTGATCCTGTTCGACTTCGGCAAGGAGATCTTCACCCAGTTCCACATGCAGAACGTGCCGGCCGCACTCGACATCGCCTTCGTCAAGGACGACGGCCGTATCTTCGCCATCTTGAAGATGGACCCGAGCCCCACCGAGCTGTACGGGCCGCTCGGGCCCTTCCGCTACGCCCTCGAAGCGCACGCCGGCTTCTTCGCGAGCCAGGGCATTCGCCAGGGGGAAGCGCGCCTGGTGACGCCGGTGGCCCACTGATCGCGGACCCGTGCACGGACGACACACTCACGGCTCCCGTCACAAGCGGCAGCTGCTCGCCGTCTTCGGCCTCACCGCGTCCTTCCTCGTGGTCGAGCTGGCGGTGGGGCTCTGGACCGGCAGCCTGGCCCTGCTGGCCGACGCCGTCCACATGCTGGTCGACGCGGGCGGGGTGCTCCTGAGCCTGCTCGCGGTGTGGTTCGCGGAGCGGCCCGCGACCCCGGCCAAGACCTACGGGTACTACCGGGTCGAGATCCTCGCCGCGCTCGTCAACGGCGTGGTGCTGTGCGTGATGGCAGTCGCGATCCTCGTCACCACCTACGAGCGGCTGTGGCAGCCACGCCCGGTGCCGGGCGGCCCGATCCTGGCGGTCGCGGTGCTCGGCCTCGCGGTGAACCTGGCCGGCCTCTGGCTCCTGCACCGGGGCGCGGGCGAGAGCCTGAACGTGCGCAGCGCCTACCTCGAGGTGCTGGGCGACGCGATCAGCTCGGGCATCGTGATCGCGGCGGGCCTCGTGATCATCCTCACCGGCTGGGCCGTGGTGGACCCGGTGGCGGGCGCGCTGATCGCGCTCTTCATCCTGCCCCGCACCTGGTCGCTGCTCCGGCAGACGGTGAACGTGCTGCTGGAGGGCGCGCCGCCCCATCTCGACGTGACCCAGATCGAGGACGCGCTCCGCGACGCGGCCGGCGTGCGCCGGGTCCACGATCTGCACGTGTGGACCCTCACCTCGGGCCGCGAGGCCATGAGCGCCCACGTGGTGGTCGAGGGCGGCGTGCGAAGCGACAAGATCCTGGAAGACCTGCACGTCATCCTCCACGCGCGCTTCGGCATCGATCACACCACGATCCAGATCGAGACCGAGCCGGCCCCGCTCATCCAGATCACCGGCCGGGCGGGCGGCTGAGGCGGCCTCATGCTGCGCAGCGAGACGCGGATCCTCACCACCCACGTGGGCAGCATTCCGCGCCCGCCGGCCCTGCGGGAGCTGCTGGTCCGCCGGGATCGCGGAGCGCCGGTGGACGCGGCCGCGCTCGAGCGGGAGACCGCCATCGCGGTGGGCCTCGCGGTGACCGGCCAGCTCGAGGCGGGCATCGACGTCGGCAACAACGGCGAGCAGCCGCGCGCCGGGTTCTCGACCTACGTGGCCGGGCGCATGCGCGGCTTCGGGGGCGCGAGCCGGCGCGAGCTGGCCCAGGACCTGATCGACTTCCCGGACTACGCCGAGATGCTGGCCCACCGGCGCCGCGACGCGGCCCGCATCGCCGACGCCCCGCAGGCCATCGCGGAGGTGGAGTACACGGACCTGGAGCCGGCCGCCGCCGAGTGCGCCGGCTTCCTCCGCGAGAGCGACGGCCGTCCGCGCAAGTTCTCGGAGCGCTTCATGACCGCGGCGTCCCCCGGGGTGATCGCCACCATCCTGCTCTCCGCCCACTACGACTCGCACGAGCGCTACGTCATGGCGCTGGCCCGTGAGATGCGCAAGGAGTACGAGCTGATTCACGCCCGCGGCCTGCTCCTGCAGGTCGACTGCCCGGACCTCGCGATGGAGCGCACCCGCTTCTTCCGGCGCGACCCGCTCGACCGATTCCTCCAGATGGTGGAGCTACACGTGAACGCGATCGACCAGGCCACCGCGAAGATCCCCCCAGAGCGCATCCGGCTCCACCTCTGCTGGGGCAACTACGACGGCCCCCACACCCACGACGTGCCGCTCGAGGCGGTGCTACCGATCGTGGCCCGCGCGCGGGTGGGCGCGCTCTCCCTGCCGCTCGCCAATCCCCGCCACCAGCACGAGTACCGGGTGCTACGGAGTCACCCGCTGCCCGACTCGATGCTGCTGCTCCCCGGGGTCATCGACACCACCACCAACTACGTCGAGCACCCGGAGGTGGTGGCCGATCGCATCGCAGCGGCGGTGGACGCGGTGGGCGACCGCACCCGCGTGATCGCCTCCACGGACTGCGGTTTCGGCACCTTCGCGGGCTCGGAGATGGTAGCCCCCAGCGTGGTGTGGGCGAAACTGCGGGCCCTCAGCGAGGGCGCCGCGCTCGCCACCCGACGCCTCTGGGGCTCGGAAAGGCGGTGAGCCGATCATGAAGCCCGAACGCTTCGCCCAGGGGATGACCTTCGACGAGTACGTGAAGTTCACCGGCACGCCCGGCAATCTCGCGCGCGAGGGGTTCGACATCCGCCGGTTCAGCCTGGTGCGTCCGCGGGTGGACTGGAGCGGCTACCTGCGGGAGCGGTATACCCGCACCCGGCTCACCGCCGAGCAGACGGCGGCGATCCAGTGGCTCGCGGCCCAGCCGGGCGGCCCCGCGAAGATCGCGGTCCTCGCCGAGGAGTGGTCGTCGGACTGCCGGCGCGACCTTCCCTCCCTGGCCCGTCTGGCCCAGGCCGGCGGGCTCGAGCTGCGGATCTTCCCGCGCGACGGCGACGTCATGCTGATGAAGGGGCTGCCCGATCGCGCCGCGGGCGGTAACGCGGATCTCGTGGTGGAGTTCGCCAACGACAAGAAAGGCCAGAAGTGGGCGTCGGTGCCGGTGGCGGTCTTCTACACCCATGAGTTCGCCGAGCTCTACCGCTACGTGGAGTACCCGGCGGTCTATCGCAAGGAGCAGGTGATCGGCCACCTGCGCGCCGCCCGCCCCGGCGAGACGGAGGAGCAGGCCAAGGCGCGCGGCGGCCGCGACATCGCGACCCTGCTCGAGTCGCCGTTCTTCGACGTGTGGGCGCAGGCCGCGGTCGCGGAGATCTTGTGCGCGCTCTACGAGCGGGTGGTGATCGGGCCCACGCCCTGACGCCGACGGTCAGGACGTGGCGGGGCGCCGCACGAGCACGACCTCGCGGGAGGCGAGGCGGTTCCGCGCCACCACGGTCAGCCGGTCGCCCTCGGCGAGGTCGGTCCAGTTGGCCAGGGTGGCCACCGTCGCGGTGCGCGGCTCCTGCGTGATGACCAGGCGCAGCTCACCGCTCGAATCGACGCTGACCACCCGCCGCCCCGCGTAGAACGCGAGCGGCAGCTCGGGAATCCCCCACGCCACGACCAGCGGTGAGTCGCCGAGCAGCGGGCCAAGCTGCGAGGCCAGGCTCGCGTAGTCGCCGGCGCGCGCGTGGCGCTCGATCTCCCAGTAGTCGCCGGCCACGAGCCAGAGCGCGCCCCCGACCCACATCGCCGCCACCGCGCCGCGCAGGCCGTCGTGGCGAACGGCCAGGACCACGGCCACCGCGATGAGGGCGAGCCCGCCGAGCAGCGCGGCGCCGAGGACCGGCGAGGCCGGCAACGCGTCCAGCAGGCTGCGCAAGAGCCGCCGGCTCGAGACGACCGCGACGAGCGTCGCGCCCGCGAGGACCAGGGCCACCGCGCGCGAGAGGCGCCACGGGACCTCGATCCGGCGCCGCCGCGCCATCGCGTCCGAGAGCCACCACCCGATGAGCAGCGCGACCGGCGGCACGATCGGCACGTAGTAGCGCACGCGCTGCTGGGTGGAGAGTGCGATCAGGGCGAGGGTGACGCCCGCCCAGACCAGCACCAGGAAGAGCCCATCGCGCGTCGGCCCGTCCTCGCGTCGCCGGAGAACCGACGGCAGCGCCAGCGGGAGCAACAGCACCCAGGGGAAGAGCACCCCGAAGCTGTTCCGGAGCGGGGCGGTGATCGCGGCGAGGCTCGGGGCCTGCGGCCGATACCAGGCGAGCTGGTCGGTGACCACCGCCTGGGCCATCGCCTGGCTGCTCGAGAGCACGCCGAGGAACCACCACAGGCCCACCGCGACGCCCACGAGCGGGAGACCGGGCGCGAGCCGCAGCGACCACGCACGTCGCGATCGGGTCGCGAGGCCGTAGACGAGGGCGATCGCGAGCGGTAGCAGGCCGGCCGGGCCCTTCGCCCAGAACGCGAGCCCGGCGAACCCGTAGAAGCCGATCCACGCGTTCGGGCGCTCGCGGGTCATCCGCGCGAGCATCCACAGGCTGGCGGTGATGAAGCACGTCATGAGGATGTCGGGCAGCGCCAGGTGCGCGTGGACGAACAATCCCTGGGTGGTCGTCGCCACCAGCGCGGCAAACCCGCCGGCCTCCGGCCCGAACAGGTCGCGACCGAGCCCGTACACGATGAGGACGGTGGCGACGCCCGCCAGCGCGGAGGGTACGACCGCGGTCCACTGCGTGACCTGGCCGAGCGGCCAGGAGCAGAGCGCGATCAGCCACGCCAGAAGCGGGGGTTTGTTGTAATAGCCGACCCCGTTGAGCCGGGGCCAGAGCCAGTCCCCGCGCGCGAGGATGTCCTGGGCCAGCACCGGGAAGCGGGCCTCGTCGTTGTTGGTGAACACGCGCGCCCCGAGCCCGATCGCGAGCAGCGCGCAGGCGACGAGCCCGATCGCGACCGGGCCGAGCCGTCTAGACAGAGGCCCCCTCGCCGAGATAGCACGTCCGCCAGCTCTCGAAGGCCAGCAGCGCCCACAGGATGCGGGCGTGGCTCCGCGCGCCGTCCTGATGCTCGGCGAGCAGCCGGGAGACCGTGGCCGGATCGAACACCCCGGCGCGCCCGATGCGATCGACGTCCAGCAGCTCTCGCGCGGCGGACCGGAGCGGGCCCCGGAGCCAGACGTCCAGCGGCACCCCGAAGCCCTGCTTGCCTCGCGTGGCGATCTCGCGCGGGAGCCGATCGGCGAGCGCCTGCTTGAACAGGCGCTTGAGACCCCGGAAGCCGCGGAACTTGAGGCGCGCGGGGATCTTCGCCGTGAACTCGACGAAGGTGTGATCGAGCAACGGGGCGCGCAGCTCGAGGCTCGCCGCCATGCTGGCGCGATCCGCGTTGGCGAGATTCTGCCCGGCCAGGTAGAGCTTGCAGTACCGGTAGATCAGCCGATCGCGGACGTCGCGGCTCTCGCAGCCCGCGAGCACCGCGTCGATGTCGCGGTAGGCGTCGAAACCCAGGACTCCCGCGCGAGCGGCCGGGGAGAACAGGGGCATCGCCCGATCCGGGGCCCAACCCCCCAGCAGGGTCTGGTTCCTCGCGTCGGAAGGATAGTCGAGCGCCCGCAGGAACTCACGCAATCCGTCGGCCGGACCCGGGAGCCGGCGCGCGGCCGCGCCCAGCGCGTCGCGGAGCGGCCGCGGGAGCCGGGCGAATCCGCGATGCCACCAGTCGGCGGCCATCGTGGGATAGCCCGCGAACAGCTCGTCGCCGCCGTCGCCGCTGAGCGCCACCGTCACGCTGCGCTTGGCCGCCCGGGCCAGGAGGTGGAGCGGCACGAAGCTCATGTCCGCGAGCGGCTCGTCCATCAGCGCGCCGACCTCCGGGAGCACGGCGAGGGCATCGCTCCCCGAGACCACCAGCTCCTCGTGGCGGGTGCCGTAGCGCTCGGCCACCAGCCGCGCGAAGCGGCGCTCGTCGTGCGGGCTCTCCGCATAGCCCACCGAGAAGGTGCGGATGCCGGAGCGCAGGCGCGCCGCGGTCGTCGTGACCGCGGTCGAATCGATGCCGCCGCTCAGGAAGCAGCCCACCGGCACGTCGCTGGCCAGGCGCAGCCGCACCGCCTCGTCGAGCCGCGCGCGGATCCGCTCGCCCCACGTCGCCTCGTCGACCGCCGGCTCCGGGCGGAACGCGAGGTCCCAGTAGCGCGAGCGGATCACCTTGCCGTCGCTCGCGACGAGCGCCTCGGCGGGCGCGAGCTTGCGCACCCCACGGATCATCGAGTGCGGATCGGGCACGAAGTCGTAGGCCAGGTAGCGCGAGACCGCGTGGAGGTCGAGCTCGCGTCCGACCGCCGGATGGGCGAGCACCGCCCGCAGCTCGGAGCCGAAGACGAGCCAGCCGTCCACCTCCGCATAGTAGAGCGGCTTCTCCCCCATGCGGTCCCGGGCCAGCAGCAGCTGCTCGCGGCGCCGGTCCCACAGCGCGAGCGCGAACATGCCGTTCAGGTGCTCGAGGCCGTGCTCGCCGTACTCCTCCCAGGCGTGCGCGATGACCTCGGTGTCCGAGCGCGTGGCGAAACGGTGGCCGAGCCCGCGCAGCTCCTCGCGCAGCGCGACGAAGTTGTAGATCTCCCCGTTCAGGACCACGTGGACCGAGCCGTTCTCGTTGGCGATGGGCTGGTCCCCGGTCTCGAGGTCGATGACGCGAAGCCGCGCCACACCCAGCGCGATCCGGCCCTCCACGTGATAACCGAGCGCGTCGGGCCCGCGGTGACGCAGCGTCGCGGTCATGCGCTCGATCAGCCCGCGCTCGGCCCGCTCACCCGGCGGGGCCAGGAACCCGGCGATCCCGCACACGCCGCTAGACCTCCGGCCCCAGCGCGACGACTGGCACGGGGGGCGCGGCGGCGGCCGAGGGCGCCGCGCTGCGCTGCAAGCTCACGAAGGCCAGGTAGCCGAGGCCAGCCCACACCGCCTCGCGCAGACGGCGAATGAGGGTGAAGGCGAGCGCCACCGGCGCGCCGAGGCCGAGCGCGGTGAAGATCGCGATGTCACCGGCTTCCTGGGCACCGAGCCGCGCCGGGACGAAGAAGGCGGCGAAGCCCACCCCGGCCCCGAACACGTCGACCACCGCGGCGCTGGCGAGCGGAACCGGCACCCCGAGTGCCTGCAGGATCAGGAACGTCTCGAGCACGCCCAGGAGCCAGCCGCCGAAGTGCCAGCCGATCGACAGGGCGAGGCGGCGTGGCTCGTGACGATAGAAATGGGCGAACTCTCGGTCGATGCGGCCGAACGTGCTCGGCCCGCCGCCCGCTCCGAAGAGACCCAGTCGCTGCAGGATCCGCCCGAGCCCGCCGGTGCCTCCCAGCACCTGGACCGCCACGAAGCCCGCGGTGGCCAGGCACTCGAGCCCGAGCAGCCATTGCATGCCGAGGAGCAATCCCGAGCCGGTCGGCAGCGTCCGCCGGGCGACCAGGATCCCCACCAGGAGGAAGAGCGCCTGCGCGATCGTGCTGGTGGTCTTGGCGATGACCACGGACGGCAGGCTCTCGGCGAGCGGCACCTCGGCCCGGATGAGCCACACCTTGACCGGCTCGCCGCCCACCGACGCGGTGGGAGTGGTGACGTTCACCGCCTCCCCGGCCAGCCGGGCCAGGAAGAGCTTCCCGAGCCGAACCCGGTCGCGCCGAAAAGCCCAGCGCCAGCCGAGGGTGTCGCACCCGGTCATGAGGCAGGCCGGAAACAGCAGAAGCAGCGGCAGCCACCACGAGAGCGCGGTGAACGCGGCGGCGACCGCGCTCGGACCGATTCTCCAGAACAACGCCAGGCAGAGCGCGCTCCCCACTATCAGCAGAAGAAGGCGAATCCCTCGCACGGTGCACGAGCCTCCCATCGGATCCGATCGGCACGATAGACGGTCGTCCACCCGGGGTCGCGGGGGCGGACGGGTCAGTGATCGCTAGCGGGAACCAGAGCGGTCAGGAGACCGGAGAAGCTCGCGCATCGGCGGTGGCGAAGTACTGGGTCGGGACCGCGG
>DATMMH010000305.1:0-42129 GCA_035569855.1 Candidatus Dormiibacterota bacterium
CTGCGCCGCTCGTCGGGCGCGTTCGGCGCATTGGGCTGCTGCTCCTGCCCCTCCTGCGGCTCGACCGCGCGCCGCACCCGGATCTGCACCAGCGACGACTTCAGCCGCTCGGAGAGATCGTGCATGAAGTCGTTGAGCCGCACGATGTCTGGCGGCGCCGTGGCGCCCTGGCTCTCCTTCCAGAGCGGCTCCGCCGCTCGGCCCGGGGCCGCGACCAGGGAACTCAACGCAAGCGACAGGACGACCGCGAGGGGAAGAGCCGGAACACGCATCTGCAAGCCTCCTGGGATGTGGTGCTCGGGGACCGGACTCCAAGTATACCGCGAGCGCGCGTGAGGCCGGCCCTGTGCGGAAAACCAGACGGCCGGACCGTACTTCTTATTCGACGCGCCCGCGCGCGACTACCGCCGGACCTCGCGAAGGACGTGGCCCAGCTCGGGCAGGATCAGCTTGTCGAGCGCGAGACGGCAGGCGTTGGGTGAGCCCGGCAGGGAGAAGAGCGCACGCCCCTGCACCACGCCGCCCTGGGCGCGGGAGAGCATGGCGGCGGCGCCCACCTCCTGGTAGGAGAGCATCCGGAACAGCTCGCCGAAGCCGGTCAGCCGCTTGTCCAGCAGCGCCTCCACCGCCTCGAAGGTGGAATCGCGCGAGGTCACCCCGGTGCCGCCGGTGAGGATGAACGCCTCGACGGCGGGATCGCCACAGCCCTGACGCACCACCGCGGTCACCTGGCTGGGCTCGTCGCGCACGATGGCGTGGCCGATCACCGTGTGGCCGGCCTGGGCGAGCCGCTCGCGGATGAGGGCCCCGCTCGTGTCCGTCTCCGGCGTCTTCGAGTCCGAGATCGTCAGGACGAAGCAGCCGATCGCGCGGGGCGCGTTGGCCTTGTGCTCCCGGGGAACGCGGTCGGCCTCGCTCACTCGGCTTCCTCGAGGTAGATCGCGCCGCCCTCCATCGTCGCGGTATAGCGCGGCACGCGCTCCCCCGGCACGGTCATGCAGGCGCCCGAGCGCATGTCGAACTCCCAGCCGTGCAGCGGGCAGACCACGATCTCGCCCTCCACCCAGCCGTCACACAGGCTGCCGCCCTGGTGCGGGCACTCGTTGTCGATGGCCAGGATCTCCTCCCCGCGGCGGAACACCGCAACGTCACGCCCGTTCACGGTGACGGGGACGCCCTTCCCGGGTGGAAGGTCGGACAGTTCGAGCACCTTGACGCGCGCCACCGGCCGCCGCCTACCCGGCCCGGGGCGCGCTGCCTGGGCGCGACGGCTCTGCGGCATAGGCCTGGTCCAGGAGCTCGACGATGTGGAGCACCTGGACCGGCGAGCCCTGAGCCCGGAGCCCCTGGGCGATCTGGATGATGCAGCCGGGGTTGGCGGTCACCACCGCGTCGGCCCCGGTGGCCAGCACGTGGGCGATCTTTCGCTCCTGAAGCCGCGTGGCCATCTCCGGCTGCGTCAGGTTGTAGGTGCCCGCCGAGCCGCAGCACCAGTCCGCCTCCTTCAGCTCGACCACCCGCAGCGCCGGGATCTGGGCCAGCAGGGCGCGCGGCTGGGTGCGAATCTTCTGGCCGTGCACGACGTGACAGGGATCATGATAGGTCACGGTGCGGCGCACCGGGCCGAGCGGGCCGCGCAGGGGCCGCTCGGCCAGGAACTCTGAGACGTCGCGCACGCGCGCGGCGAAGCGCGCCGCCCGCTCGCGCCACGCCGGATCGTCGGCGAGCAGCAGCCCGTACGCCTTCATGTGGGCGCCGCAGCCGGAGGTGTTGACGATCACCTCCTCCACGCCGGCGCGCTCGAAGATCTCGATCGTCCGGCGCGCCAGCTCGAGCGCGGTGGCGTGCTCACCGGCGTGGGCGTGCAGCGCGCCACAGCACGCCTGGGCGCGCGGGGCGACCACCTCCATGCCGTTCCAGGCCAGCACGCGCGCGGTCGCGCGGTTGTGCGGCCCGAACACGGCCTGCTGGATACACCCGGTGAGGAGCCCCACGCGGCCCAGCCGCGCGCCGTCGGCCGACGTGACCTCGGGCAGCGGCGCTCGATCGGCTGCGGGCGGTAGGTCGGGGAGCAGCGGCTCCCAGTGGCGGAGCGACTCGGGCAACAGCCGGAGGAGCCCGGAGCCGCGCACGAGCCCGCGCAGCCCGCTCGCCTGGTAGAAGCGAAGACCGCCCGCGGCCAGCCGCAGCAACCGGGGATGCGGGAGCAGCACCTGGAAATTCACCCAGCGGAACAGCCGCCGCAGCAGGCCGCCCGGGCGCTGCCGCTCGATCTCCGCGCGCGCCGCCTCGATGAGCTGGCCGTACGGGACGCCGGAGGGACAGACCGTCTCACAGGCGCGGCAGCCGAGGCATAGATCGAGGTGGGCCGCGGTGGAGTCGGTCAGCGTGATGCGGCCCTCGGCGAGCGACTTCACGAGCAGGATACGGCCGCGAGGGGAATCCATCTCGGTGCCCAGCTCGGAGAACGTCGGGCAGTAGGCGAGGCAGAGCCCGCAATGCACGCAGCGGTCCACACCCTCGACGCTGATCCCGTGCAACGTGAGCGGCGGCGTGGCGCCGGCCTCCGTCGGCGCCGGGTGAACCGCGGGCGGATGGGCCATCGGTCAGATGCCTCCCACGAAGCGGCCGGGGTTCAGGATGCCGCGCGGATCGAGGCGCTCCTTGAGACGGGTCATCAGCCGCAGCGTGGGGCCGGGCGTGTCCCACACCGCGACGCGCTCCTTGACCGCCAGCGGCGCCCACTCCACCATCGCCTGGCCGCCCACGCTGCCCGCGAGCGTGCGCCACTCGGTGAGGGTGGCCACCACCGCGTTGGTATCGAGGCCGCCCGACAGGATCGCGGTGACGATCCCGACGCCCGCGTGCGCGGTGAGCGCCGCGCCGAGCCCGCTGCGCTGGGCCGCCGCGGCGCCGGCCTCCATCAGCTCGGCCACCTGGGAAGGCAGCACCGCCCACTTCATGACGGCGGCCACGTGCTCGGCGCCCGGCCGGCCCAGACGCGCCAGGTCGCGCCAGGCCTCGTCCCGCGCGGCGCCGTCGAGGACCGTGCACTCGCCCAGGCCGAGCGGCCCGAGCAGGCGCGCCAGCTCGGCCACCTCCCAGTCCACCTGCTCCGCGATGCCGTCGAGCCCGATCAGCAGGCCGGCGCCGCCACCGTGGCCCAGCGCCCGCAGCGCCTCGCCGTCGGCCAGCTCGACGGCGGACGGGAGCAGATCGGAGCCGAGCAGGGCGCGGGCGGCGGGGCCCGCATCCTTCATGCGAGCGAAGCGCGCGACCACGAGCCGGTCCACGTCCGGCCGCGGGCGCAGCTTGAGCGTGGTCTCGACCAGCACGCCGAGCGTGCCGCAGGAGCCGATGTAGAGCTTGGGCAGATCGTAGCCCGCCACGTTCTTCACGACCTTGCCGCCGCCCCGCACGAGGCTGCCGTCGGCCGTGACCACGGTGAGACCGATGACCAGGTCCCGCGCGGTGCCGTAGAGATGCCGCCGCGGGCCCGAGGCGTTGCTGGCGAGGATCCCGCCGAGCGTGGCCCGATCCGACGAGCCCGGGTCGAGCGAGAGCCACTGGCCACGGGCGCCGAGCGCGGCCTGCAGCGCGTCCAGGGTGAGCCCGGCCTCGACGGTCACGGTGAGGTCGCCGGGCTCGTGCTCCAGGATCCGGTTCAGGCGCCCGAGCCCGAGGACCAGGCCGACTCGGTTGGGCGGCGCGCCGATCGCCATCTTGGTGCCGCCGCCCCAGGGCGTGACGGGCAGCGCCGCCTCGCTCGCGACCTGCAGCAGCGACACGACCTCCTCCTTCGTGCCGGGAAAGGCCACCGCCTCGGGCGCGCGGCCCTCGATGACGTACGGCGAGCAGTCGACGCCCGTGAGCACGTGGGGCGCGCCGACGATGGCGCGCAGCTTGTCGGGCAGGAGAGACGGCACGGGGAGCCTCCAGAGTCCCGCGCTAGAAGCGCTGAGCGAGGCCCTTCTCTTCGATCGGGTGCGGACGGTAGGCCGGGCCGACCTCGACGCAGGCCTTGTTGCTCGGAAAGATCTTGCCGGGGTTGCAGAGACCGTCCGGGTTGAAGGCGTCCTTCACCTGGTGCATGCACGCCAGGTCGGCCTCCGAGAAGATGAACGGCATGTAGTCGGATTTCTCGAGCCCGATGCCGTGCTCGCCCGAGATCGAGCCGCCCACCTCGGCACAGACCTTGAGGATCTCGGCCCCCGCCGCCACCACCCGCGCCTCCTCGCCCGGCTTGCGCGGGTCATAGAGGATGTTCGGGTGGAGGTTGCCGTCGCCCGCGTGGAAGACGTTGCCCACGCGGAGCCCGTGGGCGGCCACGATCGCGTTCACCCGGCCCAGCACGTAGGGCAGCTTGGTGCGCGGGATGACGCCGTCCATCACCATGTAGGCGGGTGAGATGCGGCCGAAGGCGCCAAAGGCCGACTTGCGACCCTTCCAGAGCAGCTGGCGCTCCGCCTCGTCGCGCGCGGCGCGCACGTCGCGGGCGCCGCAGTCGCGGCAGGCCTGCACGACGCGCTCGGCCTGCGCCTCCATGCCCGCCGCGAGGCCGTCCAGCTCGATCAGCAGCGCGGCGGCCGCGTCGCGCGGATAGCCGCACCCGAAGGCGTCCTCCACCGCCTCGATCGTGAGCTGGTCGATCATCTCCATCGCGGCCGGCACGAGCCCGCGAGCGATGATGGCGGAGACCGCCTCGGAAGCCTGGTCCACGTGGTCGAAGACCGCCAGCACCGTTTTCACGGCCTGCGGCTTCTTGAGGATGCGGACCACGATCTTGGTCGCGACGCCGAACGTGCCCTCGGAGCCCACGAAGAGGCCGACCAGATCGTAGCCCTGCGGATCGCGCGTCTTGCCGCCGAGCCACATGAGCTCGCCGTCGGGCAGCACGACCTCGAGGCCGAGCACGTGATTGGTCGTCACCCCGTACTTGAGCGTGTGCGGGCCGCCCGAGTTGTTGGCGATGTTGCCGCCGATGGTGCAGGCCTGCTGGCTCGAGGGATCCGGCGCGTAGTAGAACCCCTGCGGCCCCACCGCCCACGAGAGGTGGAGGTTCACCAGGCCCGGCTCCACCACCGCGATCTGGTTGTCGTAGTCCACCTCGAGCACGCGATTCATCCGCATCAGCGAGATGACGAGGCCGCCCTCGGCGGGGAGGCAGCCGCCGGAGAGACCGGTCCCGGCCCCGCGCGCCACGAACGGGATGCCTTCGCGGCTGGCGAGCTTGACGAGGGCAGAGACCTGCTCGGCGCTCCGGGGGAACACCACGAAGTCGGCGAGGGCGCGGAAGAGGGTGAGGCCGTCCGACTCGTAGACCAGCAGCTCTTCGGGATCGGACAGGACGCCGCCCGGCCCGAGCAGTGTCTCCATCTCGCGGCGGAGGGATCTCTTGCGGGCGTCGGTCAGCGGGGTCACGGGCGAATTATAGCATCGGGAGAGGAGTGGCTCCCCGAGCAGGACTCGAACCTGCAACCCTCCGGTTAACAGCCGGATGCTCTACCATTGAGCTATCGGGGAATCCAGGAGGGAGCCGGTTCTTGTTCTACCACACGCCCCGACCCGCGCCAAGCTCCGCTACCCCATCTCCCGCCGGCCTTCCATCGCCTTGGACAGGGTCACCTCGTCGGCGTACTCGAGGTCGCCGCCCACCGGCAGCCCTCGCGCGATCCGGGTGATCCGCATGCCGAGCGGCTTGAGCAGCTTGGCGAGGTAGATCGCGGTCGCCTCGCCCTCGACGCTCGGGTTGGTGGCCAGGATGACCTCCTCGACCTCGGTGCCCTCGAGTCGGACCAGCAGCTCCCGCACTCTCAGATCTTCGGGTCCGATGCCGTCCAGCGGCGAGAGCGCGCCCAGCAGCACGTGGTACCGGCCGCGAAACTCCCCGGTGCGCTCGAGCGCGAGCAGATCGTTGGGTTCCTCGACCACGCAGAGCGTGCGGAGCTCCCGCTGGGGGTCGCTGCAGATCCGGCAGGGATCTAGCTCGGTGACGTTGAAGCAGACCGAGCAGTGCACGATCAGCTGCTTGAGCTGGGTCAGCGCTTCCCCCAGCGCGGCCACCTCGGGCGCCGGGCGTTTGAGCAGGAAGAACGTGAGGCGCTGCGCCGTCTTGGGCCCGATGCCAGGCAGGCGCTGGAGCGCCTCGATGAGGCGCGCCACCGGCTCCGGGTAGTAGGCCATTACATCCCGAGCCCGGGGCCAAGCCCGGGGATCTTGAGCCCGGCCGTGATCTTGCCCATCTCGGCCTGCACCATCTCCTTCGACTTGCGTAGCGCCTCGTTGCTCGCCGCCAGGACGAGGTCTTCCAGCATCTGCGCGTCCTCGGGGTTGATCACCTCGCGGTCGATCTTGATCGACACGATCTCCTGCTTGCCGTTGGCCACCACCGTGACCATGCCCCCGCCCGCGGTGGCTTCCACCGTTTTCTTGCCCGCCTCGGCCTGGAGCTGCTCCATCTGGGCCTGGAGCTTCTGGGCCTCCTTCATGATGTTGCCGAAGCCTTTCACCGTGACTCTCCTTCCTCCGGGGTCCGCGGCCGCACCGCGACCACCTCGCCCTGAAATGCGTTCAGCGCGGCCTGCACGGCCGGATGGCTCCGCGCCCCGCCCGGGCCCGTCGCGCCCGCGGCGCTGTCGAGCTCGAATCGGCGCGCGTCCGCCACGTGGCGCTGCACCGCCTCGTTGATCAGCTCTCGGTTGCCCCGATCGTTCAGCATCTCGCGGTGAAAGCCGCTGGCCTGAAGCGCCAGCGTGAGCACCCCGTCCTGCACCCGGAGCGGCGAGGCGTGCTGGAGCACCGAGCCGAGCAGCGCCTTGCGCTTCGTGACGTCGGCGACCACCCGCTCCCACGCCGGCTCGAGCTCCGTGGCGGGGGTCAGCGCGGGCTCGGTGGCTGTCATGTCCGCCGCGGCAACCTCCACGAGCGGCTCCACCTCGACGGCCCGCCCGCCCCCGGCGGGGGCCGACATCGCGGCACGCGGCGGCCCCGGCGCGGTGACGGGCGGCGACGGCGCGAGCGCGGCCCCGCGCGACGGCGGCGCGGACGCCGGCCGCGCGTCCAGCAGCGTCTCCTGCACAACCACGGCCCGGGCGGGCGCGCCCGCCGCGGGCGGCATCTGGCGCAGCCGCGCCTCGGCTTCCTCGAGCTTGCCGATGAGCGTCTCGATGGCCTGCGGCTGCGGCCGTCGCGTCGCGCGCACCGCCGCGATCTCCAGCTCCACCCGCGGATGGGGTGACCGCCGCATCTCGGCGTCGGCCTCGATGAACGCGCGGAGCACGTAGACCAGCTCGTCCGCGGACACCGGCTCGGCCACCGCCTTCAGCTCGGCGGCCTCGGCCGGGGTCAGATCCACGAAGGGCGCGGCCGGCGCGACCTTCAGCACGAGGAGCCGACGGCTCATCTCGATCGCGTCGCGGCACAGCACGCCAAGGTCTTCACCGCCGACCGCCGCGCGGTCCACCGCCTCGAGGGCGGCCGCGCCGTCGCGCGCGAGCAGCGCGGTGACGAAGCCGCGGACGTGCACCGGCGACGAGGAGCCGAGCAGCCGGGCCACCCCGGCCTCGTCGAGCTTGCCCTCCCCGTAGGCGATCGCGGTGTCCAGCAGCGACAGGGCGTCGCGCAGGCTGCCCTCGGCGGCCCGGATGAGAAGCGGCAGGGCGCCGGGCTCGAAGGGCACGCCCTCCTCCTCGAGGATGCGGGTGAGGCTCGTGGCCAGGAGCTCGGGCGGGATCGGCCGGAAGTCGAAGCGCTGGCAGCGCGAGAGCACCGTGGCCGGGATCCGCTTGGGATCCGTGGTGGCGAGGATGAAGACCACGTGCGCAGGCGGCTCCTCGAGCGTCTTCAGGAACGCGTTGAAGGCCGCGCCCGAGAGCATGTGGACCTCGTCCACGATGTAGACCTTGAAGCGCCCGCGGGCCGGCGCATACTTCACGTTCTCGCGAAGCGTCCGGATGTCGTCCACGCTCGTGTTGGACGCCGCGTCGATCTCCATCACGTCCACCGGCGCGCCCGAGACGAAATCCTGACACGAGGGGCAGGCTCCGCAGGCCTCCGGCGCGGTGCGCGCGGTGCAGGCGAGCGCCTTGGCCAGGAGCCGCGCGGTGGTGGTCTTGCCGACTCCACGCGGGCCGGTGAAGAGATAGGCGTGGGCCACGCGTCCGGAGGCGAGCGCGTTGCGGAGCGTGCGGGTGACCGGATCTTGCCCGACGACCGCGTCGAAGACCTGCGGCCGCCACTTCCGGGCCAGCACCTGATACGTCATCGGCCAGACGTCATGAAAAGACCGTGCACCCTCAATCGAACCGACCGTCCCGCGATCGCCACACGAAACCTGCTCCGGTCAGGTACTCCCACGGCACACGAGAGGAGCGCCTTACCGTTGCTCCCTTCCGGGCCTGGCGGGGTTCGACGCATCCCGTTGCGTGGGGCCCAACCTTCAACGCCGTCCCGTACGGCTCATTCGACACGACCGGCCCTCGAGAGGGAATTCAACCCCGCTGTAGCGGATTGCGGGTTACAGGGCACCGCTACCTCCCCGTCTAGCACGGCCAAGCGAAGATATTTGGCGGAGGGGGTGGGATTCGAACCCACGGTACAGTTGCCCGTACACGGCATTTCCAGTGCCGCACCTTCGGCCACTCGGCCACCCCTCCGCGCCACTGTCGGACACTCCTGAAGGTGCGATCAAATTGGCGGAGGGGAGAGGATTTGAACCCCCGAGGGACTTGCGCCCCTATCCGATTTCGAGTCGGACGCCTTCAACCGGGCTCGGCCACCCCTCCGCGACTGATGTCACGGTCACGTCGGACGAAATAAGTCCGAGTGCCAAGTGTAGCCGTTGACGCGGGGAGAGTCCATCCCTACGGGGCCGTGGCCGGGCCCCGCTTGGTCTTGAAGAACTCGCTCAGCAGGGTGCCGCACTCGGGGCCGCGGACCCCGGCGGTCACGGCCACCCGGTGGTTCAGGCGGTCGTCCTCCAGCAGGCGGTGAAGGCTCTGCACCGCGCCGGCCTTGGGATCTGCCGCGCCGTACACCAGCCGCGCGATGCGCGCGTGGAGCGCCGCGCCGCAGCACATCGCGCAGGGCTCGACGGTGCTGTAGAGCGTGGCTCCGGTCAGCCGGTAGTTGTGGGTCTCACGCCCGGCCGCGCGCAGGGCCAGGATCTCCGCGTGGGCGGTTGGATCGTGGAGCCCGATCGGCGCGTTGTGCCCACGCCCGATGACCCGGCCGTCCAGCACCACCACGGCCCCCACCGGCACTTCCCCGGCCGCCGCGGCGCGGGTCGCCTCCTCGCGCGCGAGATCCATCCACCGCTCGTCGTCACTCATCTGGAGAGCCCGGCCGATGACACCCTGGTCGGCTTCACGAGGTGCCCGCACGCCGTGAAGGGCCCGGGTGGGCGCCCTTCACGACCGTGCGAGGAATTGGTGCGCCCTAGAGGAATCGAACCTCTGGCCTTCGGATTCGTAGTCCGACGCTCTATCCATCTGAGCTAAGGGCGCTCTTGGCGGAGAGGCCGGGATTCGAACCCGGGATAGAGGTTTTGCCCCTATAACCGCTTAGCAGGCGGCTGCCTTCGGCCGACTCGGCCACCTCTCCAAACGTCAAGCCCACAGAGTATAAGGCATTCCGGCCCCCGCAACTACCAGGAAGCCGGCGCTTGCCCTATGCTGTTGAGCCAGGAGGCCGCCTACGACATGAAGCGCCTACGTGAGACGTTGGCCGATGCCTGGACTCTCATCCGCCCGTACTGGTTCTCGGAGGACCGCTGGGCGGGGCGAGGGCTCCTGCTCCTCGTCGTCGGGCTCAACCTCGGCATCGTCTACATCAACGTGCTGCTCAACAAGTGGAACAATTCCTTCTACAACTCTCTCCAGGACAAGGACTACGGCACGTTCAAGAGCCTGTTGATCCGCTTCACCTGGCTCGCGGTCCTCTACATGATCGCCGCGGTGTACCAGACCTATCTCAACCAGATGCTGCAGATCCGCTGGCGACGCTGGCTCACGGAGCGCTATCTCGGGGCGTGGTTGTCGGGCGGCGCCTACTACCGCATGCAACTCACCGCGCGCGAGACCGACAACCCCGACCAGCGCATCGCCGACGACCTGCGCCTCTTCGTCACGGGGACCCTCTCCCTGGGCATCGGCGGCATGCGCGCGCTGGTCACCCTCGTGTCCTTCCTGGGGATCCTGTGGGGTCTGTCCGGCGCGTTCCAGCTGCCTGGTTGGGCGGGCGGGTTCACGATCCCGGGTTACCTGGTCTGGATAGCGCTCGTCTACTCCATCGCGGGGACGTGGCTCACCCATCTCATAGGCCGCCCGCTCGTCCGCCTGAACTTCAACCAGCAGCGATACGAAGCGGATTTCAGGTTCAATCTCGTGCGCTTTCGGGAGAATACCGAAGGCGTGGCTCTTTACCGCGGAGAACAGGACGAGCTCCGCGGGTTCCGGGACCGCTTCAGCGGCGTCGTGCAGAACTGGTGGAACATCATGCGCCAGCAAAAGCGGCTCACGTGGCTGACGTCCGGCTATGCGCAGGCCGCGAATATCTTCCCGGTCCTGGTCGTCGCGCCACGCTTCTTCCGGGGCGAGATCCAGCTCGGTGGGCTCATCCAGACCGCCACCGCGTTCGGCCAAGTGCAGGAGTCGCTCTCGTTCATCGTCGGCGCGTATCCCGATCTCGCGGAATGGCGCTCGGTCGTGCTCCGCCTTCGCGGCTTCGAGCAGACCCTCGCCCGGGTGCGTGCGGAAGCGGCCGTCGCCGGCGTGCACTCCGAGCCAGGCGCGGACCGCGGGCTCACGATGGATCGGGTAAATCTGCAGCTGCCCGGCGGCCGGCCGCTCGTCGAGGGCGTCACGATGGACATCCGGCCGGGCGATACCGCGCTGATCAGTGGACCGTCGGGCGCGGGCAAGAGTACCCTCTTCCGCGCCATCGCGGGCATCTGGCCGTTCGGCCGTGGTGACATCCGCCTCCCTCACGACGGCCGTGTGCTCTTCCTTCCCCAGAAGCCGTACCTGCCGATCGGGACGCTGCGCGAGGTCGTGAGCTATCCGTCGCCGGCCGCCGGTGCTGACGACGCGACGCTACGCGCGGCGCTGCAGGCCGTGGGGCTGCCCGAGCTGGCCGGGCGGCTCGACGAGTCGGCCCACTGGGCCCTCTCCCTGTCGCCGGGAGAGCAACAGCGCATCGCCTTCGCGCGGGCTCTCGTGCAGAAGCCCGCGTGGCTCTTCCTGGACGAGGCCACGTCCTCCCTGGACGAGGCGAGCGAGGGGCGCCTCTACGCGCTATTGCGCGACCAGCTTCCGGGCACCACCGTGGTCAGCGTCGGCCACCGCAGTACCCTGCGGGCCTTCCACGCGCGGCAGTTCGTCGTCACACCCAGCAACGACGGCCCGGCGACCGTGAAGGAGGCGCCGGCCCTATCCTGAGTCCACCCGACAGAGAAATGGCGGAGGGGGAGGGATTCGAACCCCCGATCCCTTGCGGGATTCCGGTTTTCAAGACCGGCGCCTTCAACCGGACTCGGCCACCCCTCCGCGTCTGACTATCGTACCGGGCCGGCCGGGCCGATGCGCTCGAGGCCCTCCATGTAGGGACGGAGCGCAGCCGGCACGGTCACGGACCCATCCGTCTCTTGATAGTTCTCCAGCACCGCGATCAGCGTGCGCCCGACCGCGAGCCCTGAGCCGTTGAGGGTGTGGCAGAGCTCCACCCGCCCGCCGCCCGTGGGCCGGTACTTGATGTCGAGGCGGCGCGCCTGGTAGGCCTCGCAGTTCGAGCACGACGAGATCTCACGGTACTTGCCCTGTCCCGGCAGCCAGACTTCGAGATCGTAGGTCTTGGCGGCGTGGAAGCCCATGTCGCCCGTGCACAGCGCCATCACGCGGTACGGCAGCTCGAGCCGCTGGAGCACCGCCTCGGCGCTTCGCACCATCGCCTCGAGCTCGTCGTAGGACTGCCCGGGGACGGTCACCTTGACCATCTCGACCTTGTCGAACTGATGCTGCCGGATCATGCCCTTGGTGTCCTGCCCGTAGGTGCCCGCCTCGCGTCGGTAGCAGGGCGTGAAGGCGCAGTAGCGCCGCGGCAGGTCGGCCTCGAGCAGGATCTCGCCACCGTGTAGCGCGGTGAGCGCGACCTCCGCGGTGGGGATCAGGTAGAGCGTGCGGTCGGCGTCCGGCTCCACCGTCTTGAACATCTGCTCCTCGAACTTGGGCAACATCGCCACGCCGATCATGGTCTCCGCGTTCACGAGATGCGGCACCCACACCTCGGTAAACCCGTGCTCGCGCGTGTGCAGGTCGAGCATGAGCTGGGCCAGGGCCCGGCTCAGGCGCGCGGCGGCGCCCCACATGACCGCGAACCGCGCCTTCGCGATCTTGCTCGCGCGCTCGAAGTCGAGGATGCCGAGGGCCTCGCCGATCTCGAAATGTTGCTTCGGCTCGAACGCGAACTGTCGCGGCGTGCCCCAGCGGCGCACCTCGACGTTGTCCTCCGCCGAGCGCCCCACCGGCACGCTCGCGTGCGGAAGGTTCGGGATCTCCAGCAACCCCGCCTCCAGAGCGGCGTCGGCCTCCTTGCCGAGGGCGTCGAGCGCTTTGATGCGGTCGGAGACCTCGCGCATCCGCGCCATCGCGGCCTGCGGGTCCTCGCCGCGGCGCTTGGCCTGGCCAATGGCCTCGGACGCGCGATTGCGCTCGGCCTTGAGCTCCTCGGCCTCGCCCACCAGTCGGCGGCGCGCCGCGTCCGCGGCGAGCACGGCCGCGAGCGAGACCGGCGCGCCGCGCGTCGCAAGGGCGCGCTCCACCCCGGCGGGATCTTCCCGGATCAGCTTGATGTCGAGCATCGTGCTCCCTCCACCCTGTCCCCTCCCCGCTCCCCGAGGGGAGAAGGAGAGAACCATAACAAAAAGAGGCCGCAGCTGCGCGGCCTCTGGTACCCCGTCCGGCTCTTCCGCCGGCGGGGCCTACTCTGACGACACCTCGGGACTGGCCTGCTCGGCCTCCACCCGGGCGATGTTGCCGACCTGATCGTCCGCGTCGAGCTCGATGATCCGCACGCCCATCGTGTTGCGGCCCTGGCTGGTGATCTCGTCAGCGTGCAACCGGATGATCTTGCCCTTGGTCGTCACCACGAGGATGTCGTCCCCCTCGCGCACCTGGAGCAGGCCGATCACCGCGCCGTTGCGGCCACCCGTCTTGATGTCGATGATGCCCTTCCCCGCGCGCCCCTGCAGCCGGTACTCGTCGAGCGGCGTGCGCTTGCCGTAGCCACGCTCGGTGACCGTGAGCACGGTCACGCCTTCCTTCACCGTCTCCGCCGCGATGACCTGATCGCCCTCGTCCACGTCGATGCCCCGGACACCGGCGGCGGTGCGGCCCATCGGACGGACTTCTTCCTCCGGAAACCGGATGATCATCCCCTGCTTGGTCGAGAGCAACACCTCGCGCTGGCCGTCGGTGCGCCGGGCGCCCATCACCTCGTCCCCGTCCTCCAGGGTGATGGCCAGGATGCCGCCGGCGCGCGGGTGCGAGAAGGCCGACAGCTCCGTCTTCTTCACCTTGCCCTGCTTGGTGGCGAAGAGCACGGAGCCGCCCGACTCGAAGTCGCGCACCGGCACGCAGGTGGCGACCCGCTCGCCGTCGGCCAGCGAGAGCACGTTGGCCATCGCCTTGCCCTTGGCCTGCCGACCACCCTCCGGGATCTCGTGCACCTTGAGCCAGTGCACCTTGCCCTTGTTGGTGAAGAAGAGGAGAAAAGAGTGGGTCGAGGCCACGAACAGGTCCTCGACGATGTCCTCTTCCTTGGTCTCCATCCCGGTCACGCCCTTACCGCCGCGCTTCTGGCTGCGGTAGGCCTCCACGTGTGTCCGCTTGATGTAGCCGGAGCGCGTGATGGTGACCACCATGTCTTCGTCGGCGAGCAGGTCCTCGATCGTGAGATCGGCGGTCTCGGCGAGGATCTCGGTGCGGCGCTCGTCGCCGAACTCCTCCTTGAGCGAGGCCAGCTCGTCCTTGATGATGCCGAGCAGCCGCGGCTCCGAGGCCAGAATGCCCTTCAGGTCCGCGATGAGGGCAAGGGTCTGCTCGTGCTCCTCCACGATCTTGTGGCGCTCGAGCTGGGTCAGGCGCTGCAGCCGCATGTCGAGGATGGCCTTGGCCTGGATCTCGGAGAGCTCCAGCTGGCGCATCAACGCGTCCTTGGCCGCGTCCGGGCTCTCCGCCTGGCGGATGAGCCGGATCACGAGGTCGAGCTGGTCGACCGCCTTGCGGAGGCCCTCGAGGATGTGGGCCCGCTCCTCCGCGCGCGCCAGATCGTACTTCGTCCGGCGGGTGACGACTTCCCGGCGGAACGCGACGAACTCCTGCAACATCTGCTTGAGGTTGACGACCTGCGGCCGGCGGCTCACGAGGGCCAGCATGATCACGCCGAACGTCGTCTGCATCGGCGTGTGCTTGTAGAGCTGGTTGATCACGATCTGGGGCATCTCCCCGCGTCCCAGCTCCAACACGATGCGGATGCCCTCGCGGCTCGACTCGTCGCGGCGCTCGCTGATGCCCTCGATCTTCTTGTCGCGCACGAGCTCGCCGATCTTCTCCATGAGCGAGGCCTTGTTCACCTGGTACGGCAGCTCGGTGACGATGATGGCCTCGCGGCCGCCGCGCATCTTCTCCACGTGCGCCTTGGCTCGCAGGGTGATGATGCCCCGCCCGGTGGTGTAGGCCTCCCGGATGCCGCCGCGCCCGTAGATGTACCCGCGGGTGGGAAAGTCCGGTCCCGGGATCACCTTGATCAGCTCGTCGATGGTGACGTCCGGGTTGTCGATCACCATCACGAGCCCGTCCACCACCTCGCGCAGATTGTGGGGCGGGATGTTGGTGGCCATGCCGACCGCGATGCCGGAGGAGCCGTTGACGAGTAGGTTCGGCACCTTGGTGGGTAGCACCACCGGCTCCTGGAGCGACTCGTCGAAGTTCGGCGTGAAATCCACCGTGTCCTTCTCGATGTCGGCCAGCAGCTCGTGGGCGATCTTGGCCAGCCGCGTCTCGGTGTACCGCATCGCGGCGGGCGGATCTCCGTCGATCGAGCCGAAGTTGCCCTGCCCGTCGACCAGCGGGTACCGGAGCGAGAACTCCTGGACCATCCGGACCAGGGCCTCGTACACCGGCGCGTCGCCGTGCGGGTGGTACTTGCCCAACACTTCCCCGACCACGCGTGCCGACTTCTTGTAGGCGCGATTCCAGGTGAGGCCGAGCTCGTGCATCGCGAAGAGCACGCGTCGGTGAACCGGCTTGAGGCCGTCGCGGATGTCGGGCAGCGCGCGGCCGACGATCACGGACATGGCGTAGTCGAGGTACGACTTGCGCATCTCCTCTTCGATCGGAACGGGCGTCTGTCGCTCTGGGCTCATGGACCGGATTCCCTAGATGTCGAGGTTGACGACGTCGAGCGCGTTCTTCTCGATGAACTCTCGGCGCGGCTCCACCGCGTCGCCCATCAGGACCGTGAACATCTCGTCGGCTCCGACCGCGTCCTCCATGGTCACGCGCAGGAGCGTGCGCGTCTCCGGGTTCATGGTCGTCTCCCAGAGCTGCTCGGGGTTCATCTCGCCGAGCCCCTTGTAGCGCTGGAGCGTGGCGCCGTCCTTGGCCTGCTCCATGATCGTCCGCATCAGCCCGTCCAGGCTCTTCGCCTGGATCTCTTTCTCGGCCGCGTCCACGATCGTGCACGGGCCCTTGTGCAGGCCCGCGATCTCGGCGTGCAGCTCGAAGAGCTGCGTGTAGTCCGGGGACTTGAGCGCGTCGACGCTGAACTGCGCGGGGTGCGGGCCGGTGACCTCCACCGCGGTCGCGTCACCGTTGTCGGCGCCGGCGAGGTGGGCGGCCCAGCCCGGCAGCTCCGCAGCCACCTCGGCCACCGCCGCCGCGATCTCGGCGTCGCCGACTCCGCGCTTGGTGGCCTTGAACTTCTTGCGCAGCAGGCCATCCAGGATCGCGCTCGGGATGCCCCGGCGGACCAGCTTGGCGAACAGGGCGCGGAACTCGAGCACGCGCTTGAGCGACTCCATCAAGGTCTCGCCCCGCAGGGGGGCCGCCTTGCCGGGGACCTTGACGCTCGCCTTCTCCACCCACTGCTCGAGCAGGAACTCTTCCATCTCCCGCTCGCTCATCAGGTAGCGCTCGGCCCGCCCCTTCTTCACCTTGAACAGCGGCGGCTGCGCGATGAACAGATGCCCCGCCTCGATCACCTGGACCATGTGGCGGAAGAAGAAGGTCAGGAGGAGGGTGCGGATGTGGGCGCCGTCCACGTCGGCGTCGGTCATCAGGATGACCTTGTGGTACCGCAGCTTGGAGACGTCGAACTCCTCGGGTCCGATCCCGGTGCCGAGCGCCGAGATCAGGAGCCGGATTTCATTGTGGGACAGGACCTTGTCGTAGCGCGCCTTCTCAGCGTTGATGATCTTGCCGCGTAGCGGGAGAACGGCCTGGGTCTTCCGGTCGCGGCCCTGCTTGGCGGAGCCGCCCGCGGAGTCGCCCTCGACGAGGAAGATCTCGCGGAACTGCGGCTCGCGCTCGGAGCAGTCGGCGAGCTTCGCCGAGAGACCCTCGTCGTCGCGTCCACCCTTGCGGGTCAGCTCGCGCGCCTTCCGGGCCGCCTCGCGCGCCTGAGCGGCCCGCACGCACTTGTCGGCGATCTTTCGCGCGGTGGTCGGGTCCTCCTCGAAGGCCTCGCCGAGCCGATCGTTGACGATCTGCTGCACGAGCCCCTTCACTTCCGAGTTTCCCAGCTTCGCCTTGGTCTGGCCCTCGAACTGCGGATCGGGGATGCGCAACGATACGACCGCGGTCAATCCCTCGCGCACGTCGTCACCGCTGATGTCGCCCTTGAAGTTCTTCAGGAACCCGTTGGCCTTGGCGTAGTTCGAGATGGTGCCGGTGAGCGCGGCCCGGAACCCGGTGAGGTGCGTACCGCCCTCCCGGGTATTGATGTTGTTGGCGAAGGAAAAGACGCTCTCCTGATACCCGTCGTTGTACTGGATCGCCACCTCCACCTCGATGTTGTCCTTCTTCCCCTCGAAGAAGAGCACCTTCGGGTGGATCGGCGTCTTGTTCTGGTTCAGGTGCTTGATGAATTCGATGATGCCGCCCTTGTACAGGAACGTGTGGCTACGCCCGTCGCGCTCGTCTTCGATGACGATCTTGAGGCCCTTGTTGAGGAAGGCGAGCTCGCGGAGCCGATTCGAGAGCGTGTCGAAGGAGAACGTGGTCTCCTCGAAGATCTTCGTGTCCGGCTTGAAGCGCACGATCGTGCCGTGCTTGGTGGTCTTCTCGCCCGCGGTCAGCTCGCCCTGGGGCACCCCGTACTCGTATCGCTGGGTCCACACCTTCCCCTGCCGCCGGATCTCGATCTCGAGCCACTCCGACAACGCGTTCACGACCGAGATGCCGACGCCGTGCAGCCCGCCCGACACCTTGTAGGCGGAGTGCTCGAACTTGCCGCCCGCGTGGAGCACGGTGAGGACGACCTCCGCGGCCGGCTTGCCGCTCTCCTTGTGGATGTCCACCGGGATGCCGCGGCCATTGTCTCCGACCGAGCAAGATCCGTCCGAGTGCAGGATGATCTTGATGCTGTCGCAGTAGCCCGCGAGCGCCTCGTCCACCGAGTTGTCGACCGCCTCGTACACGAGGTGGTGGAGACCGTAGGCCCCGGTATCGCCGATGTACATGGCCGGGCGCTTGCGCACCGCCTCCAGCCCCTCGAGGACTTTGATGTCGCTCGCGGTATACGTATCGGCCATCAGGCGGCGCCTCGCACACTGCTGAGTCTCGGTTCGGTCACTCGTCCTTCCAGCACGTTCCACCAGGTCACGCGTCGGGCTTCGGGCAACTCGGCTTCCGCGGTGGTCAGGAACACCTGCCCCGCGGCCGCCACGTGGTCCAGCACCCGCTTCTGGACGTGCGGGTCCAGCTCCGACAGCGCGTCATCCAGCAGCACCACCGGGGAGCTCCCGACCGCTCGCTCGACCGGCCCCGCCTCGGCCAGGCGCAACGTCAGCGCCATCAGGCGCTGCTGGCCCCGCGAGCCGTACAGGCGAAGGTCCCGGCCATCCACCTCGATCGTCAGGTCGTCTCGATGGGGTCCGGTCAGGGTCTGGCCCCGTCGCACTTCGTCGGCCAACCGGGCCTCGAGGGCGGCCAGAAACTCCACCGCTCCGGCGCCGGCCTCGATCGCCGCACAGTACCGCAGCCCGACGACGTCTCCCGCTCCCGCGAGCGTGGGATAGAGGTGGCGGACCTCGCCCTCCAGCGCATCCACCGCGGCTCGCCGACGCCCCACCAGCTCGAGGCCGACCCGGGCGAGCTGCTCGTTCCACGGGCCGAGCGCGCTCCTGAGCGCTGGGCCGGTGAGGCCGCTCTGCAGGAGATGATTGCGGCGCGCCAGGATCTGGCGATAGCGGTTCAGCCCGCTGAGATGGGCCGCATAGAGCTTACCCGCGAATCCATCGATGAAGCCGCGGCGCGCCTGCGGCCCTTCGGTGAGGATGGCCAGATCCTGCCAGCCGAATCCAATCGCGCGCGCCCACGGGCATCCCTCGCCTCCGACACCCCATTTGCCGTCTTCACGCTGGACGACGGCGCGACGGATCGCCCGCACGGTCTCGCCCCGGCGAATCTCGCCTCCGACGAAGGCTCCCGCGGCACCCCAGGCGAGCATATCGGCGGCTTTGGCCCCACGAAATGAACGACCGAGCAACAGCACGCCGAGCCCCTCGAGGAGATTGGTTTTTCCCTGTGCGTTCCGTCCAGCGAAGACGTTCAGGTGGGGAGACGGCGTGAGCGAAAGCGTTCGATAATTGCGAAAATCGGACAGTTCTACCCTGTCAATTTCCAACGATTTTCGCTCCCATGAGAGGCCTTAAATCCTCATGGGCATGATAACACACAGGGTTCCCTCGTCCTCGAAGCTTTTGAACACTCCGGGGCTCAAACCGTCCTTCATTTCGATCAAAACCTGCTCGCCGCCTTGCGCCGCGAGCGCATCGAGGACGTATCGCGAGTTGAAGCCGATCGTGATCTCTTCCCCGGCGAACTGCGCCTCCATCTGCTCTTCGGCTTCCCCATAGTCAGGGCTGTTCGCGGTGAGTTTCAGGAGGCCGGGCGCGAGCAGGAACTTCACCGGCTTCGTCCGCTCCTCCGACAGCACGGATACTCGACGCAGCGCCGCGGTCAGCGCGCTCCGCGACAAGGTGATCCGATGGGGATGTGCCCGCGGCACCACCTGCTCATAGTTCGGGAACGTCCCTTCGATCAAGCGAGCCATGAGCAGGACATTCGGCATCCGCAGCATGAACTGGTTGTCACTGATCGCGATCTGAACCTCCTCGCCGGACCCGACGATCCGCGCA
Source organism: Candidatus Dormiibacterota bacterium (assembly GCA_035569855.1). GTDB lineage: Bacteria > Methylomirabilota > Methylomirabilia > Rokubacteriales > CSP1-6 > CAMLFJ01. Next base: position 19,415 of record DATMMH010000305.1, read on the forward strand.
ACCTCCTGGACTGCCTTCCGGGGCACGATCCCGGACATCGCGGAGCCCGCTACCGGAAGCTGCCGTACCGCCAGGGCCAGCCGGTGCCCGTCGGTCGCCACCATCCGAAGCTCCTTGTCCTGAACCGCCAGCAACACCCCGTTCAGCGCGTAACGACTCTCGTCGTGAGAAATCGCGAAGGTAGTCTGCGTGAGCATATCCCGCAGTACCTTGCCGTCGAGGGTCAACCACCCGGTAGTGGCCCCGTCGCCGATCGCGGGGAACTCTTCCGGCGTCAGCCCGACGAGCCGATACGACACTCCCGCACACCGCAACGCGACCCACGCGTTCTCCTGCACTTTCAACGCGAGCGGCGCGGCCGGCAATTCCTTGACGATCTCCATCAGCTTGCGAGCCGAGATTGTGATCGTCCCGGGCTTCACCACCTTGGCCGGCCCGGTCACCCGCACGCTCACCTCGAGATCGGTGGCCGACATCCGCAAGGTATCGCCCTGGGCCTCGAGCAACACATTCGCCAGGACCGGCAGCGTTTGGCGCGGCTCGACCACGTTGTGTGCCATCTGCAAACCCCGGAGGAATGCATCACGATCCACATGCACTTCCATAAAGATTCTCCGTTTTTCAGGGTGTAGAGAGAAAGGAAAGAATTCGTCGTCGCACGAGTAGGCGGAGATGTGGATAGCCCGCGGGACAGAAAATCGCGCCTTGCGATGGGGAGTTGGAGACTCGCTGATCGTGGATAGGTACGTGGGTAACGAAAGATACGCGGGGGATCACAGCGTGATGCTCTGGGTAAGCGTGTCGAGAGTCTTCTTGAATTTGGGATCGTCCTGCACCATCGTCTGGATCTTCTCGACCGCGTGGAGGACGGTGGTGTGGTCCTTGCCGCCGAAGGCGCGGCCCACCTCGGTGAGGGAGGCGTGGGTGAGCTGCCGCGCCAGGTGCATGGCGACCTGGCGCGGGAACGCGACCGCCTTGGTGCGATTCTTGGCGCGCATGTCCGAGAGCTTGATGCCGAAGAACTCGGCGACCTTGCGCTGGATGTGCTCGATCGTGATGATCTTCTCTTCCTCGCCCCACAGGTCGGCGAGCACTTCCTGGGCGAGGTCCACGCTCATGTCGCGGCCGCTGAGCGAGCAGAACGCGATCATGCGGGTCAACGAGCCCTCGATCTCGCGGATGTTGGCCTTGATCCGGCTCGCGATCAGGTAGGCGACGTCGTCGGGCAGGCGCACGCGCTCGATCTCGGCCTTCTTCTTGAGGATCGCCACGCGCGTCTCGAAGTCGGGCGGCTGGATGTCCGCGATCAGGCCCCATTCGAAGCGGGACCGCAGGCGCTCTTCGATCTCGGGGATCTCTTTGGGCGCGGAGTCGGAAGACACGACGATCTGCTTGCGGGCCTCGTACAGGTCGTTGAACGTATGGAAGAACTCTTCCTGGGTGCGTTCCTTGCCGGAGATGAACTGGATGTCGTCGATGAGGAGGAGATCGATCGTTCGATACTTCGCGCGAAATTCCGCGGTCCGATCGTAGCGGATCGCGTTGATCAGATCGTTGGTGAACCGTTCGGTCGAGAGGTAGAGAAGCCGGAGCGACGGATAGAGACGGGCGATCTCGTGGCCGACCGCATGCAGGAGATGGGTCTTGCCCAGCCCGACCCCGCCGTAGAGGAACAGCGGGTTGTAGGCCTTGGATGGCAGCTCCGCCACGGCCTGGCACGCGGCTTGGGCGAACTGGTTGGAGTTGCCCACGACGAAGGACTGAAACGTATAGCGCGGAGAGAGACCGTTTGAGAGCGGGACGGATGGCGTCTCGCGCGGTGGCGTCGGCGCGCGGTCCGGCTCACGATCGACCTCAATGGAAATAACGGGATTGCCACCGAGCGCCTCGCGGGCCGCCGACTGGATGAGGTCGGTGTAGTGCTGGACGAGCCAGTCGCGGCTGTACTTGTTCGGCGCCGCCACGCGCAGGAGGTCGCCCTCCATCGCAGAGATTCGGCACGGTCGGAGCCAGGAGTCGAGGGCGGTTTCCGGGATCTTGCCCTCGAGGGCGACCAGTAGACGAGGCCACAAAGAGTCAAGCATTGTCGGGCTCTTGATCCGCGGCGCCGCAAGAAGTTACACACAAACTTATCCACAGGTGTGGATAACCGGGAGCATTCCGCCAGACCTGGTTTTCCGGGGCGCAGCGACGGCTGACCAGGTGGCGATGCGTCATCGACTCACTGGGAAACGGACAGGTACTGCATCTACTGCACCGCGTCGCGAGCGCGATCTTCGGAGCACTCGAATATTGCGCCGACCGATACGCGGGAGGCGACCGTATCACAGCGTCGCGGATCGTCGCAAGGGTCTTGCGCGCCTTGACTTGTCGAGGGCCGGTCCGTAGACTACGTTGGTTCTTCCATCCCGAAGGGAGTTTTCTCGATGAAGAGGACGTTTCAACCCAATGTGCGCCGACGGAAGAAGACGCACGGATTTCGCTCGCGGATGAAGACGCAGGGCGGGCGAAAGGTCCTGAAGCGCCGGCGCGCCAAGGGGCGCAAGCGCCTGACGGTCTAGCTCGGCCCGGTGCCCACATCCCCGGCGGCGTTCACGCTGCCGCGAGGCGAGCGCCTCCGGCGGGCGGCGCAGTTCCAGGCGGTCTTCCAGCACGGTAGCCGACTCGAGTGCCCGAGCTTTGTCGCTCTCTGGCGGCGGACGGCGGCACGCCGAGTGGGATTCGCGGTGAGCCGGCACGTGCGGGGCGCGGTGGACCGTAACCGCATACGGCGCCGGGTCCGGGAAGCCTATCGGCACGTGCGCGCGAATATGCCGCGTGATATCGAAATGGTCGTGGTGGCTCGCCCCGCCGCGGCGGGGCGCCCACTTCCCGAGCTCATCGACGACATGCGGAAACTCGCCGGGGCGCTCGCACGCGCCGCGGAACAGACGACTGGACGGACATGAGGTTGGGCTGGGTGGCTGCGCAGGCGATCCGCGGCTATCAGATCTTTCTCCGCAGGATGTTGCCGGCATCCTGCCGCTTCGTGCCGAGCTGCTCGGAATATGCTCGCCAGGCCTTGCTCGGGCAGGGGCTGCTGCGCGGCGGCTGGCTGGGCCTCCGGCGCATTGCCCGCTGTCACCCATGGAATCCGGGCGGATATGATCCGCTCCCGATAGAACGACCAAGAGGATGATGGACAAACGCACGACCCTGGCGCTGCTGTTGATGGCGGCGCTCCTGATGATCTACCCGGCGATCTTCATGCGGGGGTCGGACACCGAGCGGCCCGGCCAGAAGGCCGACGCACCGGAGCCGGCGGCGAAGGCCCCAGGCGCTCCCGTACCCCAAACCGCTCCGGCGGCCGCTGCGCCGACCCCGCTTCTGCCCTTGAAGCAAGTGCCCCCTGCTCCGGAGCGCACCGCGACCGTCGAGACGCCGCTGTATCGAGCGGTAGTCGGAACGATTGGCGGCCAGGTCAAGGCCTGGGATCTCCATTTCCGGGGCGAAAAGCCCATGCTCCTCCCCGGGACCGTGGACGACTCCGGCCTCGTATTGCAGCGGCCAGGGCAGCCACCACAGCTGGTCTCGTTCACCCTGTCGACGGAGGCGATCAAGCTCGACGCGAGCCACCCCGAGGCCGAGTTGCGCCTGGTCGGGGAAGACGGATACGGGATTCGAGTAACACAGGTGCTCCGTTTTCGCGCGGACAGCTACGCCGTGGATCGCGAGCTGAAGATCGAGAATCGCCACTCCGTCGTGCAGAGCTTCGAGCTCGCGATGACGTGGTCGGCACCGGCCGAGTGGCCGAAGGACCAAGAGAGCTTCGCCGGTGTCCGTCCGATTCATGTGGTGCGTCTCCCCAAGGGAGCGTTCTGGCCGCGGCGGGAGTCCATCAGCAGCGTCGAGCAGAATGTGGGTGAGGATCCATGGGTGGGATTCGAGAGTGGGGTCGCACCACTCGGTCAGAACGGCGTCTACCTGACCGCGCTCATTCCGAAGGGACAGGGCATCGCGGTGTCCGAAGGGCGAAAGGAGATCAAGAAACCTAATGAATCTAAGCCAGTACATGTGGCTGAGGTTGGAGTTCTAGCTCGGGTCGCTGCCTTGGAGCCGGGCAAGTCGTGGGACGGGCGAATGTCGACCTATATGGGGCCAATGGAGTACGACCAGCTCAAAGCGATGGGCGTGAGCCTCGAAAAGGCTATTTATTTCGGTGGGTTCCCCTTCCCTGAGTCCTGGGTCGCACACTACGGACTTCCGGCCTTCCCGATGGAATGGATCGTTGTGCCGACGCTAACCCTGATGCGCTGGTTCTACCGCTTCGTGCCCAACTACGGGGTCGCGATCATCCTGCTGACCGTCCTGACGAAGGTCCTGTTCTTCCCGCTCACGATCAAGAGCATGACCTCAATGAGGGCCATGCAGGCGCTTCAGCCACAGATCAACGCTCTCCGGTCGAAGTACAAGAGCGACCCGCAGAGGGTGCAGCGGGAGACGATGGAGCTATACCGGGCTCACAAGGTGAACCCGCTCGGCGGCTGCCTGCCGATGGTTGTGCAGATTCCGATCTTCTACGCCCTCTACGACGCTCTCTCCGTTTCAGTGGACCTGCAGGGGGCACCGTTCATCTGTTTCGGCCAGCTCTTCGGCATGGATCTCTGGATCTGTGATCTGTCCAGGCTCGATCCGACCTATGTGCTCCCGATCATGATGGGAATCTCGATGTTCATCCAGCAAAAGATGACGCCGGTGATGGGTGACCCACGGCAGGCGAAGATGATGCTGTTCATGCCCGTGTTGTTCACCTTCATGTTCCTCAAGCTCCCCGCGGGACTTGTGCTGTACTGGACCCTTTCCAACGTCCTCCAGATCGCGCAGCAGAAGTACATGGAGCGGATGAACAAGGGGGAGAAGGCTCCAGTCCGCGCCACCAAGAAGGCTTGAAGCCGTAGCGTCTCCCGGAACGAGCGTCGGTTGAGCTAAGCTCTCGGCGTGAGTAGTCGGCGGGATGATCCGATGAAGGAGCTGATGGCCGGGATCGCCGCGGTGACCGGTCAATCGGCCTCAGCCGAGGATCTCCGCCGGTTCACCACCTACCTCGATGTTTTCGTCCGATGGAACCGGATCCACCGGATGACTGCGCTCGACTCGCCGGCCGCGATCGTGAGAGAGCTATTCCTCGACTCCCTCCTCTTCCTGTCAGCGCTTCCAACAGGCGCGCTGACTGTCGTCGACCTGGGCGCCGGCGCCGGGATCCCTGGGCTGCCGATGCGGCTGGCTCAGCCGCAAATCCGAATGACACTGGTCGAGTCGAAGCGGAAACGGGTTTCGTTCCTCCGCACCGTGTGTCGGGAACTGGGCCTCGTCGATGTGGCGGTGGAAGAGGGTCGGGCCGAGTTACTAGCGTTGCGAGACCCGGAGCTGGGTGGGGTGTTTGATGTCGCGGTGTCCCGGGCAGTTCGTGCGCCCGAAGCTCTCCTGCCTCTGGCTCTGCCGTACCTCAAACCTGGTGGAATCTTGGTGGTATCGGGCCCGCCTGGCCATTCAGACCATCACGGGTTCGAGGAGATCCAGGTCCACAGCCCAGGCAAGAGCCGCCACCGGCGATTCCTTAGAGCCCGCAAAGGAAGTTGAAGTAGATCCAGGATCTCCGGTACTGTTCCACGTGGAACACCGATCCTCGGGGTGAGCAGATGTTCCACGTGGAACACCTGGGCCCTGGGAGGCTGGAGGCTGAGATCGGGATGGCGCGGGTTCTGGCAGTCGTGAACCAGAAAGGCGGCGTGGGGAAGACCACGACCGCCGTCAACCTGTCCTCAGGGCTGGCTCTCGCCGAACGCGGAACCCTCTTGGTGGATCTCGACCCCCAGGGCAACGCGACGACCGGCCTCGGGGTAGATAAGGCGACTTTGGAGCGAACGATCTATCACGTTGTCCTCGAGAATGTTCCGATCGCTGAGGTGGCCCGGCCCACGATGCTCCCCTTTCTTCACCTCGTCCCATCTGACATCGACTTGGTCGGGGCCGAGATCGAGCTGGTCAACCAGGACCACCGTGAGGGTCGACTCAAGCAGGCCCTCGTTCCAGTCAACACCTCCTACGACTACATCATCATCGACTGTCCGCCATCGCTGGGGCTTCTGACCCTGAATGCGCTTGCCGCCGCAGATGCGGCCCTGGTGCCCCTCCAGTGTGAGTACTATGCAATGGAGGGATTAGCTCATATTATTAGGACTATCGGATTGGTTCGTGAGCGACTCAATCCACAACTCAAGGTCGAGGGTATTGTCCTGACTATGTTCGACGGCAGGACCAGCCTTGCAGCCCAAGTGCGAGCAGAGGCGCAGCGCCATCTCGGAGACCAGGTAATGACCACGATCATTCCCCGCAACATTAGGCTCAGCGAGGCGCCGAGCCATGGGAAGCCAATCATGCTCTATGATCTCCGGTCCGCCGGATCGACCGCCTACCTCGATCTCGCCAGAGAGGTAATTTCACATGGTTAATCGTCATGGTCTCGGGCGCGGCCTCGGCGCGCTTCTCTCGTCCCCCGCCCCGGCTGGTGCCGAGGCCGCCGAGGTTAGCGCCGCCGTAGAGCTCTCGATCGACTCGATCGTCCCCAACCCGCAGCAGCCGAGAAAAGACTTTGATGACAAGGCTTTACAAGATCTTTCCACGTCGATGGCCCAGAATGGTGTGCTGCAGCCGGTGGTGGTTCGACGGCTCGGAGATGGCTACCAGCTCATCATCGGCGAGCGGCGCTGGCGGGCAGCGAAACTAGCCGGACTTACCAAGATTCCCGCAGTTATCCGAGAGGTTAGCGACGTCCAGAGCCTCGAGCTGGGCCTGGTCGAGAATCTCCTCCGTGAGGATCTGAACCCGATGGAGGAGGCCGAGGCGTATCAGCGCCTGCTGGCCGAGTTCGGCTGGACGCAGGAGGGTCTGGCGCAACGCGTCGCGCGGGACCGGAGCAGCATCGCCAACTGCCTGCGCCTCCTGAAGCTTCCGGACACGATCCAAGCCGATCTGCGCGCGGGCCGGCTGGCCATGGGGCACGCGCGCGCGCTGCTGTCGCTCACCTCCCCTGCCGACCAGCTCAAGCTGCGCGACGAGATCCTGGCTCACTCGTGGTCGGTACGCGCCACCGAGCAAGGCGTGCAGGCCAAGCGGCCCCGGCCCGCCCGGCGCCAGCTCCGTCGCGCGCCTGATCTGACCGCGGTCGAAGATGCGCTCCGCGTCGCGCTCGCGACCCGGGTGCGACTCGTGGGAACCGAGCGCGCCGGGCGGATCGAGATTGTTTACTCCTCGCGCGAGGAACTCGATCGCCTCGCCGAGCTCATCACGACGTCTCGTTGAGCTCCGGATGACCGAGCGCATCGTCGTCGGCCTGAGCGGCGGGGTGGATTCCTCTGTCGCGGCCGCGCTTCTCGTCGAGCAGGGCTTCGACGTGATCGGCGTCACGCTCCGCGTGTGGCCGTGGCGCGAGCCCGAAGAGGCGACGCGCAAGTTCGGGAGCTGCTGCTCGCCCGAGACGGTGGACGACGCGCGCGCGGTCGCGCGGCGGCTCGGCATCCCGTACTACTTGCTCAACTCCGAGCACGAGTTCGAGCAGGCGGTGATCGAGCCATTCGCGCGCGCCTACGCGGCGGGCCGGACACCCGTGCCGTGTGTGGCCTGCAACCGCGAGGTGAAATTCGGCTCGCTCCGGCGGCGCGCACGGGCGTGGGATGCCACCGCGGTGGCCACCGGCCACTACGCGCGGATCACACGGGAGGCCGCGACCGGCCGGTTCCTGCTCTGGCGCGGGCGCGATGCCCGCAAGGATCAGTCCGATTTTCTCTGGCCGTTGACCCAGGAGCAGCTCGCGGAGGCGCGCTTCCCGGTGGGCGATCTCACCAAAGACGCCGTCCGCGAGAAGGCGCGCGCCCTCGGCCTCGTAACCGCGAATAAGCCGGAGAGCCAGGAGATCTGCTTCATTCCCGACGACGACTATCGGGGGTTCCTGCGTCGGCGAGTTCCCGGAGCCTTCCGGCCGGGGCCGATCGTGAACCGGCACGGCACAGTGCTCGGGCAGCACGCGGGACTGCTGAACTATACGGTTGGCCAGCGTCGGGGTCTCGGGTTGCAGTCGGCCGAGACCCTGTACGTGACCGCGCTCGATCCGGTGAAAAACGCCGTGGTGGTAGGTAGATGTGACGAGATCGCCGTAGGGGTGATCCGGGCCGAGCAGGTCAATCTGATCTCGGTGGAGTCGCTAACCGGTCCGCTGGTCGTGACGGCGAAGATCCGGCATAGCCACGAGCCGGCGGCGGCGACCATCGAGCCGCAGGAGCCGGGGGCTGTCCTGATCCGGTTCGAGAACGTCCAGCGGGCGCCGGCACCGGGCCAGTCTGTGGTTTTCTACGAGGGTGATCTGGTGGTGGGCGGGGGGGTCATCGCGCGGGCCGAAGACTCTTGACAGTTCCGGTGCCGCCGTAGATACTCGGATACCGTTTGTTCCTTCTTTCACAAAAGCGCGCTCAGCCGGAGAGCTCACCATGATTCGCGTACTTGCCATCGCTGCGCTTCTGCTCGCGGGACTGCCGGCGGCCGGGCTCGCCAACGAGGGTGGAGGTCTGATCAACCTCGACAAGTCGATCGTCATCCAGGCGATCAACTTCTTCCTGCTGCTGCTCATCCTGGGCAAGCTCCTCTACAAGCCGCTGCTGACGATGATGGACAACCGCACGCAGGCCATCCGCAAGTCGCTGGAAGAGGCGCAGGCCGCGCGCGCCGAGGCTCAGCGGGAACGCGAGGAGCACGCCGCCAAGCTGCAGGCCGCCTACACGGAGGCGCAAGCGATTCGCGCCACCGCGCTGAGGGAAGCGGCGGAGGAGCAACGGCGTCTCGTGGAGGCGGCGCGCGGGGAAGCGTCGCGCCTGGTGGAGTCGGCGCGCAACGAGATGGCCCAGGAGGTCACGCGCGCGCGCCAGGAGCTGCGGCAGGAAGTGGCGGACCTGGCGATCTCGGTGGCGGAGCGGCTGATCCGCAAGAGTCTGCGCGACGAGGATCATCGCCGCATCGTCCAGGATGCGATCGCGCGCGTGGACAAGGTCAACTAGGTCGTGCGCGCGCACGAAGCGACGGCCAAGCGCTACGCCAAGGCGCTCTACGAGCTCGCCCATGAGAGCGGGGGTGCCGAAGCGATCGAGCGAGAGCTCGAGCAGGTGGCCGAGGTCTGCGAGAGTGATCCGGCGGTGAGCGGCGTGCTGACCCGCCCGTGGATCAAGCCGGCGGACCGGCGCGCGGTGGCGGCGGCGGTCGCCCAGAAGCTCGGAGCGCGCAAGCTGGTGCAGGACTTCGTCGGCCTCGTGGCGGATCGGGGGCGTGCGGATCATCTCCGCGAGATCGTCGCCGCCTACCGGAACCTGGTAGACGCCGGGCTCGGGCGCGTGCGTGCGCAGGTGCGCGGCGCGGTCGCGCTGACCGACGCCGAGAAGCAGCAGCTCTCGGCGCGACTCGAGCGGGCCCTCGGCAAGCGCATCATCCTGGAGGAGCAGGTGGACGCCACGCTCCTCGGCGGCTTCGTCGCGCAGATCGGCAGCCTCATTCTCGACGGCAGTCTCGACGGGCAGCTCGCGCGGATGCGCCAGCGGCTCGCAAGGGGATAGCACATGATCAAGGCGGAAGAGATCAGCGACATCATCAAGCGCCAGCTCCAGGGCTACGAGGCCGAGGTCGACCTCAAGGAGGCGGGACGCGTGATCGAGGTCGGCGACGGCGTTGCGCGCATCTACGGGCTCGAGAAGGCGCTGGCCGGTGAGCTGCTGGAATTCCCGGGCGGGGTGTTCGGGCTCGTCCTGAACCTGGAAGCCGACAACGTCGGCGCGGTGCTCCTCGGCGACGACACCAAGATCAAGGAGGGCGATCCGGTCGCGCGCACCAAGCGCATCGCCCAGGTGCCGGTGGGCGAGGCCCTCGTCGGCCGCGTGGTGAACGCGCTCGGCCAGCCCGTCGACGGCAAGGGCCCGATCGACGCCAAGGAGTTCCGGGCGATCGAGCGGTACGCCCCGGGCGTGGTGGATCGGCGCTCGGTCAAGGAGCCGCTCCAGACCGGGATCAAGTCGATCGACGCCATGATCCCGATCGGGCGCGGCCAGCGCGAGCTGATCATTGGAGACCGGGGCACCGGCAAGACCGCCATCGCGGTGGACACGATCATCAATCAGAAGGGGCAGGAGGTCTTCTGCTTCTACGTAGCCATCGGTCAGAAGCGCTCCACCGTTGCCCAGGTCGTGAAGGTGCTGGAGGACACCGGGGCGATGGCCTACACCACCGTCGTGGTCGCCTCCGCCTCCGAGTCGGCGCCGCTCCAGTACATCGCGCCCTACGCGGGCTGCGCGATGGGCGAGTACTTCCGTGACTCCGGCCGCCACGCCCTCTGCATCTACGACGATCTCTCCAAGCACGCGACCGCGTACCGGCAGCTCTCGCTGTTGCTCCGCCGGCCGCCGGGCCGCGAGGCGTATCCGGGCGACGTGTTCTACCTCCACTCGCGGCTCTTGGAGCGCGCGGCGAAGCTGAACGACGAGCTGAAGGGTGGCTCGCTGACCGCGCTGCCCATCATCGAGACGCAGCTCGGCGACGTGTCGGCCTACATCCCGACCAACGTGATCTCGATCACCGACGGGCAGATCTACCTGGAGTCGGACCTCTTCTACGCGGGCATCCGCCCCGCGGTCAACGCGGGCATCTCGGTCTCGCGCGTGGGCGGATCGGCCCAGATCAAGGCGATGCGGCAGATCGCGGGCAAGCTGCGGCTCGACCTCGCCCAGTACCGTGAGCTGGCCGCCTTTGCCCAGTTCGGCTCGGACCTCGACCGGGCGACCCAGCTCCAGCTCGCCCGCGGCCAGCGCATGGTCGAGCTGCTCAAGCAGGGGCAGTACCAGCCGCAGGTGATCGAGCGGCAGATCGCGATCATCTTCGCTGGCACCCAGGGTCACCTCGACGACATGCCGATCGACCAGATCCGACCGTTCGAGGAGTTCCTGTTCGGGTTCCTCGATCGCCGCCACGCCCAGGTCCTGGCCGACATCGCCAACAAGAAGGAGCTGACCGACGAGCTCCGGGCGGCGCTGGCCGCCGCCATCGACGGCGCGAAGACCGAGTTCGTCGCGGCCCGGGGCATCAAGGCCGCCTAGGAGCGGGATCGCCATGGCCACGCTCCGCGACATTCGCCGGCGCATCCGCTCGGTCGAGTCCACCCAGAAGATCACCCGCGCCATGAAGCTGGTGGCGGCGGCCAAGCTGCGCCGCGCCCAGGAGCGGATCCTGTCCGCGCGCCCCTACGCGATCAAGATGGCTGAGCTGCTCGCGAGCCTGGTCTCGCGCACGGAGAGCGAAGAACACCCGTTGCTGACGCGTCGACCGCCGGCGCGGCGGCGACTGGTGATCATCACCGCCGACAAGGGACTGTGCGGGGCGTTCAACTCGAACGTGCTGCGCGCCTCGCTGGCGTTCCTGCGCGAGGCGGGGCAGACCGACGTCACGCTGGTGGTGGTGGGCAAGAAGGCGCGAGACTTCTTCCGGCGCCGCCAGTGGGAGGTCAAGTCGGAGATGCTCGGCTTCTTCGACCGCCTGGCCTACTCCCACGCCCAAGAGCTGGCCGACCAGCTCATGAACGAGTACCTGAGCGGCGAGGTGGACGAGGTCCATCTGATGTACAACGAGTTCCGCTCGGTGGCGGTGCAGCGGGTCAAGCGGGAGCAGCTCCTGCCCATCGAGCCCGCCCAGGTGCCGGGCGCCGAGGAGGCGGCGGGCGGGGATTATATCTACGAGCCGAGCCCCGAGGCCATCCTGGCCGCTCTCTTGCCGCGCCACGTGACCACGCAGGTGTACCGCGCGCTCATGGAGTCGGTGGCGGGGGAGTACGGGGCGCGGATGACGGCCATGGAGGCCGCGAGCAAGAACGCCAAGGAGATCATCGGCGTGCTGACGATCCAGTACAACAAGGCGCGCCAGGAGCGCATCACCAAGGAGCTCCTGGACATCGTCGGCGGTGCCGAAGCGCTGAGACAAGCGGTCGAGGCGTAGCCTCGGAGGGATCGATATGAATCAGGGCAAGATCGTTCAGGTGATCGGGCCGGTGGTGGACGTGGAGTTCGAGCCCGGCAAGCTGCCTCCCATCTACGGCGCGCTCGAGGTGCCGGGGGCGGGAAGCACCGACGTCTTCGCGTACTCCGCGAAGCTGGTGCTCGAGGTCGCCCAGCATCTGGGCGAGAGCCATGTGCGTACCGTCGCCATGGCCGCGACCGACGGGCTCACGCGCGGCATGCCGGTCAACGACACCGGCCAGCCCATCTCGATCCCGGTGGGCAACGGAACGCTCGGGCGCATCATCAACATCACCGGCGAGCCGGTGGACAAGATGGGCCCGATCAAGAGCACGAAGACCTACCCGATCCACCGGCCCGCGCCCGCGTTCGACCAGCAGTCCACCAAGGTCGAGATGTTCGAGACCGGCATCAAGGTCGTCGATCTCCTCGAGCCGTACACCCGCGGCGGCAAGACCGGCCTCTTCGGCGGCGCCGGAGTGGGCAAGACCGTGCTCATCCAGGAGCTGATCAACAACATCGCCAAGCAGCACGGCGGCATCTCGGTGTTCGCCGGGGTGGGGGAGCGCACCCGCGAGGGCAACGACCTCTACCACGAGATGAAGGAGTCGGGCGTCATCGAGAAGACCGCGCTGATCTTCGGCCAGATGACCGAGCCGCCCGGCTCGCGCCTACGGGTGGCGCTCACCGGCGTGACCGCGGCCGAGTACTTCCGCGACGAGGAAGGCCAGGACGTGCTGCTGTTCATCGACAACATCTTCCGGTTCACGCAGGCCGGCTCGGAGGTCTCCGCGCTGCTCGGCCGCATGCCGTCCGCGGTCGGCTACCAGCCGACGCTCGGCACCGAGATGGGCGCCCTTCAGGAGCGGATCACGTCCACCAAGAAGGGCTCGATCACCTCGGTGCAGGCCATCTACGTGCCCGCCGACGACATCACCGACCCGGCGCCCGCGACCGCGTTCGCGCACCTGGACGCGACGACGGTGCTCTCGCGGCCGCTCACCGAGCTCGGCATCTATCCCGCGGTCGATCCGTTGGCCTCGACGTCGCGCATCCTGGATCCGATCATCCTGGGCCAGGAGCACTACGGGACCGCGCGCGCGGTGCAGTCCGTCCTGCAGCGCTACAAGGACCTGCAGGACATCATCGCGATCCTCGGCATGGAGGAGCTCTCGGACGAGGACAAGCTCACGGTGGCGCGCGCGCGGAAGCTGCAGCGGTTCCTCTCGCAGCCGCTCAACGTCGCCGAGGTGTTCACCGGGCAGCCGGGGCGCTACGTCAAGCTGGCCGACACGATCAAGGGCTTCAAGGAGATCGTGGACGGCAAGCACGACGAGCTGCCCGAGCAGGCGTTCTACATGGTGGGCGGCATCGAGGAGGTGCAGGAGAAAGCGGCCAAGATGCGCGAGGCGAAGTAGTGCTGCTGGAGCTGGCCACGCCCACTCGCCAGCTCGTCTCCGAGCAGGTGGACGAGGTCGTGGCGCCCGGCAGCGAAGGCTACTTCGGGGTGCTGCCCGGCCACGCCGCCTTCCTGACCACGCTCGCCAGCGGCGAGGTGGTCTTCCGTCGGGGCCGGGACGAGGTGCACCTGGCCGTCCACGGTGGCTTCGCGGAGGTTACGCCGGAGCGTGTGATCATCCTGGCCGAGCTGGCCGAGCGCCCGGAGGAGATCGATCGTGACCGGGCCGAGCGCGCCCGTCAGCGCGCGGAGCAGCGCCTGGCGGGCCGGGATCCGGACGGCGGCTCTGACGAGATCGACTACAAGGACGCGCTCGCCGCCTACCAGCGCGCGCTCACCCGTCTCCTCGTCGTGTCGATCGGAGGCGGGTAGCCGCGCGTTGCCACGCGCACGAGGCAGCACCCGCCCGCGCCTGCCCAGGCCTCGGGGCGTTCCGCTCGCTGATCTCCTCGTAAGCCGCTGATTCGACGCGGCGTTCTTCATGGCACGTCGCTCGCAACTGAGCACGGCCATGACAACCATCCTCATCGCTGACGATGAACCCGCCATTCTCGACCTGGTCCGCTTCACGCTCGAAGACCCGCAGGTGCAGATCGTAGAGGCCGCCGACGGTGCCGCCGCGCTCGAGCTGGCGCGCCGCACGCGGCCCGAGGTGGCGCTGCTCGACGTGCAGATGCCGCGGCTCAACGGGCTCGACGTGTGCAGGCGACTGCGCCAGCTGCCGGAGTGCGCGCACACCCGCATCGTCATGCTCTCCGCGGCGGCTCAGGCCGAGGATCAACGCCGGGGCCGCGCGGCCGGCGCCGACCACTACCTGACGAAGCCGTTCTCGCCGCTGGCCCTGCTGACCCTGATCCGCTCACTGGTTCCGGAGGCTTCGGTATGGCCGGTAGTGTAGCCCTCTCCCAGGCCCTGTCGTACGCGCGCGACCTCAGGTCGCTCTACGAGACCTCTCGCGCCCGCGAGCGGGAGCTCGAGCAGACCCAGGAACGCCTCCGCAACGCCTACCAGCAATCGCTGGAGTACGCGATCGATCTGCGCAAGACGTACCGCCGCCTGCAGCAGGCCATCTTCCAGAGCCTGCTGGGGCTGGCCAATGCCCTCGAGGCCAAGGATCTCTATACGCGCGGGCACTCCGAGCGGGTCGCGGCCCTCGCGCGGCGGATCGCCGTCCAAGCGGGGGTGCCGCGGGCCGGGGCGGAGGTCATCGCCCACGCCGGGCGACTCCACGATCTCGGAAAGATCGCGATGCCGGAGAGCGTGCTGCGCAAGCCCGGGGCGCTCAGCGCCGAGGAGTGGGCGGTGCTGCGACAGCATCCGGTGATCGGCGCGCAGATCGTAGCGCCGCTCGACTTCTTCGCCGACGGCGCAGTCATCGTACGGCATCACCACGAGCGCCACGACGGCAGCGGGTACCCGGACGGGCTGCGGGGCGAGCTGATTCCGCTGGGCGCCCGGATCGTGGCGGTGGCCGACATCTACGATGCCCTCACCTCGGATCGGCCGTATCGCGGACGCCTGCCACGCGCCGAGGCGGTGCGACGCCTCGAAGAGGAAGCGGGCCGCACGATCGATGCGCGGCTCGCTGCGCTGTGCATCCAGTTGACTGCCGATGCTACTCCTGAGCGCGCCGTTTGACGTGGCGGCGGCCGCGCCGCCGCGGCCGATGGCAAGAGCCGTGTTTCAAGTTGGTGCGGTCGTGGGTCTGCTGGTCGCGGCGGGCCTGTTCATCGACTGGTTCTCGCCCGGGTTGGGCGGGCTTGGACACGCAATGGCTGGCGCCACGATTCATGGCGGCCTGATCGGGCTCGGCTGGCTGATCGTCACCGGTGCCTCCGCCAGGTGGGTGGGGCCGATCAGCCGGATTGGCGGTGCGCTCCTGGTGGCCTCCGTCGCTGCCCGGCTCGGCCCGTGGGGCTCGCTCGCGTTCGTGCTGCCGCCCGCGGTGCTGATACGGGAGGCGGTGCGGCGCCCTGACATGCGTGCGATCGGGTTGCGCGGGGCCCGGGTCTCGCACGCGCTCGCGGGGCTGGTGGCTGGCGTGTTCCTCGGCGCGCATCTGCTGATGACCGCGGGGCTGACCTTCGGCTATCACGTCCAGGCCGGCGGCCTCCGGGCCTACCTGGGCGCGGTCGCCTACGACGTCGGCGCGAATCTGCTTTCCGCGGAGTGGGTGTTTCGAGGCGCGCTCTTCTCGTTGCTCTGGCGCCGCAGCGCGTTCTGGCCGGCGGCCGCGCTCACGACGGCGCTGGCGCTGGTGCGTTACCTCCTGGATCCGGCGCTGCCCCACTCCGCCGACGCGCGGGCCGGGGCGGTCTTCTACCTGGGCCTGCTCGGACTCACCGCCTGCGCTCTCCGTGCCTGGAGCGGCAGCCTGCTACCCGGCTACCTGGCGGCCCTCGGATTCTTCGCCGCGTACCGGATCCTCGCGCCATGATCGCACTGCCCCTCTTGCTGCTCGCGGGCATTGCGCTGACGCTGGCCGCCGGGCACCAAGGGCCGGACTCCGTGCTGCGCCATCTCTATCTCGTGCCCACGCTCTGGGCGGGGCTGACCCGTGGAGCGCTCGGCGGGGGCTTGATCGGCGTGCTCGCCGGGCTGCTCCACGCGCCGATCGCGCTGGCGTCGGTGGAGCGGATGGGCCTCACGTCACAGACGCTCGACGGGCTTCTGTCCATCGGGCTGCCGATCGTGGCCGGGCTCCTCGTCGGGCGCCTGGTGGATGGCTCGCGAGCCAGGGCCGGGCGGCTCGCGGCGGTCCTCGCGATCCAGCGCCGCCTGGACGATGGGGGCGGGCGGGAGGATCCACTGGCCGCGATGGCCGAGGAGCTGCGGGGCGCCTTGCAGGCTCGGCGACTCGCGCTGCTGGTCGGCGCAGACGTCCACACGGGGCTGCTCGCCGCGACGCCGACCGGCACGCTGGTGGACCCGGACTCCGCCGCGGCCTGGACGCTTCGCACGGGGGTGCCCGTCAGGAGCGTCGACCTGCGTGCGGATCCCCGGATCGCCGCGACCGAGCCGCTCGATCCGACACCGGTTCGCGCGCTGGCGTTGCCGCTCACGTCGGGCGCCGGCGTCGTCGGGGTGATGGTGGTCGAGTGGACGGGCGAGCTCTCGCGGGCCACGCGCGCGGCGGCCGAGGAGCTGGCACTGCACGCCGGTCTCGCGGTCGAAAATGCGAGGCTCACGCGGCGACAGCTCCACTTCGGCGAGGAGCTAGAGGAGAAGGTCGCGGCGGCCACCGGACGGCTTCGGGAGCTGGATCGGGCGAAGACGGAGTTTCTCTCCGTGGTCTCGCACGAGCTGCGCACGCCGCTGACCGCGCTGCAGGGCTTCAGCGAGCTGCTGCTGCGCTCCGCGTTGGCGCCCGACAAGGCGCGCCGCTGTCTCGCCTACATTCACACCGAGGCCTGCTCGCTCGGGCGCATCGTCGGCGAGCTGCTCGATCTCTCGCGCATCGAGGCGGGCCGTGCGCTCGAGATGAAACCGGAGCCGGTAGATCTCGACGGCCTCATGGAGCGCAACGTCGAGATGTTCGCGGCCGAGCATCGCCAGCATCGGTTCCGCTGGACCCCGAGCCCACCGGGGGTCGAGCTGCGGGCCGATCCCGACGCGCTCGACCGGATGCTGAAGAATCTCCTGTCTAACGCGGTCAAGTATTCCCCCCGGGGCGGCGAGGTCCTCGTCTCGGCGAGCCCGGCCCCGGATCAGCCGGGGATGGTGGAGGTCGCGGTGGAGGACGACGGGGTCGGGATCCCGGCCGAGCAGCTCTCCCGGATCTTCGACAAGTACGTGCGGGTGGCGCATCCCGAGACCACGTCCGCGCGGGGTCTGGGCCTGGGGTTGAGTCTGGTCCGTGCGCTGGCGGAGGCCCACGGCGGACGGGTCGAGGTCGACAGCCTTCCCGGAAAAGGATCAAGGTTCCGCGTGTTGTTGCCGGGTCCGGACCGCCACTTTTGACCAATTTTCCGGATAGTTGTGCTTGACACCCTCGTTCGCGCCCGTGTACCCTACCGCTTTGGGCATGGCGCGACGGGACGAGGTGGCTGGGCGGATGGCGGAGGCCGTGGTCAAGCGGCTGGTGGGGCGGAAGCTCGCCGACGTCCGGGACGAGGCCCGAGCCCGCGAGGTGGTGCGGCGCATCCTGGTCGAGAATTTCCAGGCCGAGGAGAAGATCGACGCCGACGCCCGGACCCTCCTGATGGACAACGCCAAGCTGATCCGCGACTCCGCCTCCGACTACAAGCGCCTCTTCGCCCTGGTGAAGGCCAAGCTCGCGAAGGAGCGGGGGTTCACGCTGTGACCCGGATGAGCCGTGAGCGCATGTTCGCGCTGGCCGATCGGATCGTGGCGGATTTGACGGCCACCGAGAGCATGATGGTCAAGGGCGCGGACGAGAAGGTGCACGGCCATCTCCGCACCGAGGTATTCCGCGTGCTGGAGGACGAGTCGAAGCTCGAGGAGTCCATCGATCAGGAAGTGCGCCGGACGCTGTCGACGTACTCGCGCCCGGCGCCGGAGGGCAGCGCCGAGTGGGAGCTGCTGTACCAGAAGACCCGGGACGAGGTCTACAAGCGGAGGTTCCGGCTGTGAAGCGGATCGTGGTCGGGATCAGCGGCGCGTCGGGCGCGATCTACGGCGTCCGCTTCCTCGAGCTCCTGCGCGGGATTCCCGATGTGGAGTCTCATCTGGTGATCTCCGACGCGGGCCGGCGCACGATCGTCGAGGAGACCGACTATTCCGTCGCCGACGTGGAGGCCCTGGCCACCCGGCGTTACCGCAACCGCGACATCGGGGCCGCGCTGGCTTCGGGCTCCTTCAAGACCGAGGGCATGGTGATCGTGCCCTGCAGCATCCGCACCGCGGGGGCGGTGGCCCACTGCATCTCCGATACCCTGGTGGCGCGCGCGGCCGACGTGACGCTGAAGGAAGGCCGGCGCCTGATCCTCGTCGTGCGGGAGAGCCCGCTCCATCTGGGCCATCTCCGGGTGCTGACCTCGCTGGCCGAGATGGGGGCGGTGGTGCTCCCGCCGATGCCGGCCTTCTACAATCGGCCCAAGCAGATCGACGACATCGTGACCCATACCTTGGCGCGTATCCTCGATCGGCTCGGTCTGCCGCACCGGCTCGCGCCGGAATGGCAGGGCACGCCGACGGAGCCGGAATGACCAGCGCGCTGGATCTGTCCATCGTGATTCCCGTGTACAACGAGGAGGAGAATCTCCCCCTCCTGTGGCCGGAGATTCGCGAGGTATTGCAGCCGACCGGTCTCCGCTACGAAGTGATCTTCGTCGACGACGGCAGCAAGGACCGGAGTGCCGAGATCATCCGCGGATTCCGCGAGACCGACGACCAGGTGCGGCTCGTGCGACTGAAGGCCAACGCGGGCGAGACCGCGGCCACCGACGCGGGCATCAAGTCGGTGCGAGGCCGGTACGTGGTGGTCATGGACGCCGACCTGCAGAACGATCCGCACGACATCCCGGCCATGCTGAAGCATCTGGACCAGTGGGACGCGGTGACCGGTTGGCGGGTGAACCGTGCCGCGGGCGATTCGTGGGTCCGGCGTCTCTCCTCGCGCATCGCCAATCGGGTGCGCAATCGCCTCAGCGAAGAGACCATCCAGGACAGCGGCTGCACGTTCCGCGCGTTCCGCCGAGAATGCCTGCGGGACCTCGTGCTGTACAAGGGATTTCACCGCTTCATCCCCACGCTGCTCAAGATGCACGGGTTCCGGGTGATCGAGGTGCCGGTGAACCACCGGCCGCGCCGCTTCGGCGAGTCGAAGTACGGCATCGGCAACCGCGCGTTCCGCGCGTTCGTGGACCTGCTGGCGGTTCGCTGGATGAAGGATCGGCTGCTGCGCTACGAGGTCGCGGAGGACCTGGGCGGCGAGGCGAGGGACGGGCGATGAAGGTCCTGCTGGTCGGGCTGGGCCGCTGGGGCGAGAAGCACCTCCGCGTGCTCGGCGAGCTCGGCGTGGAGCTGTGGGTGGCCGACGTCTCTCCTGAGCGGCGGGCGTTCGCGGTCAAAGCGGGCGTGGCCCCCGAGCGGGCGGTCGAGGACTTCCGTCAGGCCTTGCCCCACGTGAGCGCGGTCGACATCGTGACGCCGGCCGACAACCATCTGGCCCTGGCGGGCGAGTGCCTGCGGGCGGGCCACGACTGCTTCATCGAGAAGCCGCTCACGCTGACGGTCGACGAAGGCCGCCGGCTCGCGGAGATCGTGGCGCAGACGAATCGCATTCTCCAGGTCGGCCACATCTTCCGATTCCATCCGGTGACGACCGCGCTCCGGGAGCGGCTGCACGGTGGTGGCCTCGGCCGCGTGCGATATTGCACCGGCCGCTTCGCGGGCTTCAAGCGTCCGCGCACCGACGTCGGCGTCACGCAGACGGATGGGATCCACTATTTCGATCTGTTCGCCTACCTGCTCGGGCGCAAGGCGACCGCGGTCACCGCGACGCTGCGCGACTACCTGGGCCGCGGCATGGACGATTGCTCGTTCACCACCGTGGAGTACGGCGACGTCCCCGCCTTCGTGGAGGCGGGCTACTTCGCGCCCGGCACCTATCGCGACTGCGTGATCGTCGGCGAGCACGCGACGCTCGACGCCGACTTTGGCAGCTCGGAGGTGCGCGTGCTCGCCAATCGCCACGTGCAGACCCCGTCGGGCTGGCAGGCTCCGGAGGGCGCGGTGGAGAACTTCAAAGCGGCGGGGCCGGAGCCCCTGCGCCGTGAGCTCGAGCTGTTCCTGGAGGCGGTGGCCACGCGCGGGCGCCCCGCGGTGGACGTCCACGCCGGCCTGGCTGCGATGCGCACGGTGGAAGCGGCGCAGCAGTCCTCGGTGCAGGGCCGTCGCGTTACGCTGTAGCCGCGCCTGCGCTCGTACACGTCGTCACGCCGGGCGCGCTTCCTGGCGGACGCTCAAGTAGTTCCCCGCCAGGATGAGCAGCGCCCCGAGCATTGTCCAGGCGTCGATGCGCTCGCCGTAGATCACGAGGGCGGCCAGGGCGATGCACGGCAGGCGCAGGAAGTCCATGGGCAGCACGAAACTGGCGTCGCCGAGCGACAGCGCCTTGCCCATCGCGTAGTGCGCGGTCAGCCCCGTCAAGCCCATGGAGGCGATCCAGGGCGCGTCGCTCCACACCGGCCAGACCCAGACGAATAGGGAGCCCACGAGCCCCATCGGGAGCTGCAGAAGGCTCATGTGGAACACCAGGGCGGTGACCCGGTCCGTGCGCAGGAGCGCCTTGGCGATCATGATGGCGCCGGCATAGCAGAAGGTGCCCGACAGGACGATCAGCGCGGCCGGGCCGAACGCGCGCGCGCCGGGGTGAACGATGGCGAGCACGCCGGCGATGCCGCCCGCGATTGCCGCCCACCGATGCGGCGCGATGCGCTCCCGCAGGAAGATCGCGGCGAGCAAGGCGACCCAGACCGGCGTGGTGAACTCGATCGCCGTCACCACGGCCAGCGGAGCCAGCGTGATGCCCCATACCCAGGCGTACTGGCCGCAGAAGTGGATCACGTTCCTGGTCACGTGCAGGCGCAGCCGGTGCGTGGCATAGGCTGCGGCGCCGAGGCTGGGCCAGAGGGCGAGAAGAATGACGAGGGCCCCGAGGCTCCGCAGGAGCAGGATCTCAACGGTGGCCATGTGGTCGGTGAGTTGGCGCGCCGCGACCATCATCAGCACGAAGGAGGCGATGGACAGTGCCATCCACGCCGAGGCGAGGAGGGCGGGCTTACCCGCGGCGCGCGTGGCCGGGATCGCGTCCAAGGGCCCAGTATGACCGGGCCGCGGGCCGGGTGAAGAACAACCTCAGCCACGATCGGCCCACCATTCGGCCCTCAGCCGTAGCGCCCGCCGAGGCCAGCTTCACGCATCACATCCAGTTGCGCAGGATGGCCGACTGGCGGAACATCGCCGCGGTGCAGAGGCGCCGCTGAGCGTCGTGGGCGTTTCACGATAGAGAGGGTGCGCCATGAGGATGACACGATTCCTTCTTGCCATCGGACTGGCTGGGCTCGTAGTCCTGACCGCCCTGCCGTCCCAGGGCCAGGCGCCCAGATCTGGCGGCTGGCTCACGCTCCGGCTGCGGGAGGATCTGCCGCAGGGCTTCGCGATCCACGAGAGCGCGACGATCTCGACCATGTGGCCGGCGATGCCCTGCTTCAGCAACCTCGTGCTGTTCGATCCGCTGAAGCCCACGCATAGCGCGGACACCATCGTCGGCGAGCTCGCCGAGCGATGGGCGTGGCAGGAGAACTATCGCAAGCTGGTCTTCTTCCTCCGCCGGGACGTGCGGTGGCACGACGGTCAGCCGTTCAGCGCCAAGGACGTCAAGTACACCTTCGACCTGGTTCGAGAGCTGCCCGAGGCCGCGGCGAAGTTGCGCCTCAACGCGCGACGTGAGTGGTACGCCAACGTGGAGGCGGTCGACGCGGTCGATCCCCAGACGGTCGTGTTCCGCCTGAAGCGCCCACAGCCGTCTCTCTTGCTGATGCTGGCCTCGGGATTCACGCCGATCTATGCCGCGCACGTGCCGCCGGCCAGCTACCGCACCGGCTGCGTGGGCACGGGACCGTTCAAGGTCAAGGACTGGCGCAAGGGCGAGTTCGTCGAGTACGTGAAGAACCCCGACTACTTCGTGAAGGGCCGGCCCTACCTCGACGGCCTGCGCTATCTGATCATTGCGGAGCGCGGCACGGCGACGGCGGCGCTCCAGGCGGGGCGCGTGGACGTGGCGTTCCCCGGGGAAACGCCGAAGCCCATTGCCGATCAGCTCAAGAAGGGCGCCCCGCAGCTCGTGATCACCCAGGTGAACGCGGGCATTCTCGATCACCTCACCATCAACAGCCGCAAACCACCCTTCGACAACGTCACGGTGCGCCAGGCCTTGAGCCGGGCCATCGACCGGCGGGCCCTCATCGCGGCCGTGTACCAAGGTGCGGCCGTGCTCGGGGGCTCGATGATGCCGAGCCCCTACGGGGTCTGGGGGATACTCGAGACCAATCTCCGCCCGCTCCCGGGCTACGGCGAGCCGGGTCGCGAGCAGGCCAAGGCCCGGACGCTCCTCGCCGACGCGGGCTTCGGTCCGAACAAGCCCCTGAAGGTCGAGGTCCTGACCCGGCGGCTCCCGGCCTTCGTGGACATCAGCGCGTTCGTGATCAACGAGC
>DATMMH010000306.1:0-9336 GCA_035569855.1 Candidatus Dormiibacterota bacterium
CGCCTGAGTCCCGTGCTGCGGAGCGTCCTGGTCGCCAATCGGGGAGAGATCGCCCGTCGGATCATCCGCGGCTGCCGCGCGCTCGGAATTCGCGCGATCGCGGTCTACTCGGAGGCCGACGCGGGGTGGCCGCACGTGGCCGACGCGGACGAGGCGATCGCGATCGGGCCGGCGCCCGCCCGGGAGAGCTATCTCTCGATCGAGCGCATCCTCGACGCGGCCCGCCGGACCCGGGCCGAGGCCGTGCATCCGGGCTACGGCTTCCTCTCCGAGAACTGGCGCTTCGCCCAGGCCTGTGAGCAGGCCGGTCTCCTGTTCGTCGGCCCGTCCTGGCGGGTGATCCAGCAGATGGGCGACAAGGTCGCGGCCCGACGGTTGATGGCGACGGCGGGCGTGCCGGTGGTGCCGGGCAGCGACGGTCCGGTGGAATCGGTGGACGCCGTCCGCGAGATCGCTGGCCGGATCGGCTATCCGGTGATGATCAAGGCCGCGGCCGGGGGCGGCGGCATCGGGATGATGCGGGTGCGAGACGAGGCGGGGCTCGCCGCCGCGTTCGCCTCGGCGCAGCGGCGGGCCCAATCGGCCTTCGGATCGGGCTCCCTCTTCGTGGAGCGATTTCTCGAAGCGCCGCGCCACGTCGAGGTGCAGATTCTGGGCGACGGCGGCGGCCGCGTGATCCACCTGCACGAGCGCGAGTGCTCGATCCAGCGCCGGCATCAGAAGCTGGTCGAGGAGAGCCCGGCCCCGCTCCTCCCCGCGGCGCTCAAGGCGCGCCTCACCGAGGCCGCGGTCGCCGGCGCGCGGGCGGTGGGCTACGTCAACGCGGGGACGATGGAGTTCATCGTCCAGGGCGATGCGTTCTACTTCCTCGAGATGAACACGCGCCTGCAGGTGGAGCATCCGGTCACCGAGGAGGTGACCGGGATCGACCTCGTGCAGGCGCAGCTCCGCGTGGCGAGCGGCGAGCCGCTGCCCTGGACGCAGGAGCAGATCCCTCAGCGCGGCGCCAGCATCGAGTGCCGCATCTACGCCGAGGATCCGGCCAAGACCTTCATGCCGTCGCCGGGGCGGCTGACTCGCCTGGTGTTGCCGGAGGGCCCGGGGGTGCGGCTCGAGTGCGGGGTGGCGGAGGGCGTGGAAGTCTCCGTGCACTACGATCCGCTCCTCGCCAAGCTGATCGCCAGCGGCCGGACCCGCGACGAGGCCATCGAGCGCATGAGCGCGGCGCTCGGCGCGTTCGTGGTCGAGGGCGTGAAGACGGTGATCCCGTTCCAGCAGCGCGTCATGCAGAGTGCCGCCTTCCGGTCGGGCGCGGTGCACACCCAGATGGTCGAGCAGGGCGCCTTCAGCTAGACGCGCAGGTCCAGAGCCGGGACGATGGAGACGAATCTCACCGACGCGCGGATCCGGGCGATGACCGAGGCGGGGTTCTGGAGTAACGAGACCCTCGACGCCCGGCTCGACCGCTGGGCGCGGGAGCGCCCCTCGCGGACCGCGCTGGTCGACGGCCGGAGCCGGTACACCTGGGAAGCTCTTGCGCGGGTGGTGGACCGCATGGCTTACGGGCTCGCGGCCCACGGCGTGGGGCGGGGTAGTGTCATCTCCTGCCAGCTGCCGAACTGGAACGAGGCGGCCATCGTGTTCCTGGCCGCGCTCCGCCTGGGCGCGCTCGTCAACCCGATCCCGCCGACCTACCGGGCCAGCGAGGTGCGCTTCATGGCCGGGCTGCTGGAGTCGCAGGTGGCGGTGGTGCCGGCCTCGTTCCGCGGCTTCGACCACGCGGGCATGCTGGCCGGGCTGCGTCCGTCCCTGCCGCGCCTCGAGCACATGTTCGTGGCGCGGGGCGAGGGACCCGACGGCACGACCCCGCTCGCGACCCTCACCGACCAGGCGTGGGAAGCTCGGCCCGGCCGGCGTGATCTTCCCGGCACCGACCCCAACGCAGTCCACGAGGTGGTGTTCACCTCGGGGACAACCGGCGAGCCCAAGGGCGTGATGCACACCCAGAACACCGCGCTCTCTACCCTCCATCGCGCGATCGAGCGGCTCGAGCTCTCCGACCGGGACGTGCTCCTGATGGCGTCCACCGTCGGGCATCGGACGGGCTATCTCTTCGGCTACTGCCTGAACCTGCTGCTCGGCTCGACGGTGGTGTGGATGGACATCTGGAACGTGGAGGACGCGGCGCACCTGATCGAGGCGGAGGGCGTCACGTTCACGATCGGCGCGACCCCCTTCCTGCGCGACCTCACCTATACCGAGGCCCGGCGCGACCTCTCCTCGCTCCGCCTGTTCGTCTCGGCCGGGGCGCCCATCCCGCGCGCGCTGGTGCGGGGCGCCCGCGCGCGTCTGGCCTGCGTCGTCTCGGCGGGGTGGGGGATGACCGAGAACGGTCTCGTCACCTGTAACGGGCTCCGCGACGACGAGGCGAAGGTCTTCGGCAGCGACGGCGCCCCGCTGCCCGGCATGGCGCTGCAGGTGGTGGGCGACGACGGCGCGCCGGCGGGGCTGGGCGTCGAGGGCGAGCTGCTCTCGCGCGGCGCTGCCCAGTTCGTCGGCTACTATCGGCGACCCCAGTTCACCGCGGAGGCCCACACCGCCGACGGGTGGTTCCGCACCGGCGATCGGGGCACGATCGATCGCGACGGGTACCTCGCGATCACCGGACGAGCCAAGGACCTCATCATCCGGGGCGGGGAGAACATCCCGGTCGTGGAGGTCGAGAACCTGCTCTACACTCATCCGAAGATCGCCGGCGTCGCCATCGTGGCCACGCGCGACCCGCGCCTGGGGGAGCGGGCCTGCGCGGTGGTGATCCCCCATGAAGGACAGTCGATCACCCTCGGGGAGATCGTGGCGTTCCTGGAAGGACACCAGATCGCGCGCCAGAAGTTCCCGGAGCGGCTCGAGCTGGTCTCGGAGTTCCCGATGACTCCGAGCGGCAAGGTCCAGAAGTACAAGCTGCGCGAGCTGGTGGACGAGCGCACGGAAAGGCGGACATGAATCTCGAGCTGGCTGGCAAGAGCGTCGTCGTCACCGGAGGCGGCTCCAACATCGGCCGAGCGATCAGCCTGGCCTTCGCGCGCGAGGGCGCGCACCTGACCGTGGCCGAGATCGATCGGGGTCAGGGGCAGAAGGTCGTGGCCGAGGCGCGGGGACTCGGCGCGGCGTCCGCCACCCTGGTGCCCACCGACGTGACCCGCTGGGAGTCCGTGCAGGCGATGGTCCGCGAGGTCGAGGGGCGCGCCGGCCGCGTGGACGTGCTCGTGAACAACGTGGGCTGGACCTACGACCGCCTCTTCGTGGAGAAGGAGCGGACCGAGTGGGAGAAGGAGATCCAGCTCAACCTTTGGGGCATGATCAACTGCACGCGCGCGGTGCTGGACGGCATGATCGCGCGGAAGGCGGGCGCGATCGTGAGCATGGGCTCCGACGCCGGGCGCATGGGCGAGTTCCGGGAGGGCGTGTACGGGGCGTGCAAGGCGGGCGTGATCGCCCTCAGCAAGAGCCTGGCCCGCGAGGTGGGCCGGCACGGCATCCGGCTCAACGTGGTGTGCCCGGGCATGACGATCCCGTCGGGGGAAGAGGACTTCGGCGACCTCAGCATGTGGGCCGCCGAGGCCAACCGCGCCTGGAGCGCCCCCGACATGCAGGCCCGCATCGCCAAGGCCTATCCGCTCCGACGCATCGGCAAGCCGGAGGACGTGGCCCCGGCGGTGCTGTTCCTCGCCTCGGCATCCGCGGGTTTCATCACCGGGCAGACCCTCTCGGTGAGCGGCGGCTACACGATGATGTGAGCGGAGAGACACGCATGGACTTCCAGACCATCACCTATACGGCCGGCGGCGGCATCGCGCGCATCATCCTCAACCGCCCGGATCGGCTCAATGCGATCAGCCCCGAGCTGCTCGACGACCTCGACCGCGCCTGCGCGGCCGCGGAGGCCGACCGCGCGGTGCGCGTCGTCACCCTCACCGCGGCGGGCCGCACGTTCTGCGCCGGCGCGGACCTGCGCGCGGTGCGGGAGCTCTCCCCGGATCCGGCACGCTGGGACGCGTTCATGGCGTCGTGGCATCGCGTCTTCGATCGGATCGAGGCGCTGCCGGTGCCGGTGATCGCGGGCGTCCACGGGCTCGCGCTGGCCGGTGGCCTCGAGCTGGTCCTGGTGGCCGATCTGGTCGTGGCCGACGAGGCCGCGCGGCTCGGCGACCAGCACGCGAATTTCGGCCTGGTCGCGGGCGGCGGGGGCAGCCAGCGGCTGCCGCGCCTGATCGGGGCCCGGCGGGCCAAGGAGCTGATGCTGCTGGGCGGCTGGCTCGGCGCCGAGGAGGCCCGCGCCTGGGGCCTGGTCAATCGCGTGGTGCCCGCGGGCACGGCCGCCGCCGCGGTCGAGGAGATGGCGGCCGGACTCGCGGCGGGCAGCGCGTCCGCCAACCGGACCGTCAAGGCGCTGGTGAATCGCTCATTCGACACCGAGCTGGCGGAGGGCCTCGCCCTCGAGCGCGGTCTGGTCGCCGCGCACATGCGCTCGGCCGACGCCGCCGAGGGCTTGCGCGCCTTCGCCGAGAAGCGCAGGCCGGTCTTCTAGGCGGCCATGGACCTCGCATTCTCGCCCGAGCAGGAGGAGCTGGCCCGGATCCTCCGGCAGTTCGCGCGGAAGGATCTGGCGCCGCACTCGGCCGAGTGGGATCGCACCGGACGGTTCCCGCGGGAGGCGTGGCGCCGCATGGGCGAGCTGGGGCTCCTCGGCCTGCGGGTGCCGGCGGCGTACGGCGGCCAGGAGTCCGACTTCATCACCTTCGGCATCGCGATGGAGGAGATCGGCCGCGGTGACTTCAGCTGCACCTATGGCATTCAGCTCGCCGGCCTGGCCGGGGAGATCCTCGGTCGCGGCGCCAGCGAGGAGGTGAAGTCTCGCTGGCTGCCGCCGACCGCGCGCGGCGAGGTGGTCGTCGCCCTCGCCCTCACCGAACCCGGCGCGGGCTCGGACGCGGCCAACCTGGCGTGCCGGGCCGAGCGGGACGGCGACGGCTACGTCCTCACCGGTGAGAAGTCGGGCATCAGCCTCGGCATGGTGGCGCAGGCCGCGATCGTGTTCGCCCGGACCGATCCGGCCGGGCGCGCGCGCGGGGTGACCGCCTTCCTGGTGCCGCTCGATGCTCTTGGTGTGTCGCGCAGCCCGCTCCGCGACATGGGCACGCGCGCGATCGCCCGGGCGGTGCTCGCGTTCGACCACGTGCGCGTGCCGGCCTCGCACCGCCTGGGCGAGGAGGGCACCGGCTTCTACCAGGTCATGCAGGGCTTCGACTACAACCGGATCGGCATCGCGCTCGCGTGCCTGGGGGTCGCCCAGCAATCGGTGGAGGAGACGATCGCGTACGTCAAGGAGCGCAAGGCGTTCGGCCGCGCGATCGCACGCTTCGAGGGCGTGTCGTTTCCCCTCGCGGAGGCCGCCACGCATCTCGAGGCCTGCCGCTGGCTCTGCTACCGCGCGCTGTGGCTCGCCGACCAGGGCCGGCCCCATACGAAAGAGTCGGCGATGACGAAGTGGTGGGGGCCGCGGCTGTCGGTGGAGACCATCCACCAGTGCCTGCTGCTCCACGGCCACTACGGCTACACCGACGAGCTGCCCTTCGAGCAGCGCATGCGCGACGTGATCGGCCTCGAGATCGGCGACGGCGCGGCCGAGGTCATGAAGATGGTGGTGGCCCGCGAGCTGATCGGCCGCGAGAGCCTGCCCTACTAGCGGGCCCGCCGGATGTGAGAGAATGCGCCCGCCTCGAGAGGCGCCGCGCGAATCCCTCCGCGGAACGACCCCGCGGAACTACTAAGGAGCGCTCAATGTCCGAGGACGTCAAGGCTCACATCACGGGCGTGGTCTTCCAGATCACGACCAAGTCAGGCGACGCGGTGGCCGCGGGAGATCCGGTCATCGTGCTCGAATCCATGAAGATGGAGATCCCGGTCGAGGCCCCGCGCTCCGGCACGGTGCGGGAGATCCGGGTGAGCGAGGGGCAGACGGTGCAGGAGGGAGACACCGTCGCGGTGCTCGACTAGCCCGCCGCCGCGCAGACAGGGGAGACACCATGGCCGTCGCGCTGATCCGGGACCTCTACGACTATCACCGCTGGGCGAACCGGCGGCTCTTCGACCTCGCCGCGGGCCTGGGCGACGCGGTCACCCGCGACATGGGACCGCAGTGGAGCTTCCCCACCCTCAAGGGAATGTTCGCCCACGTCTACGGCGCCGACAACGTCTGGCTGACGCGCTGGAAAGGATCGTCGCCGGGCCGGCTCCTGGGCGACGGGGACTTCACCACCATGGCCGACCTCCGCGCCCGGTGGGACGCGCTGGAGGCCGAGCAGCGGGCGTTCGTGGACGCGCTGAGCGAGGCCGACCTCTCGCGACCGGTCGTCTACAAGAACACCGGGGGCACGGAGTTCCAGGTCGCGCTCGGGCCTCTGCTCCAGCACGTGGTCAACCACGCCACCCACCATCGGAGCGAAGCGGCCACCATGATCACCCTGATCAGCGGCTCGCCGCCGGACACCGGGATCAACACCTACCGGACCGCGGTCGTCAAGGGCTGAGCCCGGTCCACACAGGAGGAATGCCATGTACATCGGTCTCTGCATGTTCGCCACCGATTACGCCATCCGCATCGACGAGCTGGCCCGCGCCGCCGAGGAGCGCGGCTTCGAGTCGTTGTTCGTGCCCGAGCACACCCACATCCCGGCGAGCCGGCGCACCCCGTTCCCGGGCGGCGGCCAGCTCCCCAAGGAGTACTCGCACACCTTCGACCCGTTCGTCTCGCTGATGGCAGCGGCGGCGGCCACCACGCGGCTGAAGGTGGGCACCGGCATCTGCCTCATCATCGAACGCGATACCATCACCACCGCGAAGGCGGTCGCGAGCCTCGACCTGCTCTCCGGCGGGCGCTTCCTCTTCGGGATCGGGGCGGGCTGGAACGCGGAGGAGATGGAGAATCACGGCACCGAGTTCAAGAGCCGCTTCAAGCGGATGCGCGAGCAGGTGCTCGCCATGAAGGAGATCTGGACCAAGGACGAGGCCCAGTTCCACGGCCAGCTCGTGAACTTCGACCCGATCTGGGCCTGGCCCAAGCCCGCCACGAAGCCTCACCCCCCGGTACTGCTGGGCGGCGAGAGCGGCCACACCCTGCAGCGGGTGGTGGACTTCTGCGAGGGCTGGTTCCCGCGGGGCCGCGCCGGCGACGTCATCCTGACCGGGCTCAAGGACCTGCAGGCCCGCGCCGCGCGCGCCGGCCGCGACATGAAGACGATCTCGGTCTCGGTGTTCGGCGCCAAGCCGGACGAGATCACTCTCGAGACGTTCGCGGGCGCCGGCATCGCCCGCTCGATCCTGCGCCTGCCCTCGGAGGGTCGCGAGGTGATCCTCCCGCTCCTCGACCAGTACGCCAAGCTGATCCACTAGGACGCAACGCGGGGGCGGAGTCCGTTTCGGGCGCGGGCTCCGCCCGCGCATCCCGCTGTCGGGGGAAGGTTCGGCAGGGGGCGTGAGCCCCCCTCCGAGACTAGTTCTCGACGAACGCCCGGAGGGCGCGACCGCGCAGCGGGTGCCGAAGCTTCCGCAGCGCCTTGGTCTCGATCTGGCGGATGCGCTCGCGGGTGACCGAGAACCGGCGGCCGACCTCCTCGAGGGTATGCTCGCCCGCCTCGCCGATGCCGAAGCGCAGGCGCAGGATCTCCTTCTCCTTCGGAGACAGCGTGCCCAGCGCCCGCTCCACCTGGGTGGTGAGGTCCTGGGAGATCAGGTTGTCGTTCGGCGACTCCGCTCCCTTGTCCTCGAGGAAGTCGCCCAGCTCCGAGTCGTCCCCGATGGGCGTCTCGAGCGAGAGCGGCTTGCGCGAGGACTCAAGGATGAGCCGCACCTTGCGCGCGGGCACTCCGGTGCGCTGGGCCAGCTCCTCCGGCGTGGGCTCGCGCCCCATCTCGTTGACGAGCGAGCGGTTCACCCGCGAGATCCGGTTGAGCGTCTCCACCATGTGCACCGGAATCCGGATGGTGCGCGAGTGGTCCGCGATCGCCCGCGTGATCGCCTGACGGATCCACCACGTGGCGTACGTGGAGAACTTGAAGCCCCGCCGGTACTGGAAGCGGTCCACCGCCTTCATGAGCCCGATGTTGCCCTCCTGGACCAGGTCCAGCAGCGACAGCTCGCTGCCCAGGTAGCGCTTGGCCACCGAGACCACCAGCCGCAGGTTGGCCTCCATCAGCTCCTTCTTGGCCTGCCGCACCACGCGGTCGTGCTCCTCGATCTCGCTGAGCGAAGCGAGCAACGCCTTTCGACTCACACCCGCGGTCTGCTCGAGCTGGCGCAGCTCGGACCTGCTCCCGACCGTCCCCATCTGGGTGACGATCTGGCGGATCTCCGCCACGAGCTGATCGGCCAGCGCCGGCTTCAGGGGCAGGTTCTCGAGCACGGTCTGAATCGAGCCGCGGTTCTGCGCGATCCACTTGTTGTAGTTGGCGCGCGTGGTCCGGCTCCGCCGCTTGTCGGTCAGCGAGACCTCGAGGCGCTCGATCTCGCGCTCGAGCCGACGGACGCGCGCGAACGCGGCCAGGATTGGCCGGATCTCGCTCGGCGAGGGGTCACCGCCCTCGGGCAGGAGAATGACGTCCTCCAGCGGCAGCTCATCCCGTCGCACGCGGTCCACCAGGGCCAGCAGCCGGGCGGTCGCGAACGGGACCCGGCCCAGCGCGCGGCGCAGCGCGATCTGACCCGCCTCGATCCGCTGGCCCAGCGCCACTTCCTCCGCGGCCTTCAGCAGGGAGACCTTTCCGATCTCCTTCAGGTAGAGCCGAACCGGATCCTCCGCGGGCGACGCCGAGGGCCGCAGAGCTTCCTCGGACAGGGCCGGGGTCTCCTCCAACTCGACCGCGCTATCCACGACCCGGTCCAGCTCATCGTCCACCGGAGCCGCCAGGGCTTTGCTCACCTGCTGCGCCGCCCGCCCCCGCCGCTTTGGCTCGGCCGCCGCGGGGCGGAATTGGCCCGTTTCCGCCGTCACCACGCTGTCACTGTCTCTATCTCTAAAGGTCATTACGGCCTCTCATGCTCGTCGGATGCCTTGGGTAATTCTTTCCCTCTCCCTGCGTCCGCCCGGGCGGCTTGTCCGGTGTCTAGTCTTCGCCCTCATGCGTTTAGACGACGCATGCAGGCTGCAGGTTTCAGAGCCGTTTGCCAGGCGCCAGTGACAATGGTGGAACGGGCAAGCGTTGCCCATCGTTCCTTGTAACCCGGCGCCGATGAAAGGAGACGTGCCGCCCTGCGCGGCTATTCACCCGGACCTCGCGT
>DATMMH010000307.1:0-6610 GCA_035569855.1 Candidatus Dormiibacterota bacterium
CGATGTCCGAGTCCGCCGTCTCGTCGTAGCCGTTGGTGCCGATCAGACGGGAGTCGTAGCCGTGAATGGGCCCGGCCTGGGCTAGGTCGAGCGCCTTGCCCTGCGGGACGCCCTCGACCACGTCCACCAGGACCACGTCGCCCAGTTCCTTCTCGACTGTGTACTGGGCAACGGAGGCGCCGACGTGACCGGCGCCGATGACCGAGATCTTGGGCCGCGCCATCAAAGCGTCTCCATGCTCTTGATGATGGCGGTGCCGAACTCCGAGCACTTTACTTCGCGGGCGCCGTCCATCAGGCGGGCGAAGTCGTAGGTGACCGTCTTCTGGGCCAGCGTCTTCTCGATGCCCGCGATGATCCGGTCGGCGGCCTCGGTCCAGCCCATGTAGCGCAGCATCATCTCGCCGGAGAGGATGACCGAGCCCGGGTTGACCTTGTCCTGCCCCGCGTACTTGGGCGCGGTGCCGTGGGTGGCCTCGAACAGCGCATGCCCGGTGTCGTAGTTGATGTTGGCCCCGGGGGCGATGCCGATGCCGCCCACCTGCGCGGCGAGCGCGTCGGAGATCAGGTCGCCGGTCAGGTTGCAGCACGGGATCACGTCGAACTCGTCCGGCCGGGTCAGGATCTGCTGCAGGAACGCGTCGGTGATCGCGTCCTTGACCAGCATCTTGCCCGCGGGCGGCTTGCCCCCGCAGTCGTCCCAGGAGACCAGCCGATCCGAGAACTCGCGTTTGGCCAGCTCGTAGCCCCACTTCATGAACTGCCCTTCGGTGTACTTCTGGATGTTGCCCTTGTGCACGAGCGTCACGTTTCGCCGACCGTTCTCGATGGCGTAGCGCATGGCGGCCCGGGTGAGCCGGTCCGAGCCTTCCTTGGAGATGGGCTTGATCCCGATGGACGAGCTGTTGGGGAAGCGGATCTTCTTGACCCCCATGTCCTTCTGGAGGAAGTCGATGACCTTCTTGGCCTCCGGGGTTCCCGTCATCCACTCGATGCCCGCGTAGATGTCTTCCGTGTTCTCGCGGAAGATCACCATGTCGATCTTCTCGGGGTGCTTCACCGGCGAGGGCACGCCCTTGAACCAGCGCACCGGGCGGAGGCACACGTAGAGATCCAGCTCTTGACGAAGCGTCACGTTGAGCGATCGGAAGCCTTCACCGATCGGCGTGGTCAGCGGCCCTTTGATGGCCACCAGGTACTCGCGGATGACGTCGAGCGTCTCCTGCGGCAGCAGGTTGGGCGGGCAGTCCTTGCCGTAGGTGACCTGCGCCTTCTCACCCGCGTAGACCTCGGCCCAGGCGATCTTGCGGCGCCCCTTGTAGGACTGGGCCACCGCCGCGTCCAGCACCCGCACCGACGCGGCCCAGATGTCGGGCCCCGTCCCGTCTCCCTCGATGAACGCGACGATCGGATGGTCGGGGACCTGCAGCTTGCCGTGACCGATCGTGATCTTCTCGCCCGCCGGGATCTTCACCCTCGCTGCCGCCATGGAGCGTCTCCTCGCTGAAGGTTATTTGAGGGCGTTCAGGGCGGAGCCCGCCTTGAACCACTCGATCTGCTCTTCGGTCATGGTGTGGTTGCACTGGATGGTGACCGTCTTGCCGCCCGGCTTGTGGATGACGATCTCGACCGGCTTGCCGGGGGTCAGCGCGCCCAGTCCGCGCACGCTCACCCGGTCCGACTGCTCGAAGAGGTCGTAGTCGGAGGTCTTGGCGAAGGTCAGCGGCAGGATCCCCTGCTTCTTGAGGTTCGTCTCGTGGATGCGCGCGAAGCTCTTCACGATGACGACCTTGCAGCCCAGGTAGCGCGGCGACATCGCCGCGTGCTCGCGGCTCGACCCCTCGCCGTAGTTCTCGTCGCCGATCACGATCCAGCTCACGCCCTTCGCCTTGAGATCCCGCGCGTTCTGGGTGAAGGTCTTGCCCGCCTCGCCGGTGATGGGATTGACGCCCTTGCCCGCCTCGCCGGTGAACGCGTTGACCGCGCCCAGGAACATGTTGTCGCTGATGCGATCGAGGTGCCCGCGGAAGCGCAGCCACGCGCCCGCGGGCGAGATGTGGTCGGTGGTGGTCTTGCCCTTGGTCTTTACTAAGATAGGAAGTTCCCCGAAATCTCGTCCATCCCAGCGCGGGAACGGCTGCAGCAGCTGCAAGCGCTCGCTGTTGGGCGCGATCACGACCTGCACGCTCTCGCCGTCGGCGGCGGGCGCCTCGAAGCCTTCCTCGCCGCGCACGAAGCCCTGGGCGGGCAGCTCCTCGCCCTCGGGGGCGGTGAAGCGGAACGGCTTACCGTCGGGCCCCGGAATCGTCCCGTGCACCGGGTCGAACTCGAGCGTGCCCCCAAAGGCGAGCGCGGTGACGATCTCGGGGCTGGTCAGGAACGACAGGGTGGAGGCGCTGCCGTCGTTGCGGCCCGGGAAGTTGCGGTTGAAGGAGGAGACGATGGTGTTGGTCTCCTCCTTGCCCACGTCGCTCCGCTTCCACTGCCCGATGCACGGCCCGCACGCGTTCGCGAGCACGGTACCCCCGATCTTCTGGAAGGTGTCCATGATGCCGTCGCGCTTGATCGTCTGGTAGATGCGCTCCGAGCCGGGCGTCACCAGGAACGGGGTCTTGGCCTTGAGCCCGGCCTTGAGCGCCTGCATGGCGACGTGGGCGGCCCGTCGCATGTCCTCGTAGGACGAATTGGTGCAGGAGCCGATGAGGGCTTGCCGGATCCCGGCCGGCCAGCCTTCCTTCTTCACCTCGGCGGCCAGCTTCGACACCGGGCGCGCCCGGTCCGGCGAGTGCGGCCCCACGATGTGCGGCTCGAGCTCGGAGAGGTTGATCTCGACGACCTCGTCGTAGAACTTCCGCGGATCGCGGGCGACCTCGGGGTCGGACACCAGATGCTCACGGGACTGCTCGGCGAGCCGCGCGATGTCGGCGCGCTCGGTGGCCCGCAGGTACGCGGCCATGCGGTCGTCGAAGTGGAAGAGCGAGGTGGTGGCCCCCAGCTCCGCGCCCATGTTGCAGATGGTGCCCTTGCCGGTGGCGCTGATGGACTCGGCACCCGGCCCGAAGTACTCGATGATCTTGTTGGTGCCGCCCTTCACGGTGAGGAGCCCGCAGAGGTAGGTGATGACGTCCTTGGGCGAGCTCCAGCCCGCGAGCTTGCCGGTCAGATGCACGCCCACCAGCTTCGGGTCGAGCACCTCCCACGCGAGCCCCGCCATGGCCTCGCCGCAGTCCGCGCCGCCGACCCCGATGGCCACCATGCCGAGCCCGCCCGCGTTGGGGGTGTGGGAGTCGGCGCCGATCATGAGGCCGCCCGGGAAGGCGTAGTTCTCCAGCACCACCTGGTGAATGATGCCCGCGCCCGGCTTCCAGAAGCCGATGCCGTACTTCTTGGAGACGGAGTAGAGGAAGTCGTAGACCTCGCGGTTCTCGTTGATCGCGCGCTGGGTGTCCTCGGCCGCCCCGCTCTCCGCGCGGATCAGGTGGTCGCAGTGCACGGTGCTCGGCACCGCGGCCTGCTTCTTGCCGGCCTGCATGAACTGCAGCAACGCCATCTGGCCGGTCGCGTCCTGGAGCGCGACGCGGTCGACGCGCAGGCGGAGCTGGGCCTTGCCCCGGCTCCACTCCTGCTTGGCGAAATCGTCGGCGTGCGCGACCAGGATCTTCTCGGCGAGCGTGAGCGGCCGGCCGAAGCGCCGGCGCGCCTGATCGAGCTTGGTGGGCATGGATTCGTACAGCCGCTTGATCTGATCAACTGCCATGGTGGGCCTCCTCGAACCGGTCCGGCGGACTGCACACACACGTATCGCCTCCCACCCGGTGAGAGGCAGGAGGCGACTAGATAAAAGCCGAAGTTACGCTAACATGCCGCCCGGGGGAGGTCAAGGGAAGGGCCCCCGTGGAGACCATGTCCGAACCCATCGAAGCTGGCTCTGCCTGCCCCGCTTCGACTCTCCGGCGTGCTTCGCGGCGCTCCTCGGCGGTCCCATCCTCCCCTGCTCGTTCTGGCTGGTGGACGACCCGCGCGTTCGGCGCCCAAGCACCGCGCGGGAGCGTAACGCTCAGGCCGAGGCGACCACCGCCTCCGCGAGCTGCCGGCGGACCGCTTCCATCTGCTCGCCATCGGCGTAGCGACCCCGCGGCCAGAAAAAACCCCGCAGGCCGTCGCCGCGCCGCCGCGGCACCACGTGGACGTGCAGGTGCGGCACGCTCTGGCTCACCCGGTTGTTCACCGCCACGAAGGAGCCGTCGGCACCCAGCCCCGGCTCCACCGCGCGCGAGAGCAGCGCGACCGCGTCGAAGAGCGGGGCGGTCAGGCGGGCGGGCAGGTCGCCGAGCGTCTCCACGTGCTCCCGCGGGATCACCAGGCAATGGCCCGGGAAGAGCGGCCGGTGATCGAGGAAGGCCACCACCGCGGAGGCCGCGAAGACCATCGCGGCGGGCTCCTCGCCACGGGCGATGCGACAGAAGAGGCAGCCTGACCCCATCGCCGCTCTCAGCCGAACAGCCGCCACACCGCGCGGCGCCGCAGAGCGAGGATGGACTGGGTCGGCGAGATGCTCATCGGGCACACGTCGGTGCAGTTGGTCTCGGTGTGGCAGCGCATCAGCGTGTCTTCCGAGAGCATCACCGCCGAGCGGTCGGGACGCGCCGCGTCCCGGCTGTCCTGCTGGAGCGTGAAGAGTCGGTTGAGCGCGGCCGGGCCCGGGAAGCGCTCGTCGTTGGCCACCATCGTGCACGCCGAGACGCACATGCCGCAGCCGATGCATTCGATCGCGGGGTCGATGCGCTCCCGCTCGGGTGCGGCGGCCGGGATGCGGGCGAACGCGGGCGGGTCCGTCCTCGGCACGAAGGCCGCGCCGACCCGCGCGGTCTGCTCGGCGAGGGGCGCCATGTCCACGACGAGGTCGCGGATGAGCGGAAAGTGATAGAGCGGGCGCACCGTCACGATGCCGGCCTTGAGGCTCTTGAGCAGCGTGCGGCACGCCCACCGCTCCCGGCCGTTGATGACCATGCCGCAGGAGCCGCACATCCCGACGCGACACGCGTAGCGGAAGGCCAGGGTCGGGTCCAGGCGGCGCTGCGCGTCGACGAGCGCGTCGAGGACCGTCATGCCCTCCCGGGCCGGCACCCAGAAGCGCTGCAGGCGCTCCCCGGAGCCCGGCGACCAGCGAAAGACCTTCAGAACCATCGCCAGCCCCAGAACGCGGCGAAGATGGCCGCGCCGAGCAGGACGGCCCCGACCAGCAGCCCGCGGTGCCAGCGCACCGGCAGGCCGAAATCGAGCAAGATCGCGCGCACGCCGAGCAGGCCGTGGAGCAGCACCAGCCCGAGCAGCGCGGCCTGCACCGGGCGCACGAACGGGTTGCGCAGGTGGAGCGCGATCACGCCCAGCAGCCCGACCGCGGCCGCGCGCTGGACCAGCCACGCCCACATGCCCGCCCTCGTGTCGCGCCACCCCTCGGTGGTGGCCCACCGGCGCCGCAGGATCCGCCGCGGCCGCTTCGCCATCAGTCGCCCACGTCCACCGTGGCTCCGACCCTGGCCGCGTCCGGTTTCATGCGGGTGTAGCGCACCGGCTCGGTCCAGACCTTCGGCCCCGCGCCCTCCGCGGAGCCGGCGAGCACGGTCACCGCGTCGGCGGCGGTCTTCGGAAAATCGCGCCGGTAGTGCGACCCGCGGCTCTCGGTGCGCTCGAGCGCGCTGCGGGCGATGAGCCACGCGGTGGTGGCCTGGTTCTGCAGGTTCAGCCAGTCCTGCCAGGCGAGGTTGAAGGCGCCGTCCCCACGCACCGCCACCGTCTCGAGCCGGCGCGCGATGTCCTCGATCTCGGTGAGGGCGAGCTTCAGGCCCTCGCCCGCGCGAACCAGCCCGACGTGATCCCACATGACCTGCCGCAGGCGCGCCTGCAAGGCGTAGAGGTTCTCGCCGCCCTCGCTGCGGGCGAGCGGCGCGGTGATGGCCGCGACGGCCGCCTCCGCGACGGCGTGCGAGATCTGGGGCAGGGCGCGCCCGGCCACCCAGTCGGCCATTACGTCGCCCGCGATGCCGCCGAAGACGGTGGATTCCGCCACCCCGTTCCCGCCCAGACGATTGGCCCCGTGCACGCCGCCGGTGTCCTCGCCGGCCGCGAAGAGGCCCTCCACGTCGGTGCGGCACGCGCGGTCGATGACGATGCCGCCCATCATGAAGTGGGCGGTCGGGCCCACCTCCACCGGCTCGCGGGCAAGATCGCGGCCGAAATCGCGGCAGCGGCGCACCATGCCGCGGAAGCTCTTCTCGACCACGTCGGCGCCCAGATGCGAGACGTCGATCCAGACGCCGCCGTTGGGCGTGCCGCGGCCCTCGACCACCTCGGTGTAGCAGGCGCGCGCCACCAGATCGCGGGTCGAGCGCTCGAGACGCGCCCCGTCGTAGCGCTGCATGAACCGCTCGCCGCGGCCGTTGAGGAGCCGACCGCCCGCCCCGCGCAGACCTTCCTCGAGCAGCGCGCCGGTCATGAGCGAGTTGGGCACGATGAGCCCGGTCGGGTGGAACTGGATCATCTCCATGTCGCGCAGGCGCACGCCCGCCCGCAGCCCGAGCACGATGCCGTCCGAGGACTTGTCGGCCGAG
>DATMMH010000308.1:0-6428 GCA_035569855.1 Candidatus Dormiibacterota bacterium
CCCTCGGCCCAGAACCGGTGCACCGCGCGCCGGCGGCCGAGATCCTCCGCCGAGCGCGGGATCAGCCACATCGCCCCGATCCGGCCGCCGCCCGCCGGATCCACGCAGGTGGTCACGTCGGGCGCCCCGCGGGCCGCGTCGTACCGCTCGGCGATGCGCCGGACGGATTGAGCGAACGCGGGGTGCCCGGTCACGTCGTCGATGCGCCGGCCGTCGAGGAAGATGGCGCGCCCATCGCGGAGACTCGCGAGATAGTCGGCGCCGCGGCGCATGCGGGCAATCTCGCACACCCGCGCGGCGGCGTGCAAGCCGCGCGACGAGGTCCCGCCCACCGCGCCCGTCCACTCACCTGCCGGCACTACACGCTCTTGCTTCCGCTCCGCCCGAAAACTACTATCCTTCCCGGGGCGCTTCGACCCCGAGGAGGAGATCATGAGCCCGCGCATGCTGGCCGCCCTATCCACCGTCGTCGTCCTCCTGTTCGGCGGCCCGCTCGCCGGCTCAGCCTGGGCCGAGCCGCTGCCGCGCGCGACGCCCGAGCAGGTCGGCCTCTCCTCGGAGCGGCTCGGCCACGTGAGCCGCGTCCTGGGCGAGGAGATCCTGAAGGGCAAGCTTCCGGGGGCCGTCGCCCTCGTCGCCCGCCGGGGCCGCATCGCCTACTACGAGAGCTTCGGGGTCCGCGATCCGGAGACCCGGGCGCCCATGACGAAGGACTCGATCTTCCGCATCTACTCGATGACGAAGCCGATCACCTCGGTCGCGATCATGATGCTGCAGGAAGAGGGCCGGCTCGTGCTCACCGACCCGGTGTCGAAGTCCCTGCCCCAGCTCACCGGGCTCCAGGTGGCGGTCGAGAAGAAGGACGCGGCCACCGGCCAGGTCACCTACGAGCTCCAGCCGGCCCGGCGCGAGATCACCATCCAGGACCTGCTGCGCCATACCTCGGGCTTCACGTACGGCGGGCGCACGACCAACGCGATGGTCAAGGAGGCCTACGCGAAGGCCGGGGTGGACGCCCGCGATCTCACCAACGCAGAGCTGGTACAGCGTCTCGCGACGGTGCCGCTCGCCCATCAGCCGGGGACGGCGTGGGAGTACAGCCGCTCCGTCGACGTGCTGGGCCGCGTGGTGGAGGTGATCTCCGGCAAGTCCCTCGGGGGGTTCTTCGCGGAGCGGATCTTCACGCCGCTCGCGATGAAGGACTCCGGCTTCTTCGTGGCGAAGGACAAGCTGGCCCGCGTGGCGCAGGCCTTCCCGGTCGATCCGGCCACCGGTGAGAAGATCGCCCTGATCGACGTGACCGCTCAGCCGAAGTACGAGTCCGGCGGGGGCGGCGGCGTGTCCACCGCCGACGACTACATCCGCTTCGCCCAGATGCTGCTCAACGGAGGGCGCCTGAACGGGACCCGGCTGCTGAGCCGCACCACCGTGGCCTTCATGGCCTCGGATCACCTGGGCGCGACCAGCGGCACCATGGGCGCGCCCGGCCAGACGTTCGGGCTGGGGTTCTCGGTGCGCAAAGACGCAGGTCTGGCCGGCCAGTCGGGCTCGATCGGCGAATACGGCTGGGCCGGCGCGGGCGGCACCTACTTCTGGATCGATCCTAAGGAGCAGCTCATCGCGATCCTGATGACCCAGGCGCCGGGGCCTTCGCGGACCTACTACCGCCAGCTCTTCAAGGAGCTGGTGCAGCAGGCCCTCGCCGACTGATGTCCCTTCGCTTCGACGCCACCGCTCCCTACGAGGTCGACGTGGTCGACGCCCCCTTCGCGCGGCCCGCCGGGAGCGAGCTGCTCGCCCGGATCTACCGGCCGAGGGGCGACGCGGACCGCCCGCTCGCCGCGATGGTATACCTGCACGGGGGCGCGTGGGCGCGGCTCGACCGCACCGCCGACGCCATCCTGTGCCAGGCGCTCGCCGCCGTGGGCCTCGTGGTGGTCGCGCTGGATTTCCGCCAGGCTCCCGACCATCGCTATCCGGCCGCGGGCGCCGACGTGGCGGCCGGCGTGCGCTTCGTCCGCGCCCACGCGCGGCCTCTCGGGATCGACGCGGCGCGCATCGGGCTGATCGGCAGCTCGAGCGGCGGGCACCTCGCCCTGCTCCACGCGGTGCGGCCGGGCGCGGCCGAGCACGCGGGCACACCGATCGTCCGGCCGGACGGCTCGCTCGACGCCGCCGCCACCGACGCATCGGTGGCCTTCGTGGTGGCCCTCTACCCGGTCGCCGATCCGCTGGCCCGCTACCGCTACGCGCTCTCCCGCGAGCACGAGCCCCCGCCGCCGTCCGGCTTCGACGCCAAGCGGCTGATCGCCTCGCACCGCGCCTTCTTCGCGGACGAGGCCGCGATGGCGGCGGCGAGCGTCACCCGCATCGTCTCCGCGGGCCAGGCCACCGCGCTGCCACCGGCCTGGGTGGCGCAGCCGGATCTGGACGACAACGTGCCCGCCGAGGTCACCCTGGCCTTCGTGACGGCCTACGAAGGCGCGGGCGGCCGCGTCGAGCACGCGCACTTCCCGGGTGCGCGCCACGGCTTCGTCCAGCAGGCGAGCCCGGATACCGACAAGTGCATCGCCCTGATCCAGGACTGGGTCGGACGGCAGCTGGCGGGGAGCTGAGCGTCCGCCCGCCGGCCGGCGGTCATCCGATGGAGCAGCCGTTCCCGATCGTCCGGCATCCCGAGCCGGGCAAGCGCACCCCGGTGCTGGTGAGCGTGCCCCACTACGGCACCCGGCCGCTACCCCACATCACCCGCGACGACTACTCCGAGCCCTGGTTCGAGACCTTCGCCTACGGGTTCGCCGACACGTTCGTGGGCGATCTCTACCGCGACCTGGACGAGCACGGCGCCACCGTGCTGGCGACCCCGTTCTCGCGCATGTTCGTGGACGTCAACCGCCGCCGCGACGACTTCGAGCAGCACGCCGGCGAGGTCCGCTCGCGCCGCGGCGTGGTGCGCACCCACACCATGCGCGAGACGCCCATCTTCACGCGCCCGCTCCGGCTCGCCGATCTGGAGGAGCGGCTGCAAGCCCTCTACGATCCGTACTACGCGGCGCTCGACCATCTGCTCGCCCAGCTCCACGGCGCCTACGGCTACGCCATGCTCCTCGACGGCCACACCGGCAGCCCGCGCCGGATGGGGAGCCACCAGGTCATCATCGGCACCCGCCACGGGGCCACCTGCGCCCCCGAGCTCGCGGCCGCGGTGGCCGGGATCTTCACGCGTCACGGCTTCGAGGTCCACGACAACGTCAGCGGCTACACCGGCGGCAACATCGTGGCCACCTTCGGTCGGCCCGCCTCGCGGCGCGTCCACGCGCTCCAGCTCGAGGTCAACGCGGCGCTCCTGATGACGACCAGCCGGGAGGAGTTCATCGCCCACGTCTCCCGCGGGGGCATTCCGGAGAAGGCGGAGGAGAACATCGCGCGGGTGCGCGGGTGTCTCCAGGAGGTCCTCGCCGCGCTGCCCCGGGTTCTCGCGGCCGTCCACGACGCGTAGCCTCCACTTCGGGCCGAGGCCGGAACCGGGTAAGATCGACCTCATGCCCGACCATACCGACCGCAAGCTCGAGATCGTGACCGAGGTGCCCGAGTCCGCCATGGTGGTGTTCGCCCACCCCGACGACGCCGAGATCGGCTCGGGCGGGGTCATCGCCCGGTGGGTCGCCGCCGGCTGCGACGTCACCTACGTGCTGTG
The DNA here is from genome assembly GCA_035569855.1 of Candidatus Dormiibacterota bacterium. Lineage (GTDB taxonomy): Bacteria > Methylomirabilota > Methylomirabilia > Rokubacteriales > CSP1-6 > CAMLFJ01. Next base: position 3,698 of record DATMMH010000308.1, read on the forward strand.
CACCAACGGCGAGGCCGGCACCGCCGACCGCGACCTCGGCCGGGCCGAGCTCGTCGCCAGGCGGGCCCAGGAGCAACGCGCGGCCGCCGACTTCATGGGCGTCCGCCACGTGGAGATGCTCGGCTACCCCGACGGCCAGCTCGAGGACACGCGCGAGCTCCTGGGCGACGTGGTGCGGGCCATCCGGCGCCACCGGCCGCATACCGTATTCGTCCACGATCCGCACCGGATCAAGGGATTCCAGCACCGCGACCACCGCAAGGCCGGTATCGCGACCACCGACGCGGTGTACCCCTACGCGCGCGATCACCTGCACTTCCCCGAGCAGATCACCCGGGAGGGCCTCGAGCCCCACAAGGTGCGCGAGCTCTGGTACTGGGGCGCCGATGAGCCGGACGTGATCGTGGACGTCACCGCGGGGATCGACCGCCAGATCGCCGCGCTCGTCCGTCACCAGAGCCAGATGCCCGGCTTCAACGTGCCGGAGGGCGCCACCATCGGGGAGCGGGTGAAGAAGAACGCGGCGGACCTGGCCGCCGGCTACGGCTTCGAGTACGGCGCTTCGTTCCGCCGGCTCACCGCGCGGCGCTAGCCGCTCAGGCGCCGCCGATCCGGTCGGCGACCCGCCGCGCCCACTCCATGGGCGCCTCGCTCATGACGAGCTTCTCGGCCGCGTCCTGCCCGAACTGCCGGGTCGCGTCGATGCCGAGCTTGGCGGTGAGCCCTTCCGGGCTCGCCGAGGGATCGAGAATCGCGCCCAGGCTTCCGCTGATCACGGTGAGGTCCCGGTCGGCCTGGACCCGGGTGGCCATGGCCCAGAGCACGTCCGACTCGTCGAAGACGTCGATGTCGTCGTCCACCACCACCACCAGCTTGAGGTAGTGATCCACCCCGAGGACGACCGGGATCGCGTGCTTGGCCTCTCCGGGGCGGGTCTGCTTGATCGACACGTAGGCGGTGAACGAGGCTCCGCCCGAGGTCGGCACGTGCACCGCGCGCACTCCGGGGATGACCCGTCGGAGCGCGTTCCGGATCTCGGCCTCGCGCAGGACTCCCAGCGGCAGGATGTGATCCGGGGCGCGGCCGGAGGCGATCGAGTGGAACCACGCGCCCTCCCGCGGCACGATCGCGCGCGCCATGAACACGTTGTTGGTGCTGCGACGCGAGAAATACCCGGTGAACTCCCCGAACGGCCCCTCGGGCTCGTGCACCGCGGGCAGGATCTCGCCCTCGATCACGATCTCGGCCCAGGCCGGGACCTCCAGATCCATCGTCTCGGCCCGGCGAAGCTGCATCGGCTCGCCGAGGAGCCCGCCCACCACCTCGAACTTCGAGATCTCCGGCGCGGGATACGAGAGCGAGCCCATGCCGACCGCGGGGTGCAGGCCGATGGCGATGGCGCACTCGAGGCTCCGGCCCGCCTTCTCGGCGCGCTGCTGGAACTCGTACATGCGACGCCTGGAGTGGAGGCTCACCGCCAGACGGTTGCGGTCCTTGATCTGGAAGCGGTGGAAGCCGGCGGTGGCGACGCCGGTGGCCGGATCGCGCGCGATCAGGAGGCCCGCGGTCAGGTACGGCCCGCCGTCGCCCGGGAAGTAGATCGGGATGGGCAGCGCGCCGAGGTCGGCGGCGTCCCCGCGCCGCACGTCCACCGGGAAGGGCGGGCGCTCCAGCAGCACCGGCTTGACCGGCTCCTTCAGGCGCGCCGCGTACGTCTCGGGCAGCTCCGCCTCTCCCACGCCCAGGGCCGCGGCCAGCCCCTTCCGGCTCGCCATCACGTTCGACACCACCGGGATCGAGTGCCCGCGCACCCGCTCGAAGAACAGCACCGGGAAGCGCCGGCGTCGCTCCAGCTCGAGCGCGAGCGCCTGCATCTGATAGGCGATGTCCACCGGCTCGGCGACGCGGACCACCTCGCCCGGATGGACGCGTTCCAGCACCGAGAGAAAGCCCCGCAGGCTCTGATGCGCCGCCCCGTCGCTCATCGCGCCTCCTCCGACTTGCGCTGGTTGCTGAAGATCAGGTCCCGGATGCGGCCGACGTACTCCACGAACCGGGGATGCTCGCGCACGTGCAGCGTGCGCGGACGGGGCAGCTCGATGTCGAGCACCGCCCGCACCCCGCCCGGCCGCGCGGTCATGACCACGACCCGATCGGAGAGGAACACCGCCTCGTCGATCGAGTGGGTGATGAACAGCACCGTCTTCGGCCGCTCGTTCCAGATCCGCTGCAGCTCGAGGTTCATCTCCTCGCGGGTCATGGCGTCGAGCGCGCCGAAGGGCTCGTCCATCAGCAGCAGGCGCGGCTCCAGCAGCAGCGCTCGGCTGATCGCGACCCGCTGCTGCATGCCCCCGGAGAGCTCCCGCGGATAGTGCTCGGCGAAGCCCTCCAGGCCGACCAGTCGGATCAGGTCGCGAGCGATCGGCTCGTACCGCGCGCGGGGCCGCCGGCCCGCCGCGGCGGGCAGCAGCACGTTGTCGAGCACCGTGCGCCACCGGAGCAGGGTCGGGGTCTGGAAAACCATCCCCACCCCGTCGGGCGGCTCGTGGACCGGCACCCCGTCGATCCGGATCTCCCCGCGGGTGCACGCCAGGAGCCCGGCGACCATCTTCATGAGCGTGGTCTTGCCGCACCCGCTCGGCCCCACGATCGAAACGAACTCCCCCGCTCCGATCTCGAGCGACGTCGGACGGAGAGCCGCCTGGGCGCCCGACCGCGTCGCGTACTGCTT
>DATMMH010000309.1:0-7174 GCA_035569855.1 Candidatus Dormiibacterota bacterium
ACTCGGACTTGTGGCGGTTGGCGATCTCGAGCTGCCGGCCCTTCTCCTCGATCTCGCGGAAGAGGTGCGCGTTGGCGATGGCCACCTTCGACTGGTTGGCCAGAGCCTTCATGAGGTTCACCACCCGCTCGCCGAATTCCCCGGGAGTCCGCCGCAGGAGGACGATGCCCCGCACGACGTCGCCCTCGCTCATCGGCACCGTGAGAACGGACCGCAACCCCTCCGCGAGGAAGACGGAGCGGAAGGGATAGTTCGGGGTGTCCCGGACATCGGGAATCTGGACCGCGTCGCCGGTCTCGCTGGCCCGCCCGATCGTGCTCCCTGCGTCGAGGTCGACGGGCAGCCCGACCACCCCCTCCACGAACTCCCGGCTGAGCCCCTGGCTCACCAGGACGTCGAAGGCCCTGCGCCCCGGACTGAGCTCGAAGATCCCGCAGCCGTCCGCGCCCGAGAGGGCCACCGCGCGCCGGGCCACCGTGTCGAGCACTTCCCGCAGGTCGAGCGACGAGCTGACCGCCCGGATGACCTCGCTGAGGACGCCGGTCTCTTCGAGCGATTGCGAGAGGTCCTGGGTGCGCGCCTGCAGCTCCTGGAACAGGCGCACGTTCTCGATCGCGATCACCGCCTGATCCGCGAAGGTTTCGACCAGGTCGATCTGCTTGTCGGCGAACGGCCGGACCTCCTTCCGGTAGATCACCATCGCGCCGATCAGCGCGCCCTCCTTGAGCATCGGCACCGCCAGGAACGTCCGCGCCCTGAGCAGATCGACGGTGGCGACCCGAAGGGGATCCCGCTCGGCGTAGGCCGCATCCGCCGCGATGTCCGCCACCTGGACCGCGGAGCGCTCACGCACGAGCTGCCCGAGGCCGGTCTTGGGACCCGGAATGAATTTGCGGTCGCCGACGAAGCTCACGAACTCGGGGCTGGCGCCACGATGGGTGGCCGGCTTGAATGCCTCACCGTCGAAGAGATATAGCATGCCGGTCTGGGCCTCGCAGAGCCGCATCGCGCTCGCGAGGATCGCGTCGAAGACGGGCGACAGGTCGTTGGGAGAGCTGCTGATCACCCCGAGGATCTCGGAGGTCGCGGTCTGCTGCTCGAGGGCCTCCTGCAGCTCGTGGGTGCGCTCCTCGACCTTGCGCTCCAGGCCGGCGTAGGACTCCTGGAGCTTGGTCGCCATGCTGTTGAACTGATCGGCCAGCACCTCGAGCTCGTCGCCGGTCTTCACCTCGATGCGGTCGGTCAGATTGCCCTCGCCGATCTTGGCCGCGCCCGCCTGGAGGGCCCGGATCGGACGGGCCAGCGTGCGGGCGAGCATCAGGCTCGCGCCCACCGAGAGCACCACGCCCAGGATCAGCAGCAGCACGGTTCGCTTCACCGAGGCGCGCAGCGGCTCGAAGGCCTCCTCGAGTGGCTGCTCCACGAAGACCGTCCAGCCGAGCCCGGCGATGGTGGCGTGTGCGGTCAGCACCTGCTGGTTGCGGAGGTTGCGGGCGATCATGCCGCCGGGCGCGGTCTCGCCGGGCTGGGGCTGACCCGCCAGCGCGCCCTTCACCTGCTCGAGCCGGGTGAGGTCCGTCTTCTGGAGCACCAGGCTGATGTCCGGATGGGCGATGAGCGAGCCCCGGCCGTCCACCACGAAGGCCTGGCCCGCGCGGCCGATCTTGATCTGGGAGACCACGTCCCAGATGAACTTGAGGTTCACCTCCGCCGCGGTGACGCCGCCGGCCTGACCGCCCTCGGCGATCGCGATGGCCATGTAGGGCTCGGACTCCTTGCGGAAATACACCGGCCCGCGGTAGACGCGCCGCGCCTTCGCCTCGACGAACCTCGGATCGCGGGAGAGATCGGCCTCGCCGCCGATCGCGTCCATGGCCAGGCGGGAGACGCGCAGCTGCTCTCGCCCGGTGGCGTCGATGTAGCTGACCTCGGTGATGGCGGGCACCTGGCGCTGCAGACGGAAGAAATCGAAGCGGCGCTGCTCGAGGGTGGTGCCCGCGACGGCGCGCTGGGGCTGGGTGACCCAGCCCATCTGTCGCTCGATCTCCTTGATGAAGTTTTCGATCTGGGAGGCCGCGGCCAGGGCCTTCTCACGCTGCAGGGCGACGAGGGCGGCCTGGTTCTCCTGGTAGGAAAAGTAGAGCTCGGTGATCCCGCTGGCCAGCAGCTCGGCGGTGACCAGCAGGACGAAGAAGGTGGTGTACTTCCAGAACAGCCGGCGCCGTCGCATCATGCGGCTCGGCCCCGGCTAGGGTGATCGGAAGGCTGGCGGCGAGGAGTCACCGGCGTCACTCCGCCGAGTGTAGGCGGCCCGGAGACCCCCTGTCAAAGAGCTAGCGGGCCGCGGCCTCCGCGGGAGTCAGGAGGGGGCAGCCCGGGCCCATCGCGGCCTTCTTCTTCTGGATGATCTCGCGAGCGTACTTCTCGAGGTAGTGGGTGATCGTCTCCACCCGGATCTTCACCGATCCGGCGGGTTTGGTCGAGTCGAGATCCTGGAAGGAGAAGAAGAGGGTGCCCGAGCGCTCCACGATCTGCTGCACCGGGGTGTAGGTCGGCTGATCCATGCCGCACTCGTAGCTGGCGAGTCGGATCACGCACGCGACCCAGGGCATGCGGGCGGCGGCCTTCGCGCCCCAGAGGATCTCGTTGGTGTTGCTGCTGTAGGAGGACGGCCAGACGTCGCGGATGTCGAACGGCGACCGGATGTGGCCGGCACGGACGTCCTCGCCGAAGGCCCAGTCCATCAGATCGGTGTCGATCGGGAAGTACTGCGCCCAGAGCACCGGGTACCCGTAGGCCTGCAGATCGACCTCGATCTCGTGCCCGATTCCCGGGTCCATGTGATACGGGCGGGCCAGCACGAGCAGGCACGGCCGATCCTCGCGGGCGCACCACTCGAGCACCTCGCGCCCCTTGCGCCGCAGGCGGGCGTTGAACTCGGTGAGGGCGCGGTACCCCGCCTCCACCGCGCGCCCGGTCTCTTCATCGGTGAGCCCTGGGATCACGTCCCCCAGGCCTTCCCAGAGCTGCTTGGGCACGAGCCTGGGCTCGTCGAGCGATACGAACGGCGCCGCGTAGCGGATGCCCTGCTCGGCGAACACGTCGCGCTCCTTCATGAAGCCGGCCTTGACGTTCTCGGGCGCGGCCATGACCCGCGGGCAGGTGAGCGTGCGGGCCACGTGTCCCGACAGGAACGACGGGAGGTTGTAGATCATCGGGGAGAAGAGCACGTCGAGCTTCTCGCGCTGGCCGAAGATCAGCTCGCCGTAGTGGCCGGCGATACACTTCACCGGATAGCAGCAGTCCACGGTGCCGCGGCCCTTGCCGAACTGGCGCCCCTGCTCCTCCGAGGTGTCGGAGGAGAAGACGAGCTGGCGCGCCTCGACCCCCAGCTCGCCGAAGAAGCCCACCCAGAACTGATGGGTGGACCAGAGGTTCAAGACGCGCGGGATGCCGATCCGGAGCTTAGCCCGCGACGGCCTCGGATCCCGCGCGGGAGCGGCGGAACGCGTCCTTCCGAACCATCTCGGCAACGTTAGGGTAGTCACGCTTGACCTCCTCCAGCTTGGCCTTCACCTCGCGCAGCTCGTTGACGTCCTCGACGAGCCCCTTCGGGCAGGAGTTGCCGCTGATCACCCGCTCCCACCCGGCCGCGAGCGGCAGCTTGCTCCACGGCCTCCCCTTCGCGCCGGGGAGCTGCACGTCGATGAAGGTGCGCGTGCAGTTGATCGGGCACCACTTGCAGACCGTATCCGCCGCGGTCGTGCTCGTGTAGGTGAGCGCCGCGATGGCCTCGAAGCCCCGGAAGCGGCTCGGCTGCTTCGCCTGCCGCCAGTCCGCCGCGCAGAGCGCCGCCCCGATGGCCCCCGCCTCGCCCGAGTAGGGATGCAGGACGACGTCGGCCTCGGGGACCTTGCCGCGGATGAAGTCCACCTGGGCCTTCACCACCGCCATGTTGCGGTGGGTGCCGCCCTGGAGCACGAACTTGCGTCCGACCGCCCTCAGGTTCTGGAGCTGGCCCGCGTAGATCCACACGTTGATCGGCAGCACCGCGGCGAGCGCCGCCATGATCTCCTCGGCGGACCAGCCCTTGCGCTGCTGGTTGACGATGTCGGATTGCAGGAACACCCCGCAGCCCATGGCGAGCGTCGGCATCGCCTTGGCCTCGAACGCCTTCTCGGCGTAGGCCTCGAGCGGGATCGCGTAGCGCTCGGCCACCCCCTGGAGGAACGCCCCGTTACCCGAGGAGCACTGCGAGTTCAGCCGGAAATCCGCCACCGTGCCCTGGCGCAGGATCATGATCTTGACGTCGGTGCCGCCCACGTCGCAGATCACGTCCGCGTCCGGGTAGAAGTGGAGCGTGCCGGTGGCGTGGGCCACCGTCTCCACCACCGCCATGTCGGCGCCGAGCACGTCCTTCAACAGATCCTTGCCGTAGCCGGTGAGCGCGAGCCCGCCGACCTCGGCGAAGCCAACCTCGCGCACCTGGCGGAACAGCGCCTGCGCGTCCTCGATGGGATTGCCCTTGGAGAGCGCGTAGCACGTGAAGAGCATCTCGCGCTCGGGGGAGAGCACTACCGCCTTGGCGGTGGTGCTGCCGAAGTCGCAGCCGATCAGGACCGGCCCCGCCAGCTGCGCGGCGGCGCGGCCGGTCGCCTTGCGCTTGAGGTCGTATTCGGCGACGAACGAGGTCAGGTCGTCCGCGCAGGCCACGAGGGCGCGCCCGCCCGCCTTGGCCTTCTGCTCCTGCTGGCCCTCTTCCACCCACCAGCGCAGCCGGTCGCGCCCCTCGTACACCGCGACGCCGTCGGCCTCGCCCGCGCCGATCTCCACGCACCCGAGGCAGGCGTAGTAGAGCGCCTCCGCCGGCACCGTGATGAAGGACGCCGGGTCCCGGCCTTCGGGGAGCGCGAGCTTGCGCTGCTCCCACAGCTTCGCGAGATGGTGACGCCAGGCCTCCCGCAGTCCCTTGAAGAAGAGGTTGGGCCCGCCCAGCAGCAGGACCTCCGGGGACGGGGTGTTGCCCTTGGTCAGCGTGGCCAGGTTCTGGTAGACCACCGCCTCGAACAGGCTCGCGATGATCTCCTCGACCGGCACCCCGGTCTTCACCAGGCTGTTCGCGTCGGTCTCCGCGAAGATGCCGCACTTGCTGCTGACCTTGTGGAGGCTCATGCCCTCGTAGGGCAGCTCGGCGAGCTTCTCGGTCGGCACCTGGAGCTTGCGCGCGGTCTTCTCGATGAAGGTGCCGGTGCCGCCGCTGCACGCCGACTGCATGTACACCTGCTTGGAGCGGCCGGTGCCGGTCGGCGTGAAGAAGATCGTTTTCATGTCCTCGCCGCCGATCTCGGAGACGAAGCGGACGTCCGGATGGAGCTTCTCCACGCAGGCGGCCACCGCGACCACTTCCTGGATCATCTTGGCGCCGACCAGCGGGCCGAGCAGGCCGGCCCCGGAGCCGGTGAAGAACACCCGGTCGCGTCCCGCGACGACCTGCGCCTCCTCCTCCATGCGGCCGAGGAACTCCAGCACCTTCTCGGCCTGGCGCGTGTTGTGCCGCTGGTAGTCCTGCCAGAGCACGCGCCCGTCCTCGATCGCCATCGCCTTCACGGTGGTGGAGCCGACGTCCATTCCGATGAGCTTCATGCGGTGGCCCGCCGCCCGACCTTCCGCGCCACGTCCAGCACCAGGTTGGCCGCGACGCCCGCGCAGCCGGCGTGCGGCACTCGATAGGTTGCGCGCTTCATCTTCGGGTGCGCGTCCAGGTAGGCGCGCACCTCGTCCAGCGTCATGCCGGTGCGGGCGAGCGCCTCGTCGAACTCGCGCTGGGCCCGCTTCTTGGCCTCGGTGAGGATCATCTGGCAGCGCGAGAGCGCGTGCACCTCCGCGTCGCCCTTGATCTCGAGCGGGGCGTAGAGGAGATCCGGGTACTTGCCGATCACGCCCGCCATCGCCCCGATGGACATCGTATTGGGCATGCACGAATAGGGCGACAGCTCGCAGATCATGTGGGCCTTCTTCTTCTGGTGCGCCCAGATCGCCTTGCCCACCAGCATGTCGCCCTCGCCGCCGTCGAGGCGGCTGTGGAAGTAGGGCGCGGCGAGTCGGCGCAGCTCGAGCTGGTACGGCAGCTCGTGGGGGAGATCGCCCATGGCGCGGCGGAGGCGCGCGAAGGTCGCGCGGTAGATGGCCTGCACGGTCCGGCCGAGGCCGAGCTTGAGCCGCGCACCCTTCTCGATGCCCGAGTAGTCCTCGAAGCGCTGCAGCCCCAAGCGCAGCAGGTAGTCCATCCACACCGTGATGCCGGCCGGGTACACCTCGGCCCCCTCGGTCTCGAGCCACCGGTGGATGTTGTAGTTGGGATCACCCTCCACGGTCTGGAGATAGAACTCGCCGGTGATCTTCACGATCGGCTTCACCCGCAGGCGATCCACCTCGATGGCGTCGAACTTGCGCCGGATCTGCCGCATGACCTTCGCGAAGTAGCCGGTGGTGAGGTGCCAGGCGACCGACCGCCACGGCCCGCGCGACGGACGGTTGCGGAACGCCTCGTACAGCAGCTCCACCGACTCCTTCACCACCGCGTCGGTCTGTCCGGGAACGACCTCGTAGGGCCGCACCTGATACTCGAGATCCTGGACGAGGTCGGTGGAGAAGATCGCCCACAGGCACCCGAGGGTGACCGGCAGGTTGAGGTTGAGGCCGTCGCCCATCGCCGCCTTCTGGTCGAGCTGATCCTGGGCGAGGAGGAACATGCGGAAGGCGTCGAGCCCGGAGTTGCGCAGGGCCAGCTCGTAGCTCTGGTGATACTGCCCGAAACGGCAAGCCCCGCAGGAGCCGGCGGTGAGGTAGACGTAGCGCTTGTTCACTTCCTCCGCGCCGACCTCGCGCGACTCCTTCTTCAGGAAGTTGACCAGGTTGCCGGTGGTGAAGCTGGTCGGGCAGCACTGGCCGATGTCGGCCACCTCGCGGCCGGTCAACAGGTCATCCTTGGTGGCCACCGGCAGCACGCGAGCCTTGTGCCCGCCGTTCTCCAGCACCGCCTGGAGGACGCGCTCCACCCGCCAGTGCAGGCCACCGAACAGGATGGTGACGGAGTCGCGCTCGGCCCGGGTGAAGGGGCGCGGTGTGTAGGCACGGTAGTGCCCGGGCCCGGGGCGCTGATCGACGGGTCTCT
>DATMMH010000310.1:0-3980 GCA_035569855.1 Candidatus Dormiibacterota bacterium
CCCCCCAGCCCCCTCGCCCGCCTGGCCCGCCCCGCCCCTCGCCGGCCCCTCCCCTCTCGCCCGCGCCTCTTCGCGACATCGCAGCCGCCTTCCTCCCGCCTTCAGGATCCTCCAGCCTCGAATTGGCTTGGGAGGTGGGCGGAGAGGGCCGGGGAGCGGGGAGGCCGGGGGAGGGGGGCCAGCTGACCCGTTCCCGCCAACCATGAGGAGGCCGCGACCCACCCCGATTGGGAACTCCTCCCCAAGTCGCCGGAGCAAAGCGGACCGTGGTCAGTCGGCCCCCCTCCCCCGGCCTCCCCGCCCCCCGAGACGTCGACGCGCCTACGCCAAGCCGTAAAGCCGCGCGGCGTTGTCGCAGACGATCTTGTGCCGCACCCCCGCCGGAAGATGCCCCAGCTCGCGGGCGATGTACTCGCGCGAGTCGGGCCACACGCCGTCCGGATGCGGGAAGTCGGAGCCCCACATGACCTTGTCCACGCCCAGCTCGTCGAGGAGCTTCACCCCGACCGGATCGGTCTGATAGGTCGCCCAGACCTGGCGCTTCCAGTACCCGCTGGGCGGCATCGTGAGGGAGAGATCCTTGAACTGGTCCTCCCACTCGCCGTCCATGCGCCAGAGGATGTAGGGGATCCACCCGATACCTGCCTCGCCCAGGACGACGCGAAGGCGTGGATAACGTTCCAGCACGCCGCCGTAGATCATCGCCATCAAAATGTTGGCCATGTTGATCTGGAAGCCGGTGATGTGGGTCGCGAAGGCCACGCGCGAAGCGCGGCGATCCTCGGGCGTCATGTCCGCGGCCCCGCGCGAGGGATCCGAGCCCACGAACACGAGCTTCTGCAGATTCTCGGGCAGGCGGCTGCCGATGGTGTGGAAGTGCAGCGGCAGGCCGCTGGTCTGGATGACCTCCCAGAGCGGGTTCCAGTACGGATCCCAGAGCGGGGTGAGGTCCGGCGAGTTGGCGATGTCGAGCCCGCGCACCGCGCCGCGCTTGGCCACCCGCTCCACCTCGGCGACGGCCGCGTCGATGGGCGCGTTCGGGATCGACGCGAGCCCCACGAAGCGCTCCGGATGCGTCGAGCAGAAATCGGCCAGCCACTCGTTGTAGACCCGGATCACCTCGACCACTCCCTCCGGATCGTTCATCCGCCCGGTCGCGCCGAGGATGCCGTAGAGCACCTCCGCCTGCACGCCGTCCAGGTCCTGGTCGCGCAGGCGCAGCTCCGGGTCGGTGAGCCGACGGATGCCGCGCTTGCCGTCCGCGTAGAGGCCGGTCTCGGCCATGCGGTCCGCGCGGTGGATGCGGCCCGGCACGTACTCGCGGCCGGCCGAGCCCATCCCGCACGCGAGGCCGAGGTCGGCCCCCTTGCGCGTGACCCAGGTGGGCCCCTTCGGGCGGTCGATCACGTGCGGCATGCGGTCGCGCAGCGCGGGGGCCGCGTGGGTGGTGAACAGATCCGGCGGGAGCCAGCAGAGATCGAGGTGGCAATCGGCGGAGATCATCTCGTAGCGCATGGAATTCTCCTCTGGCTTGGGCCTATGGCTTGAGCCGGACGTCTTCGTACGGGGCCGAGTAGGGATAGGCCGGAATCAGGGTGAGCGCGGCTTCCTCCACGCGCGGGCCCACGCCGCGGATGAAGCCGTTCTCCCAGATGGGCGCGAAGATCTTCTTTTCGCTCAGGATGCGCTGGATCTGGTGCAGCATCTCCTCGCGCTTCTTGCGATCGCGCTCGCGCGACTGGCGCTCGAAAAGGTCCTGCACCTCGGGGAGCACGCCCGCGGTGTAGGGGCCGCCCTTGACCGCGATGATGGCCAGGCGCGTGGCCGCGTTGCCGGCGGGGCCGAGCCCACCGAAGACGAGGCCCTTCAACCGGCCCTGCGGCCACGCGGAGAAGAACGCGGCGCGCTCCATGGTGCGGATCTTGAGCCGGATGCCAACCGCGGCCAGGTAGCCCGCGATGGCCTCCCCGGTGGACTCGTAGGGCGGCGCGATGGTGAAGTCGCCGCCGTCGAGCCCGCGCGGGAACCCGGCCTCCGCGAGCAGGCGCTTGGCCCGGGCCGGGTCGTAGGGATCCGGCTCGATCGGCAGGGCGAAATCGAGCCCGCGCGGGACCACGTTGCCGGTGATGCCGGCGAAGCCGAGCTGCTCGGCCTCGTTGAGCGCGCGGCGATCGATGGCGAGGCTGGCCGCGGTGCGCACGCGCTGATCCTGCCAGGGCGAGCCCGGCTCCCACTGGCCGCGGAAGTCGAGGAAGAAGATCGTGTTGCTGCGCACCGCGGTGAGGCGGAGACCGGGGGTGCGGCGCACGTCTTCCGCGATCGGCCCATTGATGAAGTAGGCGACGTCCACGTCGCCGTGCTTGAGCGCGGCCGCGCGCGTGGTCTCGTCGGGCAGGCTGCGGAAGACGAGCCGCTTGACACTCGGGATCTTGCGCCAGTAGCCGTCGAAGGCCTCGAGCGTCAGCTCCACGCCCGGATTGAGCGAGACGACGCGATATGGGCCCGCCCCGATCGGCGCCTTCTTGAAGCCTTCGTCGCCCACCTGCTCGACGTACTTCTTCGGCACGATCCAGCCCGCGCTCGTCGCGGTGGTGCCGTAGTAGGTGATGAAGTCCGCCCACTGCTCCTTCAAGTGGAACTGCACGTGCCGTGGGTCGACGACGCGGACCTCCTGGACGTGCTCACGGAGCGTCGCCGCGTTGGCGCCGCGGTAGCGCTCGAAGGAGAACTTCACGTCCTCCGCGGTCACCCGCTCGCCGTTGTGGAAGCGCGCGTTGGCGCGCAGCGTGAAGTCGTAGACCAGCCCGTTGGGCGAGAGCGACCACGACTCGGCCAGGCTCGGCGCGCTCGCCCCGCCCGGCATCGGCTTGAGCAGCGCGTCATGGACGGCGTAGAGGGTGAGGAACGGAGTGATCGAGCCCTCGCTCTCGGAGGGATCGAGCCAGCGCGGGGCCAGCGTGAAGTGCACCGCCCAGGTCATCTGCCCGGCCGGCGCGGAGGCAGGCGCCGGCGCGGCTCCGGCCGTGGCCAGCCACGGCTGGAGCGCGAAGCCGACGAGCACCGCAACGAGCCGTCGCATGGCAGCCCTCCCGGGCAAGCGCCGGGCCCGATGATATAATCCGCGCGCTCATCCCACAAGGCGATACGGGCCCGCGAGGCAGAGGCCACGGAAGGAGATGTCGCGATGAAGACATTCCGGCTCTATACGGGCCCCGACGGGCAGTCCCACATCGAACCGATCGATCTCGGCAAGACCCCCGCGTGGACCAACGGGCTCGGCACGACGCAGATCTCGTTCCGCGAGAGCCCGGTCGGCAACTTCATCGACTGGCATCCGGCGCCGCGCCGCCAGTTCGTGATCATCCTCTCCGGGCAGCTCGAGATCGGGCTCGGCGACGGCTCCAAGCATCTCTTCGGGCCGGGCGACGCTCGGCTCGTGGAGGACGTCACGGGAAAGGGACACACCACGCGCGTCCACGGCAGCCAGCCCTGTCTCACCGCCACCATTCCCCTCGCGGAGCAATAGACCATGGCCACCAAGATCCTGTTCGCGCCGAAGCAGTCCGACGCGGTCCTCGAGATCGCCCGCTCGCTCACCCCCCAGGGCTTCGAGCTGATGATCGTCGACATCGGCACGCCCGAGTTCTACGCGGCCGCCGCCGAGGCCGAGTACTACCTGGGCCTGGCCCGGCAGATGGGCGGTGAGTTCTTTCGTTCCGCCCCGAAGCTGAACCTGGTGCAGCTGCTATCCGCGGGCTACGACCGGGTGGACATCGAGGCCGCGCGCAAGGCCGGCGTGCCGGTGTCCAACAACGGCGGCGCGAACGCGATCGCGGTGGCCGAGCACACCATGATGCTGATGCTCGCGGTGCTCAAGCGCGTGGTGCGCTTCCACAACGACGTGGTGGCGGGCAAGTGGCGGGTGGGCGGCTTCGACGACCAGCGGGTCTACGAGCTCTCGCGCCGCACGCTCGGCATCG
>DATMMH010000311.1:0-18629 GCA_035569855.1 Candidatus Dormiibacterota bacterium
AGCACCGCCCAGCCGAAGGCGGCTCCGCCCTGATAGGTGAGTCCGCCGCTCTGCCTGATCCAGCGCGCGGTGCCGCGACCGGTCTGGCCGGTTCTCCATTCCCGCGAGCTCTGAGCCGAGACCAGCGTGGCGATCGCGAGCAGCGAGGCCGCGAGCAAGAGCGGTTCGGAGATTTTCAAGCGCCACAGTAGGCCGAAGGCGGTCAGCGGGATCATGGCCTCTCTCCGATCGTGGCGTGGAGGCCATCGAACAGGATCATGCCGTGAGCGAGCGCCTCGTGGTCGTCCTTGATCGCGCTGAGCAAGCCGCGCAGCACCAGGTCGAGGCCGCGGGCTTCCTCACGCGCGAACTTCTGATCCTTGAGGTCCGCCTCGTGGACGACCTCGGCGAGGATGGCCAGCTTGCGGTCGCGGAGTCCGGTCCGGCGCAGCAGCGTTTCGAAGGTGCAATCCTCGCCGTGATGGCCGAAGTCGGCGCCCGCCATGTCGAACGGGATCGCGTCCTCCGGGATCTGGTCGGGCGGGGCGAAGACGAAGGTGGCGTCGGGGTCCACGAAGCGCTTGATGAGCCACGCCGAGGCGATCCGGTCGACGTGCGGGCGGGGCCGCGTGACCCAGCGCCGGGCCTTGAGGGCCGCGAGATCGAGGGGCGCCGGGGCGCCCGCCGGGCGGGCGCGACCGGTCGCGGTACGCTGCTCGACGGCTTCCCTCGCGCGGTCGGCCTCGCGGCGTCCGGGCGCCTCGAAGAAATCGATCTCGCCGACGCGGTCCATGTCTCGCGCGAGGCGGGCCAGCTCCTCACCGAGTCGCGGACGGCGGCCCTTGAGCAGCTGGCGATAGCGCGCGGCCAAATCCGCGTAGTCCTGATTGCGCGCGTCCTGAAAGAGGCGGACCACGTCCGGCGGCTCCATGTTCTCGATGTGGTCCACGCGCAGCAGCGTGGCGTCGCCACCGTCACGCTGGATCTCCTGGGCCAGCCACTGGAACTGACTCGTAGCGATCCGGAGAGTCGGGAAGCAGGTAGGCGGAGCTCTTGAGCGGCACCGCGCCAAGCACGCGCAGGCGGCGCCAGGCGCGGACGCGTAGGCTCGAGGGGCGTGGCGGTAGGCTGAGCAGCAGCAGCAACCAACCCTGTATCGAGGAATGCAACATATGTTGCGACAGTAGGTCTTATGTTTCAGACCGTCAAGTGGTTTTTCCAACGAGACGGTTGACAGTATAGCTCCTCACGTGTTTAGTATATGAGTCCTACGGGAGGTGCTGGGATGAGCCACTTCGAGGGGCTGTTACAAGATGAGCTGAATCGGCTAGTCGATCGAATCGCGGCGCGGGCTGGGGAAGATACGGCCGCCGGCCTCAAGCCCGATCTCAAGATGCGGATCGAGCAATCCGAGGAGCGCCTGACCGGACTCCGAACCGTCCTGCTGGACGGCTATGCCGAGTGGACGCGTGCTCTCGGGGAATATGAAGACCTCTGGGTGCTGGCCGAGCTGAGGCGGCGCGCCGAAGCGGCGCCGGCCGAGGCGGCGGAGCTCAGGGCGGCCTAGCCGGTTACGAAGAGCCGAAGACGCGCTTGAGCCAGCCCGGCTTGCGCGCCTCGGCCAGTTGCTGCGCGGCGTGCTCGCCCTGATAGCGCTCGAAGCGCTGCCAGTAGTCGGCAAGCTGCCGGGCGAGGAAGACCTGGCCGGCGAGCAGCCGGCTCGGCTCGTCCGCCGACGCGGCCTCGACCTCACCAAACCGCCCGCGAAAGGCTTCGGGCAGGTCGGCGCGGAAGGCCTCGCGCAGGTGCGTGAGCAGCGCGCGCGTCGTGGCCTCGAACTCGGCGCGGTCCGCCATACTCGTGCTCTCGGGCGCCGGCCGGCCCGTCGCGGCCCGCAGGTCGACCATGAGCTTGAGCGCGGCCATCTCCGCGGCCTCGGCGATGCGATCGCGAAGCTGGGCCTCGATGCGCTCCATGAGCCCGCGCGCGTCTCCGTGCTGATGCGGGAACGCGCCGTGCTGCGGCCACTCGCTCATGGTGTGCCGAACATCCGCCGCAGGCCGGTGACGAGCGGCTCGGGCTTGGTCCCGAAGTCGGCGAAGAAGCGCGACGGGTCCGTGACACTCTCTTCTTCCAGCATGATCAATTGATCTTGGGAGACCGGATAGAACGGCAGCCAGTCGAGCGCGCGCGTCATCGCCCGCACCGGCCCGAGGGGCACGTGCATCTTGCGGACCCGCGAGCGGCCGAGGGCGCGCCCGATCTCGTCGAGGAGATCCACGAACGCGTAGGGCGCGGGTCCGGCCACCTCGTACGTCTGGGCCACCGTGGCGGGGACGCGCAGGGCGCGCGCGAAGCCGTCCGCGACCTGCTCCACCGGAATCGGTTGCAGACGGTAGCGGCCGTCGCCGAGCACCGGCACGATCGGGGCCCGCTTGATCAGCCGGCCCAGCACCGAGACGAACTCGTCCCCGCGCCCGAAGATGATGGACGGCCGGAAGATGGTCCAGTCCAGGTCGCTCGCGCGGACCGATTCTTCGGCCTCCCACTTCGTCCGGTGATAGCGCGCGCGGGCGTCCGGTCGGCTCCCGAGCGCGCTCATCTGCACGTAGCGCTTGGCCCCCGCCGCGCGCGCGAGCGCGATCATGTGTCGGGTGGCGTCGGTGTGCAGGCGCTCGAAGGTGACGCCGCGGCTTCGCTGCTCGCGGATGATGCCGACGAGATGGATGACCGCCGAGCAGCCTTCGACGCTCGGGACGAGGCCGTCCGGCTCCAGGACGTCGCCGGGCACGCGATCGATGGACTCGAAGCCCTTGAGATCGTGCTCGGAGCCGGGCCTCACGAGGCAGCGAACGAGAAATCCTTGCGCAAGAAGTGCGCGGACGACGCACTTGCCGACGAAGCCGGTGCCACCCGTGACGAATACACGCTGCGCCACGGGCGAATCCTAGCACGGAGCTCGGCGATTTTCGCGCGCCCGGCCGCGCGGCACCTCGTATCATAGGGTCATGCACCTTCGCGCAGGCCTCCTTGTCCTGGTCGCGCTGATCGTCTCGGCTCCAGCGCCGGCGCGGGCGCAGCTCGCGGCCTGGCAGCAAGCGGCCGACGACGCGGTGCGGGACGCGGTCGCGGCCTCCGAGGTGCCGGGCGCCGTGCTGATGGTCGGCCAGGGCGATCAGATCCTGCATCGCAAGGTGCTCGGCTGGCGCGCTACCGTCCCGACTCCCGAGCTGATGACCGCCGACACCATCTTCGACATCGCCTCGCTCACCAAGGTGGTGGCGACGACGCCTTCGGTGCTGCTGCTCTGGGAACAGGGCAAGATCGACCTCAACGCACCGCTCGGCAAATACATGAAGGAGTTCAATACCCCGGCCTTTCAGGACGTGACGGTGGCGCGGCTGCTCACGCACTCGGCGGGCATGCCGGACCTGCCCTCGCACGAGGCGATGACCCGCGGCTTCCCGGAGGCGGCGCGGCTGCAGGCGAAGGCCGGCCTCTCGGTGCCCCCGGGCAGCACGTTCCTCTACAGCGACACCGGCTTCATCATGCTCGGCGAGCTGGTGCGTCGGGTGAGCGGCGAGCGACTGGACCGCTTCGCGCAGGGGCACTTCTACACGCCGCTCGGCATGCGGGACACCGCGTTCGCGCCGCCCAGCGCCTGGCGCAAGCGTATCGCACCCACCGAGGTGGTCAACGCGCACGGGCCCCTTCGCGGCGTGGTGCACGACGGCAACGCGCGCCTGCTCGACGGCGTGGCCGGGCACGCCGGGGTCTTCGCGACCGCGAGCGATCTCGGCCGTTACTGCCGCATGCTCCTGGCGGGTGGCGCGCTCGGCGGCAGGCGCTACTTCAAGGAAGCGACGGTCCGCGCGATGTTCGGCCCGCACGTCATCGGAGAGACCACCCGCGGGCTCGGATGGGACATCTCCTCGCCCTACTCACGCACCCTCGGCGCCTACTTTCAGATGGGCTCGGTCGGCCACACCGGGTTCACCGGCACCGCGATCTGGATGGACCCAGCGAGCCAGGTCTACATGATCCTGCTCACCAATCGCGTGCATCCCTACGGCAAGGGCGACGTGGCCGAGCTGCGCCGGCGAGTCAGCGCCGCGGTAGGGACGCGCTTCGCGCCTCGCGAGGATCCGCCGCCGGTGCCGGTCACCGCCGGGGCCGAGACCGGCTCTCCCGCCGCGGACCTGCCGGTACGGCCCGAGGGGCCAGTCCTGACCGGCCTCGACCGGCTGGTGGCGGCCGACTTCGCGCCGCTCGCCGGGCGCACCGTGGGCCTCATCACCAACCAGACCGGCGTGGACGCGAAGGGGCGCCGTGGCGTCGATCTGCTCGCGGCCGCGCCCCAGGTGCGGATGCGCGCGCTCTTCTCGCCGGAGCACGGCATGACCGGGCAGCTCGACGTGGGCATCCCCAACAGCCGCGACGCGGCCACCGGGCTTCCGATCTGGAGCCTCTACGGCCCGGCCCGCCGGCCGACGCCGGAGATGCTCGCGGGCATCGACACCTTGGTCTTCGACATCCAGGACGTGGGGGTCCGCTACTACACCTACCTCACCACGCTCGTCTACACGCTCGAGGAGGGCTCACGACGGAACATCCAGGTCGTGGTGCTCGATCGCCCCAATCCGATCACGGGCACCGTGGTGGAAGGCCCGCTGATGGATCCCGACATGCGTTCCTTCACCTCGCCGCACACGATCCCGGTGCGCACCGGCATGACCATCGGGGAGTTCGCCCAGATGGTGGTGGCGGAGCGGAAGCTCCCGGTGCGTCTGACCGTGATCCCGCTCCAGAACTGGCAGCGCAGCCAGTGGTTCGACGAGACCGGTCTGCCGTGGGTCAACCCGTCACCGAACATCCGTACGCCGACGCAGGCGCTGCTCTATTCGGGTGTCGGGTTGCTGGAGGCGACGAACCTGTCCGTGGGCCGGGGCACCGAGATACCCTTCGAGGTGGTGGGCGCGCCCTGGATCACGGATCCGCAGGCCCTGGCCGACGGTCTGAACGCGAAGGGCCTGGCCGGGGTGCAGTTCCAGCCGGCGGTCTTCACGCCGACCTCGAGCGTCTATGCAGGGAAGTCGGTAAGTGGAGTGCAGCTGCAGGTGACCGACCGTGACGCGATCCGCCCGGTCACGGTCGGGCTGGCCCTCGGCCGCGAGCTGGTGGAGCGTTATCCGGGCCAGTTCCGGCCCGCGGCGATCCAGAACCTGCTGGTCAACCGGTCGGCGATGTGGTCGTTCCTGCGAGGGGACTCGCTGGCGCGCATCCTGGGCTGGGCCGATCCCGCCAGCGCCGGATTCCTCAAGCGCCGTGCGGCCTACCTGATCTACAAGTAGCGCCCCGGGCGGGGCGCTCCCCGCTACCTGCGCTCGATCACCCGCGCCGCCTTCACCGCGCCCAGCTTGCCCGCGCTGCCACTCGCCACCGTGATCGTGCTCGGATCGCCGTCGCTCACGAAGCGCTCGCCCGGGTTGCGGTCGAAATAGGTGAGCCAGTAGTCGAGATCGTGGTCCAGCGCTTGGATCCGCGGCAGATGGTAGGGATCGAAGGTCTTGGCATAAGGCGACGGCGCCGCGCCGCCCGCCACCATCAGGATGGCCTCGTGCTTGTACGCCTGCCCCTTGACCTCGCCCGAGATGGCCCAGGCGAGCTGCTTCGGGTAGCTCCCCATGGGCAGGGCCATGGTGCGGAAGCGGTAGCCCGGCACGTGCCGCTGCACCCACTCCTGGGCGGTCGCGAGCTGATCGCGCACGGTGGCCTCGGGGTAGCGGCCGAGCTCGGCGTGCCACAGCGTGTGGTTGCCGATCTCATAGCCCTGGCTCGCCAGGTACTGGAGCTTCCGGGTGGCCAGCTCCGGCTGATTGAAGAGCTGGTTCGGCGCCTTGGCGCCCGGCAGCACGTAGAAGGTCGCGGCGTGGCCGAACCCCGGATGCTCGCGCGCGAAGGCCTCCAAGATGCCGATGCCGCACTCCGGATCGATGACCCAGTCGGCGCCGCGCTGGAGGTAGCGGAACTGGCCCGGGGAGGAGTCGTCGAAGGTCAGGATCACCGGGGTGGTGCCGACCGGCAGCGCGATCTTGCCCTCAAGGTAGTCGGTCAGCGCCATCGTGCGGTAGCCGCGCTCCCACAGGCGGGTGAGGTCCTTCTTGAAGTTTTCGGGCGTGCGGGTCCAGCGATTCTCCGGGGTGTCGATCTTGTGGTACTCGAGGATCATCACCCGGCCCAGCTCGTTGGGAGGCAGCGGGGCGGGAGTCTGAGCTGCCGCGAGGACGGTGGTGCCGAGACCGAGAGCGAGTAGGGCGGACGCGAGAGCGGTGCGCACGGCTACTGGACGGATTTCGTGAGTGCGGCGGTCTTGGGCCGGAGCGCCGCCGCGGTGTAGTCGTTCTTCGGGTTCCACAGCATCCAGCCCGTCGCGCCGCTGTCGTTCGCGGCCCGGATCTGGGCCGTGACCTCGACGGGACCGAAGATGCGCTTGTCGAAGGCGTAGTCCTTGAAGTCCTGCAGCCACGGCCGAACCTGCAGCGCCGGGTTCTGCGAGCGCTGACGGGTCAGGCGCACGCTTTCCTTGACGACCTCGTAGGGATGCTGCACCGGGTTCCGGAAGCCCGGGATCCCCAGGTGATAGCCCGAGGGGTAGACCATGGGGCAGAGGTAGTCGAGCTGCAGCGAGAGCTCCTCGACGCGCTGCCCGATATCGGTGTCGTTCGTGTTGAAGGCGGTGTAGCCGAAGACGTCGGCGGCCAGGAATGCGCCGGTCGGCCCCAGCTCGCGCCGCGCCTTCGCCAGGAAGGCGGCGATGGTGGGGAGCCGCGTGGTCGAGTTGTTGGGCTGCGAGTAGCGCGCCGCCGACAGCTTGCCGTCGGTGGGGAAGCGGACATAGTCGAACTGGACCTCGTCGAAGCCCTTGGCGACCGCTTCCTTCGCAACCGCGATCAGGTAGTCCCAGTTCTCCTCGCGGAAGGGATCCACCCAGGCGAGGTTCTCGCGGTCCGTCCACGGCTTGCCGGTGCGCGTGTCGATGATGGCGAGGTCGGGCCGCGCGGTGGCGCGGACGTTGTCCTTGAAGGACACGATGCGGGCGATGGTATAGATGCCCAGCGCCTTCCAGGAGGCGAGCTGTTCGTCGAAGTCCTTGATGATGACCGGGCCCTGCGCGCCTGCGTCGAGCGCCGCCTGCACCGTCGTGCGATAGGGGATCAGGCCGCGATCGCCCTTCACGTCGATGACGACCGCATTCAGCTCGGTACGCGCCACCAGGTCGAGCACGCGTTGGCGGATGCCGCGGTCGGCGACGCCGTAGTAGGTGAGATAGGCGGCGCGGATCGCATGGGGCGCGAGCTTCACCGTGACGTCCGCCGAATCGCTGGTGAGCTTCTTGCGCTCGTAGCCCGGTGACTTCACCCAGACGGTGGTGCCCGGCTCGACGGGCCCGGCGGTGAAGCGTCCCTCCGCGTCCGTGGTGATCTCCGCCGGCCCGGCCCAGACCGAGGCGCCGCGCAGCGCGGATCCGGTCGAGGCGTCCAGCACGCGTCCGGTGATCACGCGCGGCTCGCCGCGACGCTGCTTCGGCACCTCCGACGACGGGGCAGCGGGAGCGTCCGGTGCGGGCGTGGCGGGAGTCTCGATCGCGGGCTTGGCGACGGCCGGAGTCTCCGGCGCCGGCGAATCATGGCCCGCCGAGTCCCAGGACAGCGCGGCAGCCAGGTGAGGAAACAGCGCCGAGGGGAACAGGACCGCGGCCTCGGCCAGCGCCGCAACCAGCGTGACGGCGATCAGCGTCTTCCAGGAGAGCGAGCCGGGCAGCGGGCGATGATCCATTTGTGGTCCCAAATTATTCCGTTAGGAGGTTCGTAGATCCAAAGGAATTGTGAGCAACCGGGTACACGTCAGCAACCCGCTTGCCATCCGCCCGCTCTGCCAAGTGACTGAAAAGCCTGTGGCCCCTCTCCCGCCGCGCCGGCCAGAGTGTCCGCCGGCTGACAAAGTCTGCCAGGTGACAACGCAGACCGTCATTCCTTGCCGCCCGGGTAGGTACAATGCGACGCATGACCGACCCCATCCATTTTGCCTGCGAGTCGGCCCGGCCGCGCTCCCTGGAGGTTCGGGGCTTGGCCCTGAACGCGCTCGAGTGGGGTGAACCCGGCCGCCCCGCCCTGTGCTTCCTCCACGGCGGCTCCGCGCACGCCCACTGGTTCGACCTGGTCGTGCCGGCCTTCGCCGACCGATACCACGTGATCTCCCTCGACCAACGGGGTCACGGTGCCAGCCAGTGGGCACCGGGTCCCGCCTACGCCACCGAGGACTTCGCGGACGACCTCGTCGCGGCCATGGACGTGCTCGGCTGGTCCCGGATGACCGTGATCGGCCACTCGATGGGAGGCCACAACGCGATGGCCTTCGCCGCCTGGCACCCGGAGCGGACCGACCGACTGGTGGTGGTCGACAGTCGGCCCGCCATCCCGGCCGAGCGGCTCCAGAACATGCACCGTCGTGGCGACCGAGGACCGATGCGCCACGAGACCCTCGACTCCGCGCTCCGGAGCTTCCGCCTGCTGCCGCGCGAGACGGTGGCCGACCCGCGCCTGCTGGAGCACCTGGCCCGTCAGGGCATTACCCAGCGCGATGGGCGCTTCCTCTATCGCTTCGATCCGGCCTGCAACGGTCGGCGCCGCCCGACCGACGGCTGGGCCCTGCTCGGCCATATCACGGCGCCGACGCTGCTGGTGCGGGGGGAACTGTCGCCGATTCTCCCGCGAGAGATGGCCGACGAGATCCTGGCCCGCCTGCCCGATGCCCGACTGGTGGAGATTCCGGGCACCTACCACCATCTGGTGCTCGACGCGCCGGGCGCCTTCGCGAAGGTGCTGGACGCCTTCCTGAGCGAGACGACACGCGTCTAGAGACGCTCCAGCCGTACCGCGCAGACCTTGTACTCGGGGATCTTCGCGGAGGGGTCAAAGGCGGCGTTGGTCAGGAAGTTGGCCGCCGATTCGCCGAGCTTCACGAACGGGACGAAGATCGCGCCCCGACGCACCGCCTCGGTCACCCGGGCGTACCCGGTGAGCTCGCCCCGTCGGGAGACCACTCGCAGCGCGCCGCCATCGTCCACGCCGAGCTTTCGCGCATCGGCCGGGTGCACCGCGATCTCGAGGCGCGGCGCCAGCTCGAGCAGCCCCTGCACGCGGCGGGTCAGCGTGCCGCCGTGCCAGTGGTAGAGCAGGCGGCCGGTGTTGAGCACGAACGGGTATTCGGGGTCTGGTAGCTCGGCCGCGGTGGCGGTCTGCGTCACCGGCACGAACAGCCCCTTGCCACGGGGGAACGACTCGCCGTAGAGGTAGCGCGTGCCCGGGTGCTCGGGGGTGGGGCACGGCCACTGGAGTCCCCCCGCCTCGAGCCGGGCGTAGGAGATGCCGCGCACGCTCGGCCAGAGGCTCGCCATCTCGTCGAAGATCTCGGACGGCTGACGATAGTCGAAGCCGGTGACCGGCATGCCGAGGCGGCGCGCGGTCCGCTTGGCCAGCTCGCAGGCGATCCACCAGTCCGGCCGGGCCTGGCCGACCGGCTCGATGGCCTGACGAATGCGCTGCACCCGACGCTCGGAGTTGGTGAAGGTCCCGTCCTTCTCGGCGAAGGCCGCCGCGGGCAGGAAGACGTGGGCGTGCTCCGCGGTCTCGTGCAGGAAGAGGTCTTGAACGACGAGGAAGTCGAGCTGCTGGATGGCCTTCTCCGCGTGGTGGAGATCCGGCTCGGAGAGCAGCGGGTTCTCTCCCACCACGTACATCGCCCTCACGCGCCCGTCGAGACAGCCCTCCATCATCTCGGTTACGACGAGGCCCTGCTCGGCGGGCGGGCGGGCGCCCCAGGCCTGTTCGAAGCGGTCGAGATCGCCGGGCTCGTAGGTAGCGTAGCCCGGCAGGTTGGTCGGTACGCAGCCGGCGTCGCCGCATCCCTGCACGTTGTTCTGGCCGCGGAGCGGAGAGATGCCGGAGCCGGCGAAGCCCATCTGCCCGGCGGCCATCGAGAGGTTCAGCACCGCGTGGGCGTTGGCGGTGCCGTTGATGTGCTGGGTGATGCCCATCCCCCAGATCAGGCAGGAACCCGAGAACGGGGGGCGCGCGTACCACCGCGCCGCCTGCCCGATGTCGGCGGCGGGCACGCCGGTCACCCGCTCGGCGTACTCGAGCGTGTACGGCGCGAGCGACGCGACCCAGTCGTCGAACCCCTCGGTGCGGGCCCGGATGAAGTCGAGATCGGCGAGCCCTTCGTCCAGAAGCACGCGGGCCATGGCGTTGAACAGCGCCACGTCCGTGCCGGGGTTCTGGTGGATCCAGAGATCGGCCTGGTCGCAGAGCTCCACGCGCTTGGGATTGACCACGATGAGCCGCGCCCCCCGGGCGACCGCGCGCCGGAAGCGGATGGCGATCACCGGATGATTGGCCGAGGCGTCGGCGCCCACCACCAGGAGGCAGCCCGCGTCCTCGTAGTCCTGGTAGGAGTTCGACGTCGCCCCCGAGCCCATCGATACCAGCATGGCCTCCACCGAGGGCGAGTGGCAGAGGCGGGTGCAGTGGTCGACGTTGTTGGTGCCCATGACCACCCGGGTGAGCTTCTGGATGACGTAGCCGTCCTCGTTGGTGGCCTTGGCCGAAGCCAGCGCCCCGAAGCGGCCGCGATTGCGGGCGAACCCGTCGGCGGCGGCGTCCAGCGCCTCGTCCCACGAGGCCTCCCGCCACAGCCCGTCCCGCTTCACGAGCGGCGCGGTGACGCGATCGCGCGAATGCACGAAGCCGGTGGCGAAGCGACCCTTCACGCACAGCGTGCCTCCGCTCGAGGCATTGGCGGGCACATCGTCGGCCATGGTGGCCAGCCGGCCATCCGCCCGCACCCGCAGT
This sequence comes from Candidatus Dormiibacterota bacterium, assembly GCA_035569855.1. Classification (GTDB taxonomy): domain Bacteria; phylum Methylomirabilota; class Methylomirabilia; order Rokubacteriales; family CSP1-6; genus CAMLFJ01. Next base: position 10,890 of record DATMMH010000311.1, read on the forward strand.
GTGATCCCGCAGCCCACGCCGCAGTACGGGCAGGTGGTCTCGACCTCCCGCACGATGGGCAGCGGCGCCTCCTTGGGGCGGAGCGCGCCCGTGGGGCAGGTGGCCACGCACTGACCGCACGACGTGCACACCGAAGCGGACAGGGCCGCGTCGCCGGCGACGCCGACGCGGGCCTCGTGTCCGCGTCCGATCAGCGAGATTGCCCCGATGCGCTGCACATCGCCACAGGCGACGGTGCACCGGCCGCACAGGATGCAGGCCTCGCGGTCGAGCACGAAGAAGGATTTGGAAGCGTCGACCTCGAATCGCTGATGAGCCGGGTATGCCGACCCGGGCAGCCCGTGGTGGGCCGCGGCCGCGCCGAGCTGGTGGAAGTCGCCGCGCTCCGCGCCGGGCGTGAGCATCGAGAGCGTGAGATCGAGCACCGCCGCGCGCACGCGCGCCGCGTCGGGGTGGCGGGTGCTCACCACCATCCCGTCGCGCGCGGGTAGGTGACATGCCGCCGGCAGGCCCCGTTGGCCCTCGACGTGGACGAGGCAGGTGCGGCACGCGCCGAGGGCGGCACGATCGGGATCCTTGCAGAGCTGGGGCAGCGCGATGCCCAGGCGATTCACGGCCTCGAGCACCGTGGCGCCTTCGGGCATCTCTACGACGGCGTCGTCGACGGAGACGTGTACGGTTGCGGTGGTCATCGGAACCCCATCAGTCCCGAATGCGCCCCCATTCTACACGGGGGGGAGCGACGACGGCCCCGAGGTTTGTTACCCTAGCGAGCCCATGAGCGTGTACGCCGAGCTGCGGGGTTTCGTGCGGGTCCATCGCGACTGCGGGATCCTGCGCGGGGCGTCGGACTCCACCGAGGCGGGCGACATCCGGATCGTGGTCAAGTGCCCCTGTGGGGCGCGCTTCGGGCGGATCGTGGACCGTCGGGATCCGGACGCGAGCCTGCTCCGGGAGTCGCTGGCCGCCTTCCAGGCCGGCGAGCCCGGGCCTACTTCCTGATCCGGTCAGCTGGAAATGCCCGATTCTCCGAGCGGCTCCGTCATGAAGGTCACGGTGCGGATTGGCCGAACGACGACGTGGTGGCTCGGGTGTGCCAGCTTGGGCAAGACGAGTTGTGATGAGCGTCACTCACCAACGTCGCGTTCAATCCGAGGCTGATGGCCCGACGGCACGTCGTGTCGACGCAGAATTCGGTCTGCATGGCGCTGTTCTCGGCCCATTCCGCGGGCGCGTCCGATAGCGCCCGATCTTGACGCAGGAACGTGGCAGAGAAGCACTGGCAGGTAAATCAGGCCAGCGGCGTGCTGGTGCTACTTCGCGCGGCGCGGTGCCTTCTTGATCGGGGGTTTCTTCGCGGCCTGCGCCTTCTTCGCTGCTTTCTGCGCTCGCGCCTGCTCTGCGTCGCGCGCCGCGCTTGCCCGGAGGCCAGCGAAGTGCTCGGCGCGCGCGGCGTCCACCTTCTGCAAAACGGCCAGCATCTTGGGACTGATCGCCATATGTGCCTAGTCCTTCCGCCGCTGTGTCAGCCCAGCCCTTAGGAGCGGCGCGACGTGTGAGGTCTCAGCGCTGTTACCAGGATTGGATTATACCATATCGGCGGCCACTTACGGATCTTGCCGTGAGCGGAACGTCGAATTACTCCCTGATCCAGGATTCCGCCAGTGGAACCTCGATGGGCCGGCCACTGCGTGCGCCGGGGTCCCCGTCCCCTGAGGACGGCGCCAAGCGGACCAGATCCTCCACTTCCGCGCGTCGATAGAGGCGCTGCCGCTTGATGCCCTGGCGGTAGCTCTTCAGCATCCCGCGGCTCACGTAGGCGTAGAGGGTCTCGCGCTTCACCCCCAGTAGCGCTGCCGCCTCGTCCCCGGCCAGGTACTCCTCACCATCCAGCACGACCATGGGCCCCATGCTAGCAGGCTCGCGGCATTCTCGACCGGCCATATCTAGTTACGTCTGGTTGAATCAATATAAATCAAGTATAATCAACTCGGGAGGACACTGCCATGGCGACGGCGTACAGGGACGGGCTGGAGGATGTGATCGCGGCGCGGTCGGCGATCTGCCGGGTGGACGGGGAGGCGGGCCGGCTCTACTACCGCGGCTACGAGATCGCGGATCTGGCCTCGGCCGCGACCTTCCAAGACGCCACCCACCTGCTCTGGTTCGGCGAGCTGCCGTCGCGCTCAGAGCGCGCGGCCTTCACGGCCCGGCTCGCCGAGACGCGGCCGCTTCCCGTGCCGGTGCTGGAGCTGCTCCGCCGGCTGCCGCGTGAGTGCCATCCGCTGGACGCCCTCCGCACCGCAGTTTCGCTGGCCGCGGCCTCCGACCTGGACGTGCGCTCCAACGAGCCCGAGGCCAACCTGCGCAAGGCCTATCGCCTCATGAATCTGGTGCCGGCCACGGTCGCGGCCTGGCAGCGGATCCGCACCGGGCGCGAGCCGGTGGCCGCCCGGCCCGACGGGTCGCACGCCGCGAACTTCCTCGCGATGCTCGACGGCCGTGAGCCCTCGCCGGAGGTGGCGCGCGTCCTCGACGTGATCCTGACCTTGCACGCCGACCACGAGTTCAACGCTTCCACGTTCGCGGCCCGCGTGGCCGTCGCCACGGTGGCGGATCTGCACTCGGCGGTCGTGGCCGCCATCTCCACGCTCAAGGGCCCACGGCACGGGGGAGCCAACGAGGACGTGCTGGCGATGCTGCTCGAGATCGGCGAGCCGGAGCGGGCGGAGGCGTTCGTGGAGTCGCGGCTCGGCGCGCGCGCCGCGCTCTCCAAGCGCGATCGGGCCAACCCGAAGGCTCGCATGCCCGGTTTCGGGCACCGCGTCTACAAGGTGGACGACGCGCGGGCGCGGGTGCTGCGCGGCATGGCCAAATCCATGGCCGAGGCGACCGGACGCGGCAAGCTGTTCGAGGTGGCCGAGCGGCTCTACGACGCGATGAAGGCACGCACCAGCCTGCCGGTAAACGTGGACTTCTTCTCGGCGGTGGTCTACGACGCGCTCGGCATCCCGCCGGACTTCTGCACCTCCATCTTCGCGGTGGGCCGTGTGGCCGGCTGGTGCGGGCACATCATGGAGCAGTACGCCGACAACCGACTGATCCGTCCCCGCGCCGATTACACCGGCCCCGCGCCCAGGGCCGTGGCCACGTAGCGGTCAACGCGCCGCTACACTTCGCCCGGGAACTCGGCCAGCGCCGACAGGATCGACAGCGGCGCAGCCTGGCCGAGCCCGCACAGCGAGGCCACGCGCACCACCTCGGCCAGCTCCGCGACGGCTCGCTGGGCGAGCGGCGCGCCCCCATCCAGCATGTCGCGCAGCCGCGCGGTGCCCTCGCGGCACGGCGTGCACTTGCCGCAGGACTCGCGGGTGTTGAAGTCGAGGAGCACACGCACCGCATCCGCCACCGCGACACCCGGGTGGAGCGCCGCGATGCCGCCGGTGCCGGGATTGGGATTGCCCCCGGGCAGCAGCGGCTCGTCGAGCCGGCGCGGATGCACCAGGATGCCGGAGGGCCCGCCCAGCGCGATCGCGGTGAGCGGCCGGGCATCCGGCGCGCCCCCGCCGATTCGCTCGAGGAGATCGCGTAGCGTCAACCCCAGCTCGGCCTCGACCACGCCCGGGCGCGCCACGTGGCCGGAAATGCCGAAGACCTTGGTGCCGTGCCCGTGACCGAGCCCGGTCCACCACTCGGCGCCCCGGTCCAGGATGAGGGGCACGGTGAACAGGGTCTCGACGTTGTTGATGACGGTGGGCGTACCCCAGAGACCGGCCTCGGTCGGAAAAGGCGGCTTAGGCCGCGGCATGGCGCGTCGGCCCTCGAGCGACTCCATCAGCGCCGTCTCCTCGCCGAGCACGAAGCCGCCGGCGCCGCGTCGGATCTCGACGCGCACGGAGAAGCCGCTACCGAGCACGCGCTCGCCCACCAGCCCCGCGCCGCGCGCCTGCGCGAGGGCGCGCTCGATGCGCCGGGCCGCCAGCCCGGCTTCGCCATGGACGTACACGATGACGCGCGAGACGTCCGCCGCGTAGGCCGCGAGGAGGGTGCCCTCGAGCAGGCGGTGTGGATCGCCCTCCATGAGGTGGCGATCCTTGAAGATCCCGGGCTCGCCCTCCTCGCCGTTCACGATCAGGTGCTTGACCGGTCCGGATGCGCGTCGCGCGCCCTCCCACTTGAGCGCCGCCTGGAAATAGGCTCCCCCGCGGCCCCGCAGCCCGGCGCGCTTGACGGTCTCGATGAGGCGCTCGGGGCGCGCCTCGGCCAGCGCGCGCTTGAAGATCTCGTACGAGCCGCGGCGGATGGCGTCGGCGATGTCGTCGGGGTCGGTGAGGCCGCAGCGGCTCATGAGCTCGCGCCGCTGACCGGCCAGGAATGCGGTGACGTCGGGGCTCTCGACCACGGCGTCGGCGGCGACGGCGTCGAGGAGGGCCGCGGCCTGCGTGGCGCCGACGCGGGCGATGACCCGCGGCCCCGCGGGGCCGCGCTCCAGCGTGACCACCGGCGCGGCCCAGCACATGCCGTTGCACCCGCCGGCGACGATGCGCAGCGCGAGGCCGCGCCGAGCCGCCTCGTCGCGGAGCGCATGGAACGTGTCGCCCGCGCCGACCGAGAGCCCGCAGGTGCCCGTGCCCACGATCAGCGTGGGTACTGGTGTACCCGCGCCGGCGTGGGAACCCCGATTTCCCTCTCCCCCCGCGGGGGAGAGGGCAGGGTGAGGGGACGCGGCCGGAGCTGCGTGCAGCAGCGCGCCCACCGCCGTGACCTCCACCCGCCCGTAGTGCGCGCCCTCCACCTCCACGACCGGCGCCATCGCGCAGTCGAAGGCGCAGTCGAGCCGCTCCAGCGTGACTGCCCCGTCTGCGGTGGTGGCGCCCACGGCGATCCCGAGCCGGCGCTCGCAGTCGGCCAGCACGTCCAGCGCGCTGCGGGCTCGACACGAGAGCCCCACGCACACGCGCACCACCCGCCGGCCCGGGCTCGCGAGCCTGAACTCCGGGTAGTGAGTCGCCACCCCGTAGACCTCGCTGCGCGGCACGCGCAGATGATCGGCCGCGGCGGCGAGCATCTCGGGCGAGAGCCAGCGGTCGCGGTGCTGCAGAGCGTGGAGCGCCGGCAAGAGCCACGTGCGCTCGCGGGGGAAGGCGCCCAGGACGTCGAGCGCGTCGGAGGAGTCGGACACCTGCGGCGCTCAGCGCACGGCGGGCACGGGGTCGAGCAGGCCGACCTCGGCGAAGCCCTTGTGCCGTAGCAGGCAGGAATCGCAGAGCCCGCAGGCGCGGCCGTCGGGCTGGGGCTCGTAGCAAGACCAGGTGAGGGCGAAGTCCACGCCGAGCTCGATCCCGCGGCGGATGATCTGCGCCTTGCTCAAGTGGATGAGCGGCGCGTGGATCCGGAGACGGCTCCGTCCCTCGACGCCGGCCTTGGTGGCGAGGTTCGCCATGCGCTCGAAGGCCTCGATGTACTCCGGCCGGCAATCGGGATAGCCGCTGTAGTCGAGGGCGTTTACCCCGACGAAGATGTCTTGTGACTCGAGCACCTCGGCCCAGGCTAGCGCGTGGCTCAGGAAGATGGTGTTCCGCGCCGGAACGTAGGTGACGGGGATGCCTTCGCCCCCGGGTTCGAGGCTCCGGCCCTTGGGCACCGGGATGTCCGCGGTGAGAGCCGACCCGCCGATCGCCCGCAGGTCGAGGCGCAGCACCAGGTGCTCCTTGACGCCGAGGGCGGCCGCCACCCGCCGGGCGGCCTCGAGCTCTCGATCGTGCCGCTGGCCGTAATCGAACGAAAGCGCGTGGCACTCGAAGCCCTCGGTGTGCGCCACCGCGCAGGCGGTGGTGGAGTCGAGACCGCCCGAGAGCAGGACCACCGCGCGGGGACGGTCCATCAGACGCCTCGCCGGGCCCCCCAGATCAGCACGTGCAGCCGCGGCGAGAACCGGAAGCCGTGAGCTTTGCACGCCTCCACGATCCAGGGTGTCCGCGCGCCGAGCTCGTCCGCGCGGAGACCCTCGGGCTGGAGCAGCACGCGCTCGCGCGGCAGGCCGAAGCGCTCCCAGAGCCGGAGCACCTCGCCGACCTCGCCGGGCTCGCTGACCACGAACTTCCACCAGGCCTCGCGCGCGAGGAAGGCGCGGATCGCGGCCGGATTGATTCGCCGGCTCTCCGCGACGCCGGAGCCGGCGAGCTTGACCGAGACGTTCCACTGGATGGCGCGGTCCGCCGCGGCCGGCGGCTCGAGGGTGCCCGAGGTCTCGACCTCGACCGCATAGCCTCGCGCTCCCAGCGCGTCCGCGAGTGACGCGAAGAGGGGCGATTCGAGCGGCTCGCCGCCGGTGACGACCACGCGTCGACAGGGGAACGCCGCCACCTCCGAAAGCACCGCGTCGAGCGTCACCGCGCGCCCGGCCGTGGGATCCCAGGAGTACTTCGTATCGCACCAGCCGCAGCCGACCGAGCAGCCCTGCAGCCGCACGAAGACGGCGGGTAGGCCGGCGGTGGCGCCCTCGCCCTGGATCGAGTGGAAGATCTCCGCGATGCGGCCGGCAGTCGCGGCCGACGTCATGTGGGCTCCATAAGTCACCGAAAATACTAGCATGGTCCCTCGGGCCCCTTCTGCACTTGCCGACACGCCGGGCTCCTTGCTATAAGAGGTACCGATCGGAAAGGAGACACAGCCATGGCATACAGCCTGACCGATTCCCTCAAGCACAACCGCTTCCACGTCGTGTCGGTGGACAAGGCCGCGGGGACGCTCCGCGTACGGGGCGACGCTGAGGTGTGCACCGACTTCAGCTGTGGCGAGGCTCTGGTGGTCACCGACGAGGGCACCAGCCGCGACCTCGAGCGCCTGAACGCGGGCGACATCGTCACGCTCGAGCACAAGGATGGCCGCGCCGAGCAGATCCGAGTGGTGCGCCGCGTGTGGGAGGAGTACTCGAGCCCCGAGTGGTAGACGTTCAGGCGATGCCGGTGTGCACGGTGACGGTGCCGAGCCCGAGCCGCCGGTAGGTCACGCCCCGCAGTCCGACCTTTTCCATGAGCCTCGCCAGCTCCGTCGGCGTCACGAAGCGGTCCACCGACTGCGGCAGGTAGGTGTAGGCCTCGCGATCACCGCCCACCAGCTGGCCCACCCAGGGCACCACGCGGTGGAAGTAGAAGCGGAACAGGGCGGTGAAGCCCGGCGTGCTCATCTGGGTGATCTCGAGCGCCACGACCCGCCCGCCGGGCCGGCTCACCCGCCGCATCTCTCGCAGCCCCTGCTCCAGATCCGCCAGGTTCCGGAGCAGGAACGCGCTGGTCACGCACGCGAAGGTGCGCGTCTCGAAAGGGAGCGCGAGCGCGTCGGCCGCCATGAGCCGGATTCGCTTCGGCTGCTCGAGCGCGCGCAGCTTCGCACGCGCGATCGCCAGCATGCCCATCGAGAAGTCGGCCGCGATCACCGCGCGGTGCGGGTGCACCTCGGCCAGCTCGAGCGCCAGGTCGCCGGTGCCGGTGGCCAGATCGAGCGCGGGGCCCTCGGGGGAGGCGATGGTCTGGCGCGCGGCCATGCGCCGCCAGGCGTGGTGCATGCCGAGCGTCATGAGGCTGTTCATCAGGTCGTAGCGCCGCGCGATCCGCGAGAACATCGCGCTGACGAAGCGAGCTTTCTCGACGCCGTCCAGGGTGTCGGTCACGCCAGCCGCCCCCCCAGCACCGAGAGGAAGAGGATCACCGCGATGTAGCCGTTGACGTTGAAGAACGC
>DATMMH010000312.1:0-4367 GCA_035569855.1 Candidatus Dormiibacterota bacterium
CCGGTCATGCGGTTGGTGCTGACCCCGCCTTCGCCGCCGAAGAAGGTCTGGAACATGAGCGCGCACGAGGTCACCAGCTCCCCGATGCCCAGGGTGATCATGGCGAAGGCGGTGGCGCGCTGCTTGGTGGCAAAGTAGCCGAGCAGGAGCGCGAAGGCGAGACCGCCCAGCCCGCCCACCAGCGGGGTCAGCTCGAGCGGGATCGGAAGCGTGCCGCTCTTGGCCGCGTTGACCACGTGCGCGGTGGTATAGCCCCCGAGCCCGAGAAAGACGGCGTGACCGAAGGAGAGGAGCCCGGCCTGGCCCATCAGCATGTTGTAGCTGAGCGCGAAGATGATCATGATGCCGATCTGGCTCAGCATCGAGACGATGAAGCCGGAGTGCCGCCCGGTGGTCCAGTCGAAGGAGAACCAGGGCACGATCAGCGCGAAGGCGAGGGTGGCAAGCCAGGGCCACTGGCGGCGGAGGAGGCCTCCCGCCCGGCCCGCGGCGAGGGCGGGCGCGCCGGTGCGGACCAGACCCTCGCTCATGTGTCGCGCGTGCCCATGAGCCCGCGCGGCTTGAGCAGCAGCACGAGGATCAGCATCAGGTAGGGCAGGAGCGCGCCCACCCGCGGGAGGGGGATCGTGAGCAGCTCGGCGAGCGGCGTGGCCGAGGTGACCTTGAGGCCCAGGTGCGCCAGCAGATCGGCGAAGGAGACGTCGAGCACGACCGCGAAGGTCTGGACCAATCCCATGATCAGCGAGGCGATGAAGCACCCCGTGAGCGAGCCGAGGCCGCCGAACACGACCACCACGAACACGATCGGCCCCATGGTGACCGCCATCGACGGCTCGGTCACCAGGTAGTTGCCCCCGATGACCCCGGCGAGTCCGGCGAGCGCGGAGCCGCCCGCGAAGACGATCGTGAACACGCGGGGCACGTTGTGACCGAGGGCGCCGACCATGTCCGGATGCGTCAGCGCGGCCTGGATGACGAGCCCGATGCGGGTGCGGGTGAGCAGCAGCCAGATGAGGCCGAACATCACCGCCGAGACCAGCAGCATGAAGCCGCGATAGGCGTGAAAGTTGGATCCGTAGACGTGGAAGAGCGGCCGATCGAGGACGGCGGGCACGCGGTAGGCGACCGGGAGCAGGCCCCAGGCCATCTGGACCGACTTCTCGATGATGAAGGCGAGCCCGACCGTGAACAGCAGCTCGGCGATGTGGCCGTTCTTGTGGACGCGGCGGAGCGCGTACATCTCGATGAGGGCGCCCAGGCCGCCGCACAGCACCGGGGCGACCACGAGCGCGGGCCAGAAGCCGATGACGCGGCTCACCGAGAACGCGAAGTAGGCGCCGAGCATGTACATGCTGGCGTGGGCGAAGTTGAGGACGCCCATCATCGAGAAGATGAGCGTGAGCCCGCTCGCCAGCATGAAGAGCAGCATGCCGTACACGAGCCCGTTCAGCAGGGACACGAGCAGGACTTCCATCTAGCGGAGCCTTTTCACCCCTGCACCCTCGCCCCCTCACCCTGCCCTCTCCCCGGAGGGGGGAGGGTTGGAGGAGAGGGGAGAGGGCCGGGGTGAGGGGCGGTGTCCTCGCGCCCTACGACGTCGGGCGCTTCATGTTGCAGGTGTTCGGCTGATCGAGATCCTTGGGCAGGACCGTGGTCTCCGTCTTCCAGCCGAGTCCGGTCTTCTCGGAGTCGTACTTCACACCCTTGGTGAACACGCCCACGAAGTACTCGCTGAGGATCTGGTGGTCGGGCTTCCGCATCGTGACCTGGTAGCCGAGCATGTCGGTGATGGTGAGGCCCTCGAGGGCCTGGGCGAACTTGAGCGGGTCCGCCGAGCCGGCCTTGTTCATGGCGGCCTGGAGGAACTCGAAGATGGTCCGGAAGCCCGCCGCGTAGAAGTCGAAGTCGTGCTGGGCCCGGAACTGGCGGGTCCAGCCCTCGGTGTCGGTCTTGCCGGTCTCCACCGCGATGTTCTCGTGGAAGGCCATCACCGAGCGGACCTTTCCGTTGCCGGCGGGACCGATCGCGGTCGCGCCGCCACCCAGATGCGCATACATCGTGTAGTAACGGATGTCGAGGCCCGAATCCATGCCGGCCTTGATCAGGAGGGTCATGTCCGGGCCCCAGTTGCCGGTGATCAGGGCCTGGGCGCCGGAGGCCTTGATCTTGGTGACGTAGGGCGAGAAGTCCTTGACCTTGCCGAGCGGGATCAGCTCGTCACCCACGACCTTGACGTCGGGCCTGAGCTTGGTGAGGAAGGCCTTCATGTCACGCTGCACGGATTGCCCGAAGAGGTAGTCCTGGTTCAGGAGATAGACCTTGGTCACGTCCTTCGGGAGCGCGCGCACCATGGTCTCCGCCTTCATCCCCACGTGGGCGTCCATGCGGAAGTGCCAGAAGCTGCACTTCTCGTTGGTCAGCTCGGTGGCCACCGCGCCGCAGTTGACGTAGACGATGCGGTTGGTGGGGTTCCGCTCGTTGTGCTTGTCGACGCCCTCGATGAGGGCGGCCGCGATGTTCGAGCCCGAGCACTGCATGATCACCGGGATGTTCTGGTCGGTGGCCGCCTTGAGCGCCAGGAGCGCCTCGGAGGGCTGGGACTTGTTGTCGAAGGAGACCAGCTCGAACTTGCGGCCGAGGGCCCCGCCACGTCCGTTGATGTAGTCGATGATGTACTTGAACTGCTGGAGGTTCTGATCGCCGACCTGGGCGAACGGGCCCGAGAGGGGGTCCGTGTACATGACCTTGATGGTGGACTGGGCGTAGGCCGCGCCGGTGGAGAAGGTGACCGCGAGAGCCAGCAGCGTGGACGTGATCCGCTTGAGCCAGTGAACCATGGGGCCTCCTCTTTGAGTGGCGCCGGGCGCCGTCCGGGTGTCGGGCACGGCGAGGGTATCCCTGTCCGCCACACAAGTCAAAGGAGATAGTAGGATAGCCCCCATGCCCAACGTGCTCGTGACCATGCGCTTCAACGACGCTCAGCTGGACCGTCTGCGCGCGGTCTCGCCCGAGCTGTCGGTCTCGCAGGCGGATCCGGAGATCGCGGACTACGGCCGCGTGGACGTGCTCTACGCGGGCTCGCCGCCGCGCGACCTCGCGCGCGCGCCCGCGCTCAAGTGGGTGCAGCTGCACATGGCCGGGGTGAACGCGCTGGCCGACCATCCGCTCTACACGAAGACCGCGCTGCCGCTCACCACCACGAGCGGGGTGCACGCGGCCACCATCGCCGAGTACGCGATGACGATGCTGCTGGCGCTCGCCCATCGGGTGCCGAGGATGGTCGAGTGGCAGGGGCGGCGCGCCTGGCCCCCCGACGAGCAGCGATGGCCGCTCTTCGTGCCCTCCGAAGTGCGCGGGGCCACGCTCGGCATCATCGGCTACGGCAGCATCGGACGCGAGCTGGCCCGCATCGCCAAGTCGGCCTTCGGGATGGTCGTGCTCGCGTGCAAGCGCAACCCTGGCCAGCGCGCCGACGACGGCTACTGCCTGCCCGGGACCGGCGATCCCACCGGCGCGTTGCCCGACGAATGGCTGGGGCACGGCCAGCTCGACCGCCTGCTCGCCCGCTCGGACGCGGTGGTGCTGTGCGCGCCGCTCACCCCCGAGACGCAGGGGATGATCGGCGCCGCCCAGCTCGCGCGCATGAAGCCGACCGCGTACTTCATCAACGTGGGCCGCGGGGCGAGCGTCGACGAGGCGGCGCTCGCGCGGGCGCTCGCGGAGCGGCGCATCGCCGGAGCCGCGGTGGACGTGTTCGCGCAGGAGCCGCCACCGCCCGGCCATCCGCTGTACGGCCTCGCCAGCGCGATCCTGTCACCGCACGTGTCCGGCTTCCTGCCGAGCTACGACGAGAAGTGCTCGGTGCTGTTCGCGGAGAACCTGCGGCGATTCCTGGCCGGCGCGCCGCTCCTGAACCTGGTGGACCGGGCGCGCGGCTACTAGCGGGCGAGGTCAGCGCGGCCGGGCGTCGGACTGGCCGAGCACGCCCGAGTGCACCGCCCGCAGCTCGACGGTGGCGCCGTCGGGCATGGCGAGGAGGGCGAGGGCGCCGGCCGCGATCTCGACCCGGTGTCCGTCGCCCGGGATGACGCCGGCCACCCACGCCCGTAGCGGCGCGCCGCGCGGGTTCACCAGCTCCATCACCGCGCCCACGCCGACGCCCAGCCGCGCGGAGGTGGCCGCGTCCAGCCGCACGAGGCGGCCGCGGTCGGCGTCGAGGTCGGCGACGCCCTCTAGGCGTACGTGGGGACGGGTCGCCCGCAGCTCGGCCCGTCGCGTCCGGCTGGCCGCCGCGTCCACCGCGCCGTCGCGCCAGACGACTCCGTACTCGCGCTCCGCCCCCGCGGGGGTGACGTAGCCCTCGGCCA
>DATMMH010000313.1:0-5706 GCA_035569855.1 Candidatus Dormiibacterota bacterium
CTGCAGGTCGTCGAGACCGCCGGTCGGGTCCGAGATCGGCGCGCGGCCATTCCGCAGGAGGTCTCCCAGGGAGACCGCGAGAGCATTGACCGTGAAGTCGCGGGCCCGAAGGTCCCCATCGAGCGTCGGCGCGCGCAGGTCCACCAGGTCCAGCGGTAGCCCGCGCTCGGTGGCCGCCACGATACGACAGGCGCCCCGGGCCGCGTCGAGCTCCACGAAGCGCCCGCCGAGCCGGTCGGCGAGGCGCCGGCCGAGCTCGAGCGCGCCGCGTGACACCGCCACGTCGAGATCGACGATCCCGCGCTCGGTGAGGAGCTCACGGAGGGCTCCGCCGACGAGCCAGGCCGACCGCTCGGGCCCGGCCAGCTCGATGAGCCTGGCGAGTGCCCGTCGGCCCTCCTCTGGAATGCTCTCGAGCGAGACGCTCGGGCCCACCGCTAGAGCCCGAGGAGCCGCTTCGCGTTGTCGTAAAAGATCTTGCGGTAGACCGGCTCGGGCAGCCGTCGCTCCCAGATCGGGCGGCGCTCCTCCTCGTAGGCATACGGCGTGTTGGGGAAGTCGCTGCCGAAGACGACACGATCCTGCCACCGCACGAGGTCCTCGTCGGTCACGTCGGCCGGGCCCGCGCCCCCGCCGCCCAGGTAGATCGGGCTCCGGGCCGTCATCGCCGCCGTCGTGTCCAGGTACATGTTCGGGCAGCGGGGCATCAGCGCCAGGTGACGCCGGGCCTCCCACTGGCCCATGTGGGCCACCACCACCTTCATCTCCGGGAACATCGTCATCACCCGCTCGAAGCGCGGAAAGCCGTCGTACTCATTCGGCCACGGCGCGCTACCCACGTGGATCAGGAGCACCCCGCCCCGGGCGATCAGCCGCTCGTATACCGGCAGGATCCTCGGATCGTCGGGATGGAAGCGCTGGACGTTGATGTGGAACTTGAGACCCCTGAACCCGTAGCGGTCGAGCGCCTCCTCGGCGACCTCCACGACGTCCGGATCGCCCGGATGGACGGTCCCCAGCGGCAGGCCGGTGGGAATGCGCCGCGCCGTCTCGTGCAGCCACGCGTTCAGCTCACGCGCGAGCCCGGGCTTGTGCGCGTACGAGAAGAACACGAAGCGCTCGACGCCCTGCTCGCCGAGGAACTGCGCGACCCACTCCGGATCGGTGCCGTACTGGAAGGTCCAGCCGGGCCGGCCGACGAACCAGCGTCTGATCGCGGCCCAGAGCCAGTCCGGATGCAGGTGCGTGTGGATGTCGATGTAACGGAAGCCGGGCGGCGGGATCCCGATCACGCGCTTACCACCCAGCGGCCGGGCCAGCCCGCCACCTCCACCGCGGGCTTGATGCGCCCCGCGCGGGCGAGCGCGGCCAGCGCGGTCTCCACCTCCGGGCGCGGCAGCCCGAAGAGCCGCGCGAGGAGCGCCGGCGTCGAGTAGACCGCGCCCGCCAGGTACCGCGAGAGCAGCTGCCGCAGCGCGGCCGGGCGACGCAGGCCGCGACCTTCCGCCACCCCGTCGGGCAGCCAGCGCTCGAGCAGGTCCCAGCGGTACGAGAAGGTGGGTTCGTAGCGCTCCTCGGTCTTGACGATCCAGAGACCTTGCTGCAGCTCGCCCATGGCGCGCTCGAACTCGCGGGTCTTGGCGGACTCCAGCATGAAGCACTCCGCGCGCAGCCCGCGCGTGTACTGCGGCGATTCGCGCCCGAGGCAGTCCATGATCCGCTTCGCGGTGACCGAGAGTCGGCCCGCCTCGTACTCGCCCCGATAGTCGCGGGCCCGCTGGCGCCCGCGCACCAGCGCGTAGAACGCGGGGAACAGATCGAGGGCCACCAGCACCGGCCGCCCTTTCACGAGCTTGCCGTAGTACACCTGCCGCCGAGTGGGCAGGACGTCCTTCAACTCCCACGTGAGCCCGACGGATGCGTCGTGGTGTGAGCGTCGCGGCCAGCGAGGCGCCGGTCGGCCCACCACCGCCTCCCAGAGACAGCCCGCGCCCTCCGGAAAGACGTAGAAGGTGGAGCAGAACCCGACCGTGTCCACGAAGTCCAGGGCGCCCGCGGCCGACTTCACACGCCGCGAGCGCAGGTGACGAAAGTTCGAGCGCCGGCGCCCGAGCAGCGCGGCCGCGTCCATGCGGGGCTAGTCCAGCTCGAAGCCCCGCTCGGTCACGCGGCACTCGGCGATCTCGTCGCTCTTGGCACTGCCCCGGTGCTTGACCACGCAGAGGAAACGGCCCAGCCGGTTGCCGACCCGCTCGCTCCCCATCACCACGATGGTGTTGGCCACCGCCCCCACGTCGCCGGCCGCGACCTTTCGCGCGATGAGGTGCTCGAGCTGGGTTTCCTCCGTGGTCACGAGCAGTAGCGTGGTGACCGCGGCGTGATCGTAGCGGTGGGCATCGATGAACGCCCGGTGCTGCCACACCGGCAGGCAAATCTCCATGCCCAGCGTCTCGCTGTCGCGGTGGATGACCTTGCGGTAGAGGTCGTCGAAGATGTAGGGCTGGACGTAGTCACCCGGCACGTCCATCGGCTCGATTCCGTCCACCACGATGCGCCGGCTTCCCGCGCCCAGGTGGAAGTACACGAAGGGGCGCACCGTGTAGAGCGCCTGGTTGTACTGCGCCTTCCAGTTCCAGTCGAACTCGAGGCCGTCGGAGGTGGCGACTTGATAGTCGCGCAGCTTGCCCACCCACGGCAGCGCGTCGCTGTAGAACGCCTGCATCTGCTCGGCGGGCGGGTACGGGTGGGCCATGGGCAGCACCGAATGGGTCCAGCGCTTGAGGTCCCATTGGTGGAGCCGCGCCGCGTAGGCGTGGTGCTGCTGCGAGTCGCCACGCACGTTCATGTCGAAGACGATGCCGGCCGCGCCATCCGCCCGGACGCCGTGGTGACCGAACCCGAGTCCCAGATGTGTCTTGCCGATGCCGGTGGCCCCGTACACCACCGTCAGCGTGCCGGGGAGTAGCCCGCCCCCCAGCATCTCGTCCAGCCCCGGAGTGCCTGTCGACACGCGCGCGCTCATAGAAGGGAGATTTTACCGGCCCTGACGCGGGTCGGCAAGCCGCCGAGCTTTCCTTGACACACCGCCGAGCCGGGTCCTAGGCTCGATGTATGCCACGCCGTGTGATCTGGTACCCGGCGGGTTCTCCGGCGGGCTCCCTGCTCTCCGCGTTGTCCGGTGATCTCGAGCCGCGACCCCTCCCGGCAGCCGGCGCGCCCAAGATCGGACCCGACGAATCCGCCGCCGTTCTGGTGGACCTTACCGCGCGCGACATCGATCGCGCCACCGAACTGATCGCGAGCGCGCCCGACCTTCCGGTCGTCGCCCTGATCACGGCCGGCGCGCCGCCTCCGCTCGCCTGCTACGCCTACGTGACCAAGCCCGCGCCGCCGCAAGTGCTGACCGTCGCGCTCAGGAACGCCTGCGATCACGCGAGCGCGCGCCGGGAGGCCGACGCCATCCGTCAGGAGCTCGAGGAGCTGAATCAGATCGGGATCAGTCTCTCCGCGGAGCGCGACACCGACGCGCTGCTCACCCTGATCCTCACCAGGGCGCGCGAGATCACCCAGAGCGACGCGGGCTCGATCTACGTGGTCGATGGCGAGGCGGACGGCACCCCCCGCCTGCGCTTCAAGCTGGCGCAGAACGATTCGGTGCGCGTGCCCTTCACCGAGTTCACGCTGCCCATCGACGACACCAGCGTGGCGGGGTACGTGGCCCTCACCGGCTCGGTGCTCCAGCTCGACGACGCCTACGTGCTGCCGCCCGGCTCGCGCTTCCGGATCAACCGCGAGTTCGACGAGCGGGTCGGCTACCGGACCCGGTCCATGCTGGTCGTGCCGATGGCCACGCCGCAGGGCACGGTGATCGGGGTGCTCCAGCTCATCAACTGCAAGCGGGACCCCGCCGTTCTCGTCCGGACCCCCGAGGCGGTGGAGGCCCAGGTCATCTCGTATCCACAGCGATTTCGGAGCCTGGCCGCCTCGCTGGCCTCGCAGGCCGCGGTCGCGCTGGAGAACAACCGGCTCTACCAATCCATCCAGACGCTCTTCGAAGGCTTCGTGCAGGCCTCGGTCACCGCGATCGAGTCGCGCGATCCGACCACCTCCGGCCATTCGTTCCGCGTGGCCGATTTCACGGTGGCGCTGGCCATCGCGGTGGATCACGCCGACCACGGCCCATTCCGCGACGTGCGCTTCTCCGCCGACGAGATGAAGGAGATCCGCTACGCTTCGCTGCTCCACGACTTCGGCAAGGTCGGCGTGCGCGAGGAGGTCCTGGTCAAGGCCAAGAAGCTGCCGCCCGGTCAGCTGGAGCTGATCCGGCAGCGCGGCGAGATCATCCGACGGGGTCTCGAGCTCGGCCATGCGCGCAAGAAGACCGAGTGGCTCCTGCGGCACGGCCGAGAGGGCTTCGCGGAGCGCTGCGCCCTGTGGGATGCGGAGCTGGGCGCGATCCTCGCGGATCTCGATCAGCACCTGAAGGCCGTCGTTTCCGCCAACGAGCCGACCGTGATGCCCGACGACGTCTCCGCTGGGCTCCGGGAGCTTGCCGGCCGTGCCTATGCCGACGATCTCGGCGACTCCCTGGCCCTCATCACACCTGAAGAGGCCCGGATCCTCTCGATCCCCCGCGGCAGCCTGACCCCCGAGGAGTATCGTCAGATCCAGTCCCACGTCGTCCACACGTATCAGTTCCTTCGACAGATCCCCTGGACGAAGGAGCTGCGGCGCGTACCGGAGATCGCCCGCTCGCACCACGAGAAGCTGAACGGCTCCGGCTACCCGGACGGATGGCGTGCGCCCGACATCTCGGTGCAGACGCGCATGATGACCATCTCCGACATCTTCGACGCGCTCACCTCGCGCGACCGGCCCTACAAGCCGGCGGTGCCGATCGAGCGCGCGCTCGACATCCTGACCCAGGAGCGCAAGGCCGGCGCGCTGGACGACGCCCTGCTCCAGCTCTTCATCGCGGTGCGCCCGTGGGAGCGCACCGGCGCGGGCTGAGCCGCGCTTCGTCTCGCCTCACGCGCCGAACAGCGCCGCCAGTACCCCCCACGACGCCACGCCCGCGAGCATCGCCGCCGCGGCGAGCCAATCCCCGGCGCGCAACCTCTCCATCTGTTGAGCACTCAGCGCCAAAAACAGGGGGCGGACCTCACGCGGCGCCCGCCGCCGTGCGCCGATCCAGACGCGACGTCGCGCGCCAGTCCGCCGATCGCTCTTCCAGTCGCGGCGCGTGATCGGCCGCCGCTTCCTGCCTCGTGTTGCAACTCCCGCGAGCCGCATGTCCCTGCTCCTTTCGTTTTCCGACTCACACCCGACGCATGATGCCCACGACCTTGCCGAGGATCCGGAAGTCGCCGCGACCGGGCTCCACCACGATGGGCTTCATCGTCGGGTGCGCGGGGCGCAGCACCACCGTGGTCCCCTCGCGGCCGAGCCGCTTGACCGTGGCGTCGCCGTCGATCATCGCAGCCACGATCTCGCCATTCCCGGCCGTCTCTTGCTTGCGGACCAGCACGAGGTCGCCGTCCATGATGTGCGCCTCGATCATGCTGTCCCCGCTCACCCGTAAAGCGAAGACGTCCTGACCGCCGGCGTTCAGCCAATCCGACCGCAGCGGAATGGTGTCTTCCAGGTTCTCCACTGCGGTGATCGGGACACCGGCGGCGATGCGCCCGAGCAGCGGGATGCCTGGCC
>DATMMH010000314.1:0-18584 GCA_035569855.1 Candidatus Dormiibacterota bacterium
ATCTTCCGGGCCGGCATCGCGTCGATCGACCGCGGGCAGATGCACGCCGCCCAGTCGATCGGGATGCGCTACTCGCAGGCGATGCGCCGCATCATCCTCCCGCAGGCGATCCGCCGCATGGTGCCGCCCTTCATGAACGAGGTCGCCAACCTCATCAAGCTCTCCACCCTCGCCTCGGTGCTGGCGGTGTCGGAGCTGCTCCACGAGGCCCAGAACCTCATCACCAACACCTTCCGACCTCTCGAGGTCTACACGACCCTCGCGATCGTCTTCGCGATCATCATCTTCCCCATCATCTACCTCTCGCGGCGCCTCGAGATCGCCTGGGGGGCGCGCTCGTGATGGCCGACCCGATGATCCGCGCGGTCGCCCTGCACAAGCGGTACGGCGCCCACGAGGTGCTGCGCGGGATCGATCTGGAGGTCTATCGGGGCGAGGTCGTCGTGGTCATCGGCCCGAGCGGATCGGGCAAGAGCACCCTGCTGAAGTGCCTCAACCTCCTCGAGGAGTACGAGCGTGGCGAGGTGTGGTTCGACGGCGCGCCGGTGGGCTACCGCACGCTGCCGAACGGTCGCCGGATCCGCGAGCGCGAGTCGCGCCTGTCGCTCCTGCGCGCCCGGATCGGCATGGTCTTCCAGAGTTTCAACCTGTTCCCGCACAAGACCGTGCTCGAGAACGTGATCGAGGGCCCGACGGTCGTCCTGGGCCAGCCGGTGGAGCAGGCCCGCGCCCTCGGGACGGATCTCCTCCGCAAGGTCGGGCTCGCCCAGAAGGCCGACGCCTACCCGAGCAAGCTGTCGGGCGGCCAGCAGCAGCGCGCCGCCATCGCGCGCTCCCTCGCCATGCAGCCGCAGGCGATGCTGTTCGACGAGCCGACGTCGGCGCTCGACCCCGAGCTCGTCGGCGAGGTCCTCGACGTCATGAAGGCGCTCGCCGGCGAGGGCATGACCATGGTCGTGGTCACGCACGAGATGGGCTTCGCCCGGGAGGTCGGTGACCGCGTGGTGATGATGGACGAAGGCGTCGTCGTCGAGGCCGGCACCCCGGATCAGATCTTCACCGCGCCGGCCCACCGGCGAACCGAGTCCTTCCTCGCGAAGGTGCTGCGCTGATGCGCGTAGATCTCGTCATTCCACCCGGCGGGCACTGGAGCCGGGTCGTCCCGGCGGGGCAGACGCTCCGGATCGTCGACCTCGAGGGGTGCCAGGCCGTCGACTTCCTCTGCTACAACGCGACGCGGCCCGAGGAGCGCTACAACGCAGCCGACACCATGAAGATCGCCGGGTCGATCTTCCTGACCAAGGGGGTCGCGCTCTACTCCGGGCTCGGTCGCAAGCTGTTCACGATCGTCGACGACACCGTCGGCTACCACGACACCATCGGCGGCTGCTGCAGCGAGGAGTCGAACTTCGTGCGCTACGGCGTCCGCGGCACGCCGAACTGCCGCGACAACTTCCTCCAGGCGCTCGCCCCCTTCAACCTCGGGCTCCGCGACATCGTCGCCAATGTGAACTGGTTCATGTACGTGCCGGTCGAGCCCACCGGCGCCATGGCCATCGTCCCGGGCCGGTCGAAGCCCGGCGACCACGTCGAGCTCCGAGCGGAGATGGACGCCCTCGCGGTCATCTCGAACTGCCCCCAGGTGCACAACCCCGCCAACAACTTCCGGCCCACGCCGATCCGCGTGCTCGTCTCCGGATGACCCGCAATGCCCGCGTCTAAGCTGCGGCTGCACGTCGAGAACGTCTCGACCATGGCCCCGGTCTTCCAGATCCAGCGCGAGCAATGGGAGGCGGCCGTCGCCCGGCACCCGGCGCTCGCGCGCCGGCTCGACGTCACGATCGGATGGGACCTCCGGATGTTCGACGAGCGGATGGAGAAGGCCGAGATCCTGATCGGCTGGCGATTCCCCAAGGACGACTTCGCCCGCCGCGCGCCGCATCTGCGCTGGATCCACATGACCGGCGCCGGCATCGAGCACCTCATGCCGCTCGACTGGCTGCCGAAGCGCGTCGCGGTCACCACCAACAGCGGCGTCCACGCCCCGAAAGCCGGCGAGTTCGCGGCGATGGCGATCCTGATGATCAACAACCACATGCCCGCGCTGATGACCGCGCAGCGCGACGGCCGCTGGCACCGCATCTTCAGCACCCCGGTGCGCGGCAAGACCCTCGTGATCGTCGGGGTGGGCGCGATGGGCGGCGCGGCGGCCGAGCGCGCGAAGCAGCTCGGCATGCGCGTCCTCGGCGTGCGACGGAGCCGCCGGCCCCACCGCCACGTCGACCGGATGTACGGCCCGGCCGATCTCGATCGCGTGCTGCCGCGCGCGGACATCGTCCTCCTGACCGTCCCCCTCACCGCGGAGACGCGCCAGCTCATCGGCAAGCGGGAGCTCGATCTCATGAAGCCGGACGCCGGGCTCATCAACCTGGCGCGGGCCCGCGTCGTCGACTACGACGCCCTGGGAGCCAAGCTGGCGCGCGGCGAGCTGTCCGGCGCCATCCTCGACGTCTTCGACCCCGAGCCGCTGCCCCCGGACTCACCGCTCTGGACCATGCCGAACGTGGTGATGACTCCCCACGTGTCGTCCGACGACGTCGAGCGCTACGTGCCGCGGACGCTCGACCTGGTCTTCGCGAACGTGAGCCGCTACCTGGCGGGCCGCCCGCTCACGAACCGGGTCCGCCCGGAACGCGAGTATTGAGAGGAGTGCGATGACCACCGCGCCCCGCGAGAGCGAGGTCACCGTCCCCGGCGGGCACGGGCGCGCCTTCGAGGCGCGGCGTGGGCAGTACGTCACGATCGAGGACGTCGCCGGCCAGCAGATCGGCGACCTCGTCGCGTTCAACGCCGACGACCCGACCGAGTGGCTCTCCCCGTCTCATACCCGCGTCGCGCTGATGTCGATGCGGCTCAAGCCCGGCGACAGCCTGGTCACGTCCCGGCGCCGCCCGATCCTCGAGGTCGTCGCGGACACCGCGGGCGTCCACGACTTCTCCGTCCCCGCCTGCGACCCGACGCGGTACGAGGGCTTCTTCGGGATCGCGGGCCACCGGAACTGCCAGGACAACCTCGCCGAGGCCCTCGCCGGCTACGGGGTCGATCGCGTCCAGATCCGCGACCCGTTCAACATCTTCCAGAACAGCCCCACCTCCGCCTCCGGTACGCTGGCGCTCCTGGCGCCGGTGACCAAGCCGGGCGATCGGATCGTCTTCCGTGCGCTCCTGAGCCTGGTCGGCGCGGTCTCCGCGTGCCCCCAGGACTTCCTGCCCGTGAACGGCTTCAAGATCACGGACCTCCGCATCCGCGTGTCCGACGCATCGCCGTGCTGAAGCTCACCGCCTACGACCCGGCACCCGAGGCGGCCCTCACCATCGCGGGCGGCCACGGCGCCGCGTTCGTCGTGCGGCGCGGGCAATTCCTCACCGTCACCGACGTGAGCGGCCAGCAGGTCGGCGACTTCTTCGCGTGGAACTTCCACGACCACTCCGAGTTCATGAGCCCGCACAACACGCGCCTGCTCGCCAACGCGCTGGTGCCGCCGGTCGGCTCCCGCTTCGTGAGCAACCGCCGCCGCCCGCTGTTCGTGCTGGTGGCCGACACCGTCAGCGTCCACGACCTGCTCATGGCGTGCTGCGATCCCGCGCGCTACGCCAGCTTCGGGGTGGCCGACCATCGGAGCTGCGCCGGGAACGCGGAGGAAGCGCTGCGCGCGGTCGGGATGGCGGTCCCGCGCCTCTACGATCCGGTGAACCTGTTCATGAACGTGCCCGTCGATGCCGACGGCCGCCTGGCGATCGAAGCCCCCATCTCGAGGCCCGGTGACCACGTCACCTTCCGCGCGACCCTGGATACGCTCTGCGTGATCTCCGCGTGTCCGATGGATCTCAACGCGTGCAACGGCGGTCACGTGACGGATCTCCACGTCCGGGTCCACAACGAGTTCGCGTGACCGGCTCGCGATGACACCCCTCGCGTTCGGCCTGGCCCTCCCCCAGGTGTTCCCCGACCGCGGCGTGGATCTCGCCCTCGTGCGCCGGATCCTCGCGCGCGCCGAGTCGCTCCGGCTCGACAGCGTGTGGGTGCAGGAGCAGGTCGTCGGCGCCACCCCGAGCCTCGAGCCGGTGGAGCTGCTCACCTACGCCGCCGCGCTGAGCGAGCACGTGAAGCTCGGCGTGGCCGTCCTGCTCACGGCCCTTCGGGGGCCCGTGCACCTCGCGAAGTCCCTGGCCACGCTCGACCACCTGAGCCGCGGCCGCCTGATCGCGGGCGTCGGGCTCGGCGGCAATCTCCCGCTCTACCCCGCGTACGGCATCACGCCGGAGTACCGGGTGACGCGCTTCGTCGAGACCATCCAGATCATGAAGGAGCTCTGGACCAAGCCGTCGGTGACCTTCGCGGGGCGCTTCTGGCACCTCGACGGCGTGGCCATGGAGCCCAAGCCGGTGCAGCAGCCGCACCCGCCCATCTGGTTCGGCGCCCATCACGAAGCGGCCATCGAGCGCAGCGTCGAGCACGGCGACGGCTTCATCGGCGCCGGCTCGTCGTCGGTGTCGGCCTTCGCGGCGGTGGTGGGGCGCCTGCGCGCCGCGCTCGAGCGGCGCCACCGCGATCCGTCGAGCTTTCCCATCAGCAAGCGCGTCTACATCGCGGTCGACGAGGACGAGACCCGGGCGATCCGGCACCTCGAGACGTGGTTCGGCCGGTTCTATCGCGATCCCACGCTGGCCCGTCGCGTGGCGGTGTGGGGCTCACCGGCTCATTGCGTCGAGCGCCTCGCCGAGATCGCGGGCGCCGGCGCGCGACTGCTCGTGCTCAATCCCGTGTTCGAAGAGAGCGAGCAGGTGGATCGTCTCGCCGGAGAGGTCCTCCCGCGCCTGGCCTCGGCCTGAACGACCCGGCCGCTCCGGTCGCCCGCGCCCCGCGGACGTCAGGCGAGCTTCGGATACCCCGCGCGCTCGGCCGCGCGCTGCCATGCGAGGAAGAGATCGAAGGCCTCGGGATTCACGGGCGCGAATCGGGTGAGGAGCAGGTCGTCGAGTGCCTCGGCCATCGTGGGATCCGTGTGCACGCGCAGGAGGGCCTCCTGGATCCGCGCCCGGACGTCGGCGGGCAGGCCGGGGGAGGCGACGAGCGGCGGGGCGGGCGCGGGCGCGGTGGTGGCGATGATCCTCAAGCGGGCGACGACCTCGGGGTCGTGCCGCCCCAGGAGGTCGCAGGCGTATCCGTCGATCGCGGCGACGTCCGCTTCCCCCTGGAGCACGGCCTCGATCACGCGTCGCTGGCGCATATAGGGCCCCGCCGCGCGTGCAAACAAGCCGGGCTGGCCCGGGCTGAGGTACCGGAGCAGATGGTACCGGGCCGCGTTGTACCCCGAATGCGACCACTCGGTGGAGAAGGCGATGGTCCCGCCGAACGTATCCTCCAGGGACCGCCACGGGCCGTCGGCCCGCACCACGAAGTCCGACACGTATTCGGGTCTCCCCCGGTACCGGGGCGGCGAGGGCACGGGCGCCGCGAGGAGGGCCGGACGGATCTCGCTCAGCGCCCACGGATAGCCGCACATGAACACGCACGCCATGTCGTCCCGGGCCCAGATCTCCTCGAGCGAGATGGACCCGCGGTCGAGCACCTCGAGGTTCGCACGGGCCCGGCGAGAGACCCACTCGAGCAGTGTCCGCCACGCCCGCACGAGTGAAGGGCTCCATTCGTACATCCGCGCCGACGCAATCATGGTGGGATCGCCATCCCCCGGCGCCGCCCCACGCCGCTCCTAGACGGGCGCGAGCCTCCGGTTCAGCCAGTAGTGGTCCGGGCGCCGGGCCACCCGCTCGGCCAGCAGTCGGTGAGCGCGCTCTCCGTCCCCCGCCCGGAAGCAGGCCTCGAGCAGCGTGTCGTGGAAGACGTCGCGCTGCGCGCGGCTTCCGCCGAGCTGGACGATCCGCGGCCTCAACGGCTCGATCCGCCGGATGGTGCCCGCCCAGTCGCCCGCCGCGAATGCGTGAAGTCCCTGGATGAGCGGCACCACGACCTCCGCGATCACGCCGGTGCCCGCGGGCGGGATCTTCGCCCGAACGGTCTGGAGATGCCGTTCCGCGGTGGCCCAATCGCCCCCGCCTGCCAAGGCCATGGCCAGGTGCGGATGGTGGAAAGGCAGATCCTCCGGCCGATCCATGTTGAGCCGCGCCATCTCGGCGAACGGCGCCCAGCGCGCCGCGACATCCATCCCGCAGAGGGCGAACCGCCACAGCAGGGAGACCGAATTGCGCATGTCGAGCTGCAGCGGAGAGGGCTCGTGCTCGAAGACGGTGTGGGTGAGCGCCGAGGCGCGGTCGTAGTCGCCGCGCCCGAGGTGCATCAGGACCACGTGCCACAGGAGATGGTTCCGGTACCAGCCGATGCGCGTGCAACCATCGATGGCACCCGGCATGCGCTCCGCGCCCGAGTCGAACGAGGCCATCTCGTAGAGGGCATGGGCCAGCGCGTGAACGGCCCAGGTGTCCTCCGGGTTGCGCCGGACCGCCGCCTCGGCCAGCCGAAGCGCGGTGTCGCAGTCACCGAGCTCCTCCAGGACGAAGGCGTGGAGCCCCGGGACGGTGGACTCCGTGTCGAAGAGCGGCATGAGCGCGGCGGTGAGGTCGCGCATCTCGTGGAAGCGCCCCTGGAAGAACCACACGAAATAGAGCCGTTGGGCGATCATCAGATCGCGCGGGTAGCGCCTCACGTGCTCGCGCATGCGCGCCTCGGCCGCGGGGATCTCCACCTCGACGAACAGCGCCAGGGCCTCGACGTGATCCCGCTCGCGCTCGGAGGCCGCCGCCGAGGCGACGCGCGCGGTCTGGGCCGCCGCCCGCGCCTCCGCGAAGCGCTCGTCCATGAACAGGCCGACCGCAAGGCCCGCGTGCGCAACCGCGAGCTGCGGGTCCTCGGCCGTCGCGGCCTGGAAGCGCTCGACGCTCGACGCGCTCCATTCGAGGAAGCCGGTGACGGCGCGGTCGTACGCCTCCACCGCGACCGGCGAGGTGGTCGTGAGGGACTGGCCGAACTGGTCTCGCAGCATCGGCTGAGACATTAGCAACCCCCGGCCGGGTCGGCAATGACTCCGTGGCCTCCCCGCGCCGCCGGCCCGCCGATTGACTGGGTGCGCGGCGGGCGATACGATCCGCGACCTGGGCGCACCGCCGCGCGCAACACCTCACGTGACAGGAGGCTTCCGCATGTTTCGACTTGTCATCGCCCCCCTCGCCCTGGTGCTCGCCCTCCTGCTTCCGTGGAGCCCGCCGGCGGGGGCGGCCGATACGCTCGAGAAGATCATGAAGGACAAGACGTTCAACATCGGGTACATCGCGGTCCCGCCCGCGGTGATCCGGGATCCCAAGACCAGCGAGCTGACCGGCTACTTCGTGGACTCGATCAGGCTCATCTGCGAGCAGATGGGCGTGAAACCCAACTTCATCGAGGCCTCGTGGAGCACGTTCGTCGCCGGGCTCCAGTCCGGGCAGTTCGATCTCTCGATCGCCACCACGTTCGCCACCATCCCGCGCGCGACGGCCGTCGACTTCACCCGGCCCATCCAGTACAACGCCTACAGCGCGATCGCCCGCAAGGGCGACACCCGGTTCAAGACCCTCGCCGACATCGACCAGCCGGGCATCAAGGTGGCGCTGGTGCAGGGTGCCGCCGGACACGAGTACGCGAAGCAGAACTTCAAGAACGCCCAGCTGATCGTCCTCGCCACCGCGGACCTGACCGCTCCCTTCGTCGAGGTGTCCGCGAAGCGCGCCGACGTCGGGATCGAGGACTCCTGGTCCACGCGCCGCTACGCGGCCCAGCACCCGGAGGTCGTGGACCTCTTTGCCGATCGGCCCTACAACGTGCTTCCGATCTCGTGGGCGGTCCGCAAGGGGGAGCCCGAGCTGCTGAACTTCATCAACACCGCCATCGACTACCTGCGCGTCAACGGGCGCCTCGAGCAGTTCGCGGCCAAGTACGGGCCCAGTAGCTTCTTCCTGGTCCGGCAGCAGTACGCACCGCTGGTCCCCAACCCGCACTAGCGCGCCGCGGACGGTCCGGGAGGTGCGAACCAAGATTCAGAGCGGCTGGCTCGTGGGCCACGCCGGCGCCGGGCACACGCTGTGGCGCGACGCCGAGCTCGTCTACGAAGGGGATCGGGTGGCGTTCGTCGGCCGCCGCTTCGAAGGCGACGTCGACCACGTGATCGATGCGCGCGACAAGCTGGTGACTCCCGGCTTCATCGATGCTCACGTCCATTCCGGGCATCGCGCGTCGCATCGGCTCATCACCGACGTCGGGCGCCCCGACTACTTCGGCCAGCCCTTTCTCGAGATCACCGTCCCGAAGGCGGGGGGACGGGTGGGCGGCGATCCGCGCTACGCGCATCCCGGCGACCGCACCGCGGCCGAGGATCTCCTGCTGAACGCGCGCTTCACCGTCGCCGAGCTGCTGCGGAACGGCATCACCACGTTCGTCGAATTCGGCAGTCAGCTCAGGGTGCAGGAGGCGCTCGATGAGCAGGTCGGCGAGCTGGGCATCCGGGCCTATCTGGGCCCTGGTTTCGACAGCGGCCGCTGGGTCGGGGGTCCCGGGGGCCGGCTGACCCGCGTGGTCGACGAGGCCGCGGGCGAGCGTGAGCTCGCGCTCGCGCTGGACTTCATCGAGCGTCGCGCCGGCGCCCACCACGATCGACTGCGGGGCCTTCTCGTGCCCAGGGAGGTGGAAACCTGCACGGTCGATCTCCTGCGTGCCACGGCCCGCGAGGCGCGCGCCCGGGACCTCCCGGTGGCGATTCATGCGGCGTACAGCATCCTGGAATTCTTCGACGTCATCCGCGAGCACCAGATGACGTCGATCGAGCTGCTCGAGCACGTGGGCCTGATGTCGAGCCGGCTGAACATCGGTCACGGCAACTTCGTCGCCGAGAATCCCCTGATGAACTATTCCGGCGGCCGGGATCTGGAGCTGATGGGAGCGCATCGCTGCGCGATCTCCCACTGCCCGGTGAACATCGCGCGGCGCGCGCGCTTTCTCGACTCGTGGGAGCGCTACCGGAAGGCCGGCGTGAACATCGCGCTCGGCACCGATACCTATCCTCGCGACATGATCATGCAGATGCGCACCGCCTCTTACTTCGGCAAGGTCGCCAGCCGCAATCTGCGGGCCGCGTCCGCGGGCGAGGTGTTCGAGGCCGCCACCCTGGGCGGCGCCCGCTCGCTCGGCCGCGACGACCTCGGCCGGCTCGCCCCCGGGGCCAAGGCGGATATCGTCATCATCGATCTGACCGGGCGAGATTCGCTCCGGATGGGACCGGTCCGCGACCCCATCAGGAGCCTCGTCGAATGCGGGATCGGCGACGACGTCGACACCGTGATCGTCGACGGAGTGATCCGGGTCGAAGGCGGCCGCATCCCCGGCGTCGACTTTGCCGCCCTCCGCACTCAAGCGCAGGCCGCCGGCGAGCGAATCTGGAGCGGCTGGGCCACCTGGGACCCCCTGGGTCGCACGGCCGAGGAGATGACTCCATTCTCGTTCCCTCGGGCCCATTGACGATCTCGCGGGAGCTTCACGAATGAGCGATCCCGAATTCTCCCTCGAGGACGTCGCGCGCTACTGGGACGACAACGCGGCCGCGTGGGCCCGAGAGGTCGGTCAGGGTCACGACGTCGCCCGCGAGTTCCTGAACAACCCGGCCTTCCTGGCGCTCATCGGCGATCTGCGTGGCCGCCAGGTCCTCGACGCCGGATGCGGCGACGGCTACAACACCCGGATCCTCGCGCGGGCCGGCGCCCACATGAGCGGCGTGGATCTCTCCGCCCGCATGATCGCCCTGGCCCAGGAAGAAGAGCGCCGCGCGCCGCTGGGGATTCGCTACGCGCACGCGTCGTATACCGACCTCGCCCTGTTCGCCGGCGCCAGCTTCGACGCGGTGGTGTCCTTCATGGCGCTGATGGACGGGCCGCGCTTCGACCGGGCCGTGGCGGAGTGCTTCCGGATCCTACGTCCTGGGGGTCGGCTCGCCTTCAGCATCACGCACCCCTGCTTCATCACCCGCGGGTCGCGATGGATTCGCGACGAGCAGGGCGTCAAGGTCAACTGGGTGGTGGGCCACTACTTCGATCCGGCCCGCTGGGTGGAGCGCTTCCGCTTCACGGACGCGCCACCCGAGGCCCCCGAGTTCGCCGTGCCCCGCTTCGGCCGCACGCTCTCCGAGTACGTCAACACGCTCACCGGGGCGGGATTCGTGCTGAAGCGGCTCGAGGAGCCGCGCCCGTCGGAGGAGTACTGCCGGGCCCACCCCGGCCAGCGCGGGTGGCGTGACCACGCCGCGCTCTTCCTGCATTTCCTGGCCGAGAAGCCCGCCTGACGCGATCGCCGGGCGTCATCCTCCTCACGGACTCTCGATGCGTCGCTGACTGCTTCGTCTCAGGAGCCAGTCGATCGCCGCGGACGATTCGAGCGGCTCGGCATTCTGGGATCCCGCTCTGTCCTGAACGCGAGCGGCCTCCGGCGCCCCCGCCGGGCCCCGGGACCACGCCGCGTCCGTCGCCGGCGTCGGCGTGGAGGCGATCGCTCGACTTCTGGCCAGAGCCGGATCATTGCTTCGCGACGGGGCGGGGATCGCAGCCTCTGGCGGCTTCGGCCGCGTGGTCGCGCGCCGGCTCTCTGGCTGCGCGCCCGCCGCGGGGGCTCGGAGTGCGGAGACCGGCGTGGATGTCGCGGGTCCCGCCAGTCTCGCGGTGGCAGCGGGTTCGACCGGCTTCCGCTCCGGGAGTGCCCAGGGGCGTGGCCACAAGAGCTGCATCGACGCGACGAGCGCCGCGAGGCACACGACCCCCGTGCCGACACTGAAAAGACGGCGCCTGAGCAGCGGCCGGAATGCCAGAGCGTGGCCGGAGGTCGTGAGGACAGTGCGCCCACCGACCCGCGTAGCCTCTATCGTCTTGCGCACGGCTCCGAGGCAAGTCGCCGCGGTCACCTTGCTCACCGCGACCGCGGACACCGTGAAGGAGGCCACTAGCCGCACGCCGAGCCGGGCTCGCCGGACGACGAACGCCTGGGCGACCCCGATCACGCGCGACAGGGCCCGCGCGATCGATTGGCCCGCGATCGCCAAGGAGATCGCCGGCCCGTGGAGTCTGGTCGGTACGTCGGCCAAACGCGTGATCGCGAGACCGGTGGCCCCAACCACGTTGACCGCGGCCCGCCCCGACACCGTAGAGAACATCAGCAGGAGCCTGCGCGCCCGGATGACCAGGGCGACGAGGCACGTGGCCCCGACGCGGCTGGCCGCGATCACTCGGTCGGCCACGCGCGCGATCGCGAACCCCATGGTCTCCATCACATGGGCTGCGGCCCGGCCGGACCGCGTAACGAGCATCGGCCACAGCCTGCGCACCCGGGTGGGCACGCCGACAAGCCACGTGGCCGCGACGCGGCTGCTCACGAGTAACCTCCCCGCCTCCCGCCCGGACACGCTCGAGGCGATCGAGAGCAGCCGGCGAAGCGCGATCAGCCAGGCAACGAAGCTGCTGGCCCCGAAGTGGATGGCGTCGACGATCTGACTGACGCCGTGCGGGAGAGCGCGAGGCCACGCGATTCGCTGGCGGGCGCTCGGCCCTTGGTGGGACGACTCCCATTCCTTCTGGCATTCCACGCATTGCCTCATATGGAGGTCCAGAAGAGCCCACTCCGTCAGGCCCACTCCGCCGCGGATGAGACGGGAGAACGCCTCGCGGACGTTGTCGCAATTCATGGCCGGCGCGTCAGTCGACTCCTTCGGACCGGGAGAATCTTTCACCATGCCGACCGTCCAATTCCCTTCCCTCTGTCGCCGCTCAGCCATCTCCGTCGGTCGGCGTGGGGGAGAGCACGTTACCACGCCGCCAGTGCCGGCGCCACAGGGCGATCTCGCGATCCCTTCAGCGAGCCGGCGTCGGTATGGCGCCCTTCACGCCGACCCTGGGCGGGTGGCCCGCCGCTCCCGCCAGGGCATCGTCGAGGATCGACAGGGCCCGGTCGACCTCGGCGTCCGTCGTGGTCATCGGCGGCACGAGGCGGAGCACATTCTTACGTCCGGGACCCGTGCCTCGCAGCTGCAGGATGAGGCCCGCCTCGAGACACCGGCTCTCGACCACCGCCGCCTCCTTGTTCGCCGGGGTCTTGCGCTCCCGATCCGTCACCAGCTCGGCGCCCAGCAGGACTCCCCGGCCACGAATGTCGCCGATCAGCTCGTAACGCGTAGCCATTTCCGCCAGGGCCGACTTCATCCGTTGCTCGATTCGCGCGGCGCGGCCGGGCAAGTCCTCCTCCACGATCGCGTCGAGGCTGGCGACGCCGGCGGCGCACAGCAGCGGGTCCGTCGCGTGGGACCGCGTGGCGAAAAAGCCGCTCGCCACGGCACGCTTCGCGATCTCCGCGGTCGTGCACACCGCACTCACCGGCACGCCGCCGCCGAAGTGCTTCGACAGGGCCATGATGTCGGGGACGACGCTCTCGTGCTGAAAGCCGAACATCTTGCCCGTCTTCCCGAGCCCGGTCTGGGCTTCGTCGAAGAGCAGCAGCATCCCGCGCTCGTCACACGCCTGCCGCACCGCCTGGAAGTACCCGGGCGGAGGTACGATGACCCCGCCCGCGCTGAGGATCGGCTCCGCGATGACGGCGGCCGGCCGGCTCGTGAAGTTCGCGTCGGCGAGCTCCATGCTCGCCTTCAGACACAGGAACTCGCACTTCGGAAAGCTCGAGGCCACCGGGCACTGGTAACAGTGCGGCGTGAGGATGGCCGACGTCCCCGGGGCGATCGACGCGTGCTTCTGTCGCTTCCACGCAAAGCTGAGGGACCGCGAGATGTACGACGTCGAGCCGTGCAGGCCATCGTGGAGGCCGAGAACGTCCAGGCCACCGGTCGCCTTGCGGGCCAGATCGACCGACGCCTCGATCGTGTCGCTTCCCGTCACGAGGAAGAGCGACTTCTGAAGCGGTGGCACCAGCAGTTTCCCCAGGCGCTCGTGCAGCTCCAGGCGCGGGACGTTGAGCATGATATTCGAGGCGTGCACGAACGTCTCGGTCGCCTTGCGAACGGCGGCCATGACGCGGGGATGACGATGCCCGAGCGCCGCTCCCATCTGACCCGACTGGAAATCCAGGTACTCCTTGCCGGCCGTGTCCACGACGGTGCTGCCGTGGGCCGAGCTCAGGATAGGGCGTCTTTCGAGCCCGCCCATGTAGCTCGACTCCTCGGTCGGCATCACCCAGCGGTCCATGATCTCCTGCACTCTGGTCTGATCCATGCTGTCCCCCATGGCCCGACTCCTTTCTGGCTCGACGATCAGCGCACGTGCCGCAAGAACTCTTTGAGGCTCGGATCCTTGGGCCGGTCGAGGACCTCGGCCGGCGATCCCAGCTCCACGATGGCCCCGTCGGAGAGGTACGCGATGCGGTGCGCCACCTCCCGGGCGAAGCGGAGCGCGTGCGTCACGATCACCATCATGATGCGCTCGGACAGGAGCGACCGGATGACGTCCTCGACCTCCCCCACCAGCTCGGGGTCGAGCGCGGACGTGATCTCGTCGAGGAGCAGCACCTTCGGGCGCATGGCGAGCGCGCGAGCGATCGCCACCCGCTGCTGTTGCCCCCCGGAGAGCTGGGCGGGGTACGCCGACATCTTCCCTTCGAGCCCGACCCGCGCGAGCAGCCGACGGCCGAGCTGGTCGGCCTCGACCGCCGACACTCGCTGCGAGAACCGCGGCCCGAGCAGGACGTTGTCGAGCACCGTCATGTGCGGAAAGAGGTTGTACTGCTGGAACACGATGCCCATCTGCTGCCGCTGCCGGCGAGCCTCGGCTTCCGACACCCGCTGGCGGCCGCCGCCGGGGGTTTCGCGATACCAGAGCGGCGCGTTGTCGAGCCGGATCTCGCCCGCGTCGTACTCCTCCAGGAAGTTGATGCAGCGCAGGAGCGTGGTCTTGCCGCAGCCGCTCCGGCCGATGAGCGCGACCACCTCGCCATCGTCGATGTCGAGATCGACCCCCTGCAGCACCCGCACGCCGCCGAACGCCTTCCGCAGCCCTCGAATCGCGATCATGCCCGCTCGCCCGCGAAGCCCCTCAGGGTCAGACGTCGTTCCACCCGGCGCCCGAGCCGGTCGATGCCGAAGCACATGACGAAATAGAACGCGGCGGCCAGGCCCAGGATGGTGAACACGGCGAAGGTGCGCTCGATGATCTCGCGGGCCGCCAGCGTCAGCTCCCAGACGCTGATGATGGAGAGGACCGACGACGCCTTCACGGTCATGACGCACACGTTGACGTACGGCGGCAGCGTGTAGCGGGTGACCAGCGGCGCCACGATCTTCCTGAACATGGCCAACGGCGGCAATCCGAGGCTCCGCGCCGACTCCCACTGGGGTCGCGGGATCGCGAGCACCCCGCCGCGGAAGACTTCCGCAAACAGGGCACCCGTGTAGATGATCAGCACCAGGGTGCCCGCGATGTACGGACCGGTGCGCAGGTCGAGCGCCGGCATGGCGTAGAAGAGGAGCAGAGCCAGCACGAGGAGCGGCGTGCCGCGAACGATGTAGACGTAGACCCGGTAGAGGGCGCGCACGGCCGCGATACGCGAGAAGGCCGCGGCGGCGAGGACGATGGCGAGTACGGTACCGCCGACGATGGCGGCCGCGGCGAGCAGGAGCGACACCGCGGCGCCCTGAGCGAGGAGCGTGAGGCTACCCGGGGGTATCATGGACGGCGCCTTCTATCGCCACCGGACCGCGTGGTGCGCGACCCGGAACAGGACCTCGGTGCCCGACACGAGCACCAGATAGAGCACAGCCACGACGATGAACGCTTCGTACGCCGCCCCGGTCTGCTCGGTGAGGAGCTTCGCCTGCATCGTCAGCTCGGTGATGCTGATGGCCGACAGCAGCGAGGTGTCCTTCAGCAGGAGCACGACCTGGTTGCCGAGCGCCGGGAGCGAGTAGACGAGGACCTGCGGCAGGACGACCTTGCGAAAGGTGCCCCACGGCGCCAGGCCGAGGCTCCTCGCCGCGTCGAACTGGACGCGGTCGATCGCGTTCACGCTACCCCGGAGAACCTCCGAGATGTAGGCTCCGTTCTGCAAGATCAGGGCGAGGCCGCCGCAGACGACCGCCGGCCAGGGCAGGCCGATCATCGGGAACGCGAAGTAGATGAGATAGATCGGCAGGAGCACCGGCGTGTTCCGGAAGAGCTGCACGTAGGCATCCACGCCGCGGGCTCCCCACCGCCCGGCCGACAGCCGGATGAGCAGCAGCACGCAGCCCCAGACGACGGCGCCGAAGCTGGCCCAGAGCGCGATGAAGGCGGTCCAGGCCAGCCCGGTCCAGTACGTCGACCCGTAGATCGACACCCACCGGGCGAAGCTCACGCCGGCTCAGCCGGTCACTGCGAGAGATAGAATTTCTGCGGCGGTGGATTCTTGCCGAACCACTTCTGATAGATCTCGGCGTACTGCGGATACCACGACCCGGTGCGCAGCTCCGCCACCGCGGTGTCGAGCCACAGCCACCACTTGAAGTCGCCGGGCTTCATGAAGACGCCGTTGTTCTGCGAGGCGCCCAGCAGGCCGGGGAGCACTTCCATCTCGTCCTTGTTCTGGGCGGCCCAGTACTCGGCCGACGGGGTGTCGATCTGCAGCGCGGTCGCCCGCCCGCTCCGCACCGCGAGGAACTGCGCGGCCGGCGTGTCGAAGGTCAGCGCCTTGGCCTTGGGGAAGAAGCGCTTGGCCCGATCGGCCATCTGAGGGTTGTTCAGGCTGGCGACCGTGAACTTGTCCTGATTGAGGTCGGCCACCGTCTTGATCCCGTTCTTCTTGCTGACGAGGATGGAGATGCCCGAGTCGATGAAGGGACGGGTGAACGCCACCCGGAGGGCGCGATCCGGGTAGGTGGTCGTCCCGCCGACCCCCATGTCCGCGCGGCCGCTCTCGATGGCGGGCCACCGGCCCTCGGCGGTCACGCTGACGAACTCCACCTTGGTCGGGTCCTTGAACAGCGCCTGGGCCAGCAGTCGCGCGATGTCGATGTCGAACCCGACGAGCTGGCCCTTCTCGTCGTTGAAGGCGAACGGCGGCACGGTGGTCAGCGTCACCACGATGAGCTTGCCCCGCTCCACGACGACATCCAGTCGCGATTTCTCCTCGGCTCCGGCGGCCGGGCTCATGACCATCAGGGTGGCCAGGAGCACCGCGGCCCAGACGTGGCGAGCGTCGACTTTCCCCATGACGACCTCCTTCTTGAGCTCCGGTGACGGTTACTGGCCCCCGAGGAGCAGGGCCCGGATCTGCTCGGGGTCCTTCAGGAGCGACCCGAGCGTGGTGAGGCTGGCGTCCACCGCCGCGGCAAACTTCCCGGGGCCGCCGAAGCGGGCCAGGGTCTCCGGGGGGATGAACTTGAAGAGAATGTCCGCACCGCCGGGCGGCATGCCGACGAAATGCACGGTGAGCATGCTGTGGTCCCGCAGGAGCAACATGCAGAACGCGGCCGACGCCTCGAACGGCACGATCGGCGCCTGCTTGACGCCCCCCCGCTCCATGGCTATCTCGAGAACATCGTCGGCGTAGAGCTGCGCGGTGGTCGGCGTCTCGTGCAGGCGCGCGCCGAAGATCGGCTTCAGCACCGCCGCCACCGCCTTCGTCGTGTCGATCAGCTCCTGGACTCGCTTCGGGCTGTACTTCTCCAGCGTCCGCACCACGGACTGATAGAGCATGGGGCGCGTCTCGAGCCCGCACTCGAAGCCCTTCGCCCGGATGCGCGCGACGAGGTCGGCCCTACCGCCCAGGAGGCCGAACCGCGGCCCGAGGGTGCCGTACTTGTCGAGGCCGGTGGCGCCCACGTCCACCCCGAGCTCCAGCGTCTTCGGCTGGTCGAAGCTCGCCGGCCCAACCCGCGCGCCGCCCGCGTCATCGACGTACACGAGCGCGCCCTTCTCGTGCGCTAGACGCACGATGGTCCGGATCGTCTCCCACGGCAGGAGCTCGTACGTCACCGCCAGACGGGTCAGATCGACCAGCGCGACATTCGGCTCCCGATCGAGCGCACGCTTGAACTCCTCGAGACCCGCGGTATCCGTGAAGCGCGCGCCGACGTGTGACGCCGCGCGGAGCACCGAGGGATGGCTGTGGCTGACCGAAACTCCGATGACCGCGTCGCCCGGCTTCACGAGCGTCAGGTGCGTCGCGAGGGTGGCGCCGGTCAGCCGGTTGAAGACGGCGATGTCGTGCGACGGGGCGGTGCCGCCGAGATGCTCGAGCGTGAGCGCCTTCAGGCGGTCCCAGTAGAGCGCGGGCGCGATCTCGTCGTCGGCCCAGCGCAGGTCCTCCGGCTCCATCGGCAGCGAATGGTCGAGGCCGGTGAAGATGTAGATCGATTCCGGACCGCGCTGCCGGATGATGGCCCACGCCCGCTGCAGCTTCGTGAAGTCGTCCGACGTGGCGGCGAGAATCTGGCCGCGCGCGTAGGAGAGATTCGGGGCGAAACGGTTGCCGAAGCGATCGGTATCTTTGGCCATCTCTGGCTCCTCCGAGCTGCCCGTCCACGCGCGGGCTAGGGTTGACGGACCGTCCGGGGGCGACGCGGGCGTGTATCCCGGGCGTCGGGCCCTCGCCGCGCGGGCGGCAGCCGGGTTTCGACCTCGTAGCGGTAGCGATCGGCGCGATAGAACGTGTCGGACACCTCGACCGGGCATCCCGCCGCGTCGGTGACGACGAGGCGGACCGCGAGCACCGGCTCGGTGAGATCCGTGCCCAGCAATCCGGCCGTCTCGACGTCGGGCAAGCGGGCCTCGATCGACTGGCGGATCGCGCCCAGGTGCATGCGCAGGCGGTCACGCAGGAACTCGAGCAGCGAGACGCGCGTGAGGTCCCGGGGTCGAATGCGTTGACCGAGCGGGGTGGACATGTAGTTCACCGCGACGGCGAGGGGGGCGCCGTCCACGATCTCGAGCCGGACCAGGCGCGTGACCGGCGTACCGCGCTCGACGCCGAGCGACCCCGCGATGTGAGCGGGCGCCGCGGTGGTCTCGGACCTGACCACCTTGATCTGGGCCTCGTAGCCGAGGATGAGGTTGGTGACGGCGGGCGGTCCATCCCCCCGCGGCTGCACGAAGCTGCCGCGGCCTCGATGGCGGGCAATCAGGCCGTCGCGCGTGAGGACGCCGAGCGCCTCGCGAATCGTGGTACGGCTCACGCCGAACTCCGCGAGCAGCTCCATCTCGGTCGGGATCGCGTGGTCGCGGTCCCACTCCCCTGATTCGATCCGCCCGCGCAGGACCCGCTGGATCTGCAGGTGGCGGGGAACCGATGGGTGATAGGCAACCCCGGCGGGCGTCCTCATTTGTATCGACCTCAATACATTGGTTCGGCTCCCGGTGTCAAGCGCCCCGGGCCGCACCGTTCGGAGGAGTACTACTCCGGGGCCGCGATTCCTCGCTGAAAGAACTCGCCCGAAGACCACCGGCGGGCCAGCATCAGGCCGATGCCCAGCACGAGCGCCCCGATCGCGATCACGAGGGGTGGACCGAACCCGTCCCACGACG
>DATMMH010000315.1:0-5321 GCA_035569855.1 Candidatus Dormiibacterota bacterium
GCGTCGTCCTCCTTGATGTTGAACACGATCTTCATCAGGTCCGAGCCGATGTCGGCGATCTTGGTGAAGATGCCGCCCGCGATGCGGAGGGCCGCCGCGCCGAGGGACTCGCCGATGGCGAAGCCGATGAAGCAGGGGCCCGCGTAGTCGGCGGGGATGTAGAGCAAGATGCACAGCATGATGAACAGCTCGACGCTCACCAGCAGCATCCCGATGCTCATGCCCGCTTTGATCGGGATCGCGTAGACCGGGAAGGGCAGGCCCTTCAGGCTCGCGAAGGCGGTGCGGGAGTTGGCGAAGGTGTTGATGCGGATCCCGAACCACGCCACCCCATAGGAGCCCAGGATCCCGATCACGCTGAAGAGCAGGATGATGAACACCTTGATCGCCTCGAAGTGCTGCAGGAACCCGAAGTAGAAGACGATGATCACCGCGATGAACAGCTCGAGGATCGCGAGGAACTTCCCTTGGGTGATCAGATACGTCTTGCAGGTCTCGTAGATCAGCTCCGAGATGTCCTTCATCGACTGGTGCACCGGCAGGCTCTTGAGCTGCGAGTAGATGACCAGGCCGAACCCCAGGCCCAGCAGGCAGATCAGGAGACCCCACTGCAGCAGGGCGCGACCGGTGACGCCCACGAACCTGGCCTGGGCCAGGTCGGGCAGCTTCAGGGAGGCCTCTCCCCCGCCTTGGTGCGGCGTCGCCGTCGGCGCGGCCACCGCGGGCGTGGCCGTGGAGGACTGGGCGTGCGCCATCGCAGGAAGCCCCAGCGTGAGCGCGCCCACCACGAGCAGCACCCAGGCGAGCGGGATGAGCGCGCGCCCGGGCAGGTGCCGGATCGCATCCATAGTCTGCATCTCCTCGTTGAGTCGGTTGTTCGATCGATCGTCAGGACGGCTCGGGCGGCCGCGAGCCCAACGCGTGTTTATACCCCACACTCCCGGCCTCGTCAACGCGTCGCGTTGACGGCGAGGACACCCCTAGTCGCGCAGGAGGGTCTCGATCTCATCGCGATGAGAGGCGAAGCCGTCGAACACGTGATCGCCGATCACCACGGTGGGAACGCCGAGGCGTCCCGCGCGGTTGAAGAGGTCGAGACTGGCCTCGGGATCCTTGCCGACGTCGCGCACGTCGAGCGCCACGCCGCGGGCCTGAAAGAACGCGAGCGCGGCTTCGCCGTCGGCGTTGCCCTCCATGGTGAAGACCAGCACCTTTTTCACGGGGCGTCCACGATATCATCTCGCCCTTGACGCTCCAACGTCCCGTTTGCTAGCATGCGCGACCGTTCCTCCGGGCGTGGAGAGGAGACACCATGAATCGAGTCGATCTCGTGGCCACGATGGCCGCTTCCAGCGGATGGACGAAGGCCGCCACCGATCGCGCCCTGCGTGCGTTCCTGGCCTCGGTGCGCAGTTCGCTCAAGCGCGGTCAGGCGGTGACGCTGGTGGGCTTCGGCACCTTCTCGGTGAGCCGGCGCAAGCCGCGGAAGGGCAAGAACCCGCGCACCGGACAGCCCATGAACGTGGCGGGCGGGCGGACGCCGCGCTTCAAGCCGTCCCGGGAGCTCAAACTCGCGGTCCGTTAGGGATTTTCTGTGCGCGACAATTCGTCGCGCGGGTAATATAGGGTCAGTGCGCGCCATCTCCGTCCTCGCGCTTAGCGCGGCCATCTGCCTCGTCGCAGCGCCGACAACAGCCCAGAGCAACAACCAGAGCAGCCGGCAGAGCAGCCAGCAGAGCAGCCGGCCGCTCGCGCTGAGCGCCGAGTCGGTGCTGCTCCTGGACACCCAGGGGCGCGTGCTCTACGCCAAAAATCCCGGCGAGGACCACGCGCCCGCCAGCCTCGTCAAGCTCATGACCCTCTATCTCGCCTGCGAGGCGCTCGAGGCCGGCCGCGCCCAGTGGGAGGAGCCGGTACTCATCAGCCAGCGGGCCGCCCTCACCCCGCGCTATCGGATGGGCCTGCGGGCCGGTGAGACGGTGCCGCTGCGAACGCTCCTCGAGGGCGTGGCCATCGCCTCCGCCAACGACGCGGCCACCGCGGTGTCCGAGCATCTGGGCGGCACCGAGGAGGCCTTCGTGGCCTCGATGAACGCCAAGGCGGAGGAGCTCGGGCTGACCCACACCCACTACGCCAACGCCCATGGACTACCGGATCCGGGCCAGCGCAGCACCGCCGAGGATCTCGCCAAGCTGATCGGCCGCCTCCTCGACGACTACCCGGCCTCGCGGCCGCTGCTGGGCGGCGCCACCTTCGTGTATCGCGGCCGGGTCTACAGTCGCCGCATCCCCCTCTTCCAGGATCCTGGCGGGGTCCAGGCGCTCAAGACCGGCTTCACCCGCGAGGCGGGCTACAACCTCGCGGTGTCGGCCTGGAAGTCGGGTCAGCAGTTCCTCCTGATCGTGCTCGGCGCCCAGACCCGCAGCCTCTCGTTCCGCGACGCCAAGACCGTGCTCCGCTACGGCTTCTTCGAGACCGGCCTCGAGTCCGCGCCCGAGCCGGCGCCGCGCCGGCCGGTACGTCCCGCGCCGCCCCGTCGCAGTAACCAGCGTGGCTCGCGCGCCGCGGTCGGGCCGGTCGCCGGTTGACGATGGCCGCGCCGCGGGCCTTCGTCTTCGACGCCTACGGCACCATCTTCGACGTCCACTCGGTCGTCCAGGCGGCGCGAGCGATCACCCCCGACCCGCAAACGCTCTCCAATCTCTGGCGCCAGAAGCAGCTCGAGTACACCTGGCTGCGCTCCCTGATGGGCCGCTACGAGGACTTCTGGGTGGTGACCGGGCAGTCTCTCCGCTTCACCCTTCGACGGCTCGGGGTCGCGGCGAGCGAGGCGGAGATCGAGACCTTGATGAGCGCCTATCTGACGCTGACCCCGTTTCCGGACGTGGCGCCGGCGATGCGAGCGCTCCGGGGCACGCCGCTGGCCATCCTCTCGAACGGCTCACCGCTCATGCTGGAGCGCGCGATCCGGTCGAGCGGCCTCGATGGCGCGTTCGCCCACGTGCTCTCGGTGGACGCGGTCGGCGTCTACAAGCCATCGCCGCGGGTCTACGAGCTGGCGCCGCGGGCGCTCGCGGTGGCGCCGGAGGAGATCGTCTTCGTCTCGTCGAACGGCTGGGACGTCGCGGGCGCCGCGGCCTTCGGCTTCCGGGCCTGCTGGTGCAACCGCACGAATGCCCCGGCCGAGGAGCTCGAGGTGACACCCGACTACGAGGTTGACCGGCTGGACGCGATTCCCGAGAGGCTAGGAATCTAGCGGATCGAGGATCATCGTACTCTCGTGGGGCGCGGCTCTCATGCGCCGGAACGTCCTGGGGCGCCGGGCGGGGTCAGGACGCTCCGCGCGCTTCGAACAGCTTCTTACCGCTTGGCTAGACGCTTTCTCTTCACGTAGGCCCAGATCTTCTTCGTCATCTCCGAGGGGCCGATGGGCTTGCCACCCATGACCGACTCCAGCGTGTCGTCGCAGCCCTTGAAGTTGATGGAGTAGCCGCCAAACGCCAGCTTCTTCTTCGCCATCCTGCATTCCTCCCTCGTTAGGTTATTGGGGGTGCTGCCCGGCGCCCCTCGAAACGGCCGAGGGTATTATGGACAATCTCCGAGGGAGAGAAAAGAGAAAAATACAATCCCTAGGGGGTCTCCACGAGGGAGTTACTACCCGGTGGGGGTATACCCCCGGGGGGTCCCCCCGGGCTCAGCCCCGCCCGGCGAAGGCCGGCATGACGTCCCGCGCGAACCAGCGGAGCTGCTCCTTGAACTCCGCGGGCGGAATGCCCTCGGCCCAGTGGATCATGCACTGATCGAGGCCCGGGTAGCGCGCCTCGATCTCGCGGATGGTCTCGATCACCTCGGAGGGCCGCCCGACGAGCCACGCCTTCTGCTCGACTCCCTCGCGCAGCGTCGGCACGCGGGCGGGCGCGCCCGGCGTGCCCCAGGAGCGGCCCTCCTCGTCGGCGTAGCGGACGAAGCCGAAGGGCGCGAACCACTTGTAGCGCTCGTCGTGGGCGGGCTCCAGCCGACGGATCGCCTCCTCGCGCGAGTCGGCCAGGTAGAGGCCCACGCCCCAGCAGAGATCCTCGCCGAGCGTTTTGGACCGCCCGTGGCGCACGCAGGCGTCCCGGTAGGCGCGCGCGACCTGGTCGAGGACCTTCTCCCCGTTGAGCGTTACCATCGCCTTGAGGCCCATGCGGGCCATGTAGTCGATGGTCTTGCCGCTCGCGATCGGCATCCAGATCTCGACCGGCCGGTGGATGGGGCGCGGGACGCAGGTGACTTCGCGGAGGCGGTAGCCGCGGTAGTCCACGTCGGGCGGGATCACGTAGTGCTTGCCCCGGTGGCTCCACGACTCCTCGTTGAAGCACTTGAGCAGCACTTCCATCTGCTCCTCGAACAGCTCGCGGTTGGCCGCCGCGTCGAGCAGGGGCGCGCCGAAGGACTCGACCTCACGGGTGTGGTAGCCGCGGCCCACCCCCATGACCACGCGCCCGTTGGTGACGATGTCGGCCATCGCGTAGTCTTCGGCCAGCCGCACCGGGTGCCACATGGGGAGAATGTTGAACGCGCAGCCGAGCTTGAGGCGCCGGGTCTGGGTGGCGAGCCACGTCGAGAGCAGCACGAGGTTGGGTAGCACCTCGTAGCCCTCCTTCTGGAAGTGGTGCTCGGCCGTCCACAGGCAGTAGTAGCCCAGCTCGTCCATGAGCTGGGCGACCTCCTTCGAGGTCTGGAACGCTTCGACCAGGCGCTCGTTCGGGTACGCCCGCTGCTCGGTCGGCGTGCCGTGTAGCCCCACGTTCTCCAGCTCGATCTGTCCGACGTAGAGGACCGAGAATTTCGTGATCACTTGGCTCTCCATCCGCCGTCCACGACCAGGGTGTGTCCGGTGATGTAGCCCGCCTCGTCGGAGGCCAGGAAACAGACCGCGGAGGCGATCTCCTCCACGGTGCCACGCCGACCCGCGGGGGCGATCGCCCGCACCGCCGCGTCGTCCACCGCCACACCGCGGCCGCTCATGTCGGGCACGCCGGGGCCCAGGATCGCCTGGGAGTGCGCGCGGAGGCCGGTGAGGATCGGCCCCGGGGCCACCGCGTTGATCGTGATGCCGCGCGCCGAGTAGGTCACCGCCATCTGGCGGGTGAGCCCGACCACGCCGTGCTTGGAGGCCACGTAGGCCGCGCCCCCGCCGGTGCCGTTGAGGCCCGCGACCGAGGCCATGTTGACGATGCGGCCGCGGCCGCGCGGGAGCATCTCCCGGAGCGCGCGCTTGCAGCCGAAGAAGACGCCGGTCAGATTGATCCCGATCACCCGGCTCCACACCGCCTCGT
>DATMMH010000316.1:0-6890 GCA_035569855.1 Candidatus Dormiibacterota bacterium
GAACCTCCTGCAGGAGATGGTGGCCGAGCTCCTGGGCAAGGAGGCCGCGGTCTACCTGCCCTCCGGCACGATGTGCAACGAGATCGCGGTGAAGGTCCACACCCGCCCGGGCGACGAGGTGCTGGCCGACCGCACCTCGCATCTCACTCACTTCGAGGGCGGCGGCCCCGGACTGCTCTCCGGCGTGCTCGTGAGCTCGATCGACGGCGACCGCGGGGTCTTCACCGGAGCGCAGGTGCGCGCGGCGACGCATCACCGCTCGCGCTACGCGCCACCGACCCGCCTCGTCTCGGTGGAGAACACGAGCAACCTGGGCGGCGGCCGGGTCTGGCCGCTCGCCGCGGTGCAGGACGTGGGCGCCGCCGCGAAGGCCCTCGGCCTCGCGAGCCACATGGACGGAGCTAGGCTCCTGAACGCGGTGGTCGCATCGGGCACGCCCGCGCGGAGCTACGCGGCCGCGGTGGATTCGGCGTGGATCGACTTCAGCAAGGGGCTGGGCGCGCCGGTGGGCGCCTGCCTCGCCGGCACGCGCGCGTTCATCGAGGAGGCGTGGCGCTACAAGCAGGCCCTGGGCGGCGCCATGCGCCAGGCCGGCATCATCGCGGCGGGCGGCGTCTACGCGCTCCGCCATCACGTGGACCGGCTCGCCCTGGATCACGAGAACGCCCGGATTCTCGCGCGGGGGATCGCGGGCCTTCCCGGCATCGCGCTCGATCCGACCCACGTCGAGACCAACATCGTGATCCTCGACGTGGCGGGCACCGGGCTCACCGCCCAGACCCTGGCCGACCGGCTCTTCGCGGAGGCTCAGGTACGGCTCAGCGTGATGGGGGAGAGCCGCCTGCGGGCCGTCACCCACCTCGACGTCTCGCGCAAGCAGATCGACGCGGCGGTCGAGGCGTTCGCGCGCGTGCTCACCAAGCGCTGAGGAGCCCGGCGGCCCAGGCGCGGGCGGCCCGCACGTGGGCTTCCACCCACGCGACGGCCGCCTCGCGGAGCGCCTCCGCCAGCTCCCGGGCCTCGGCCTCGGTGGAAGCGGGTGGGAGCACCCCGTGGGTGACCAGGTAGAAGCTGGCGCCCCACAGCAGCAGCGCGTTGAGCGGGGGCAGGCGGTCCATATACCTCTCTGACGAGGCCGGCGCGGCGGGTGTTTACGGTAAACGGGGCCGGCGCCGGGGCCGTCTGCACCCTCAGGAGGCATCACATGAGACTCAACGGCTCGGTACAGATCACCCGGAATCACGATCAAAGCTACACCCTGGTATACGCCCCGTTCGGGACAGACCCCGGCGAGCGCCCGGCGCGGCGCTTCGATCGCTCGCGCGAACTCGAGCAGTTCCTGGCCGGCCCGCTGCAGGTGGCGCGCCGCGAGATCCTGGCCGCCCTCGTGGCGCTGGATCGCCACGGCAGCTACGTGGTCTCGGAGATCTGGCTCTCGTCGGACGACGTGACGCGACACGGGCTCGGCTCGGTGTGGGCACGCGGGGCGATGCCCGGCGCGCTGGTCGGCGCGCCCGCCCTGGCCTGAGGCGGCACGCGGCGGGCACCCCTCCCTTGACAGGGTGGCTCGACCCCGGCTAGCGTCCGGAGGGATGACGGCCGGATCGATCTCGCCCGAGCAGCTCGCCGCGCTGCTGAAACAGCCGGCGCCGCACGCGCTCCTGGACGTGCGTGAGCGCGCCGCCTTCGAGCGCGGGCACATCTACCGCGCGACGCCAATGCCCCGGCGCTTCCTGGAGGTGCGGCTGCCCACGCTGGTCACCGCGCCCGCCACCTTGATCGTCCTCTGCGACGACGACGGCCGCCTGGGGACGCTGGCCGCGCCCACCCTCGCCGAGATGGGCTACACCGAGGTGTTCGTCCTGACCGGCGGTCTCGAGGCCTGGCGCCGGGCCGGG
Organism: Candidatus Dormiibacterota bacterium; assembly: GCA_035569855.1. Classification (GTDB taxonomy): domain Bacteria; phylum Methylomirabilota; class Methylomirabilia; order Rokubacteriales; family CSP1-6; genus CAMLFJ01. The sequence continues at coordinate 1,899 of DATMMH010000316.1, forward strand.
CGCCCGGTGGTGCAGGGTCTCAACGTGCCCAGCAAGGTCTTCGGCGAGCACGTGCTCCACGAGCGCAAGACGCCCGAGATCACCTGCCTCGAGCTGTCCGCCCAGATGGCGGAGGGCCGCGACATGGTCATCGTGGACACGCGCACCCCCGAGGAATATCACCGCGGCTGCCTGCCCGGAGCGTGGAGCATGCCGGGCGGAGAGCTGGTGCTGCGCATCGGCGAGCTGGTGCAGCGACCGGACCAGACCATCGTGGTGCACTGCGGCGGGCGCACCCGATCGTACTTGGGCGCCGAGTCGCTGCGGCGCATGGGGCTGCCGAATCCGATCGTGGCGGTGAAGAACGGCACCATGGGGTGGCTGCTCGACGGGCTCGAGCTCGAGCGCGGCGCGAGCCGCTGGGCGCCCGCGCCCTCCGACGCGAGCCGGGCGCGCGCGATCGAGGTGGCCGCGCGCGTCGCGGCCGAGGACGGCACCCCGCTGGTCTCGCCCGACGCGGTGGCCGAGCGCTGGAGCCACCGGGATCGCGAGAACGTCTCGCTGCTCGACGTGCGCACGAAAGAAGAGTACGAGGCCGGCCACGTGCCGGGCTCGATCTGGGCGCCGGGCGGGCAGGCGGTGCAGGCCACCGACGAGTACGTGGCGGTGCGCGGCGGATGGCTGGTGCTGATCTGCGACGGCTTCGGCCGCTCGATCATGACCGCGGGCTGGCTCAAGCGCATGGGCTTCGCCCACGTGGCGGTGATGGAGGGCGGCGTGTCCGCCTGGGCGCGCTCGGGGCGCCCGCTCGAGACCGGCCAGCCGGCCCCGATGCCGCTCGGCTTCGAGGCCGCGCAACGCGTGGTGGAGCGCGTGCCGCCCGGGCCGACCGGGGACGACGTGATCGTGAGCGTGGATCCGAGCGACGTCTACCAGCGCGCGCACCTGCCCGGTGCCCGGTGGATCGGGCGCGGTCGTCTCGAGCTGCAGATCGAGCGCGCCGCGCCCGACCGGACCCGGCCCCTGCTGGTCACCTGCGCCGACGGGGTGCAGTCCACCCTGGCCGCGGCGACGCTCCGCCGCATGGGCTACGCGGCCGCGCGCGTCCTCGACGGCGGGGTCGCGGCGTGGAAGGCGGCGGGCCGCGAGGTCGAGACCGGGCTCGGCACCCTGCTCGACGAGACCGACGACGTCGTGCAGAAGCCCTACGAGCGCGGGCGCGCCGCGATGGAGGCCTACCTGCGCTGGGAGGAGGCGCTCGATCCCCAGGGCGTGAGCCCGCACGCGCTGCTGCCGGAGCGGCCGGGCGCGTCGGGAGGAGCCCGGTGAGCGCGGCCGCGCGGCCGGATCCGCTTGTCTCCACCGAGTGGCTGGCCGCCCACCTGGGCGAGCCCGACCTGAAGGTGATCGACGCCACCTTCTACCTGCCGCATCTCAAGCGCGACGCGGCGGCCGAGTTCGAGCAGGCCCACATCCCCGGCGCGGTCTTCTTCGACATCGACGCGGTCGCCGATCACTCGATCCCGCTCCCGCACATGCTGCCGGATGCGGCCGCCTTCACCGCCGCGGTGGGCGCGCTCGGCATCGCCGCCGACGACCGCGTGGTGGCCTACGGAGGCCGCGGGCTCATCGCCTCCGCGCGGGTGTGGTGGACGTTCCGCGCGTTCGGCCACGAGCGCGTGATGGTGCTGGACGGGGGCCTCGGCAAGTGGAAGAAGGAAGGGCGACCGGTGGAGGCGGGCCTCCCCTCGCCGTCCCCGAAGCGCTTCGCCGCATCGCTCCACAAGGAGATGGTCGCCGACCTCGGCCGGATGCTCGCGATCCTGGAGCGGCGTGACGCCCAGATCGTGGACGCGCGATCGCGCGGGCGCTTCAACGCGACCGAGCCCGAGCTCCGCCCCGGCCTGCGAGGCGGCCACATTCCGGGTAGCGTGAACCTGCCGTACACCGAGCTGTTCCGCGCCGACGACGACGCGATGCTGCCCGCGCACGACGTGCGCGCGGCGTTCGCGCGCGCGGGGCTCGACCCGGGGCGCCCGGTGGTGGCCACCTGCGGATCCGGCGTCAGCGCCGCGGTGCTCGCGCTCGGGCTCTATCGCCTGGGCCGGCCGGACGCCGCGGTGTACGACGGCTCGTGGACCGAGTGGGGCGGGCGCGCCGACACGCCCGTCGCCACCTGATCGGCCCGGCGCCAGGAGGGCCCCGATGCCTGCGGAGCGCTACACCCTCGAGCAGTTCGTGGCGGATCTGGAGCAGATCACGAGCCGCGAGAGCGCGCCGGAGACGATCACGACCCGGATCGCTCCGCTGCTCGGCCGGCTGGTGGGCAACCCCGAGGCGATCCCGCCCCGCTTCCGCGGGCGCGCCCCCGACGGCACCCGTGGCCGCTTCATGCTGCACCGGGCGTCACGCTTCAACGTGACCGCGGTGGTGTGGCGGCCCGGCGACCGCGCGGCCGCGCACAATCATGAGACGTGGGGCGTGATCGGCGTGATGGACAACGAGATCGAGGAGACGCGCTACCGCGTCGTTCCCGCCTCCGGCGACAAGACCGCGCTGGAGGTGCGGAGCGTCACCCGCTACGGGCCGGGCGCGGTCTCCCGCCTGGTGCCGCCCGACGACGAGGTGCACGCCATGTTCAACCCGACCGAGCGCGACACCGTGGAGATCCACGTCTACGGGCGCGACCTCTACGGTCTCCCGCGCAAGACCTGGGCCGCCGACGGCACCGTGAAGCCGCTCGTCAGCCCCAAGTACGTCAACTGCTGAGCCGGGGCCGAGTCCGGGCTAGGCGTCGGCGAACGCCCGATCCAGGGCCTGGGCGAGGTCGGCGATCAGGTCGTCGGCGTCCTCGATGCCGACCGCGAAGCGGATCAGGTTGTCCTTGATCCCGACCTCGAGACGCTCCTCGCTCGTCAGCTCGTAGAAGCTCATGATCGCGGGCTGCTCGATCAGGCTCTCCACCCCCCCCAGCGAGGCCGCGATGTAGGGGATGGTGCACGCGTCGACCACGCGGGCCGCGGTCTCGAGATCGCCCGACACCTCGAACGAGACGACCCCGCCGAACCCGCGCATCTGCTTGCGCGCGATCGCGTGCTCGGGATGACTCGCCAGGCCCGCGTAGTGCACCGCGGCGATCCGCGGGTGCCCGGCGAGGAACTCGGCCACCCGCTGGGCGTTGGTGTTCTGGCGCTCCATGCGCAGCGCGAAGGTCTTGAGCCCCCGCACGAGCAGGTAGGCCGCGAACGGGTCGAGCACCGCGCCGGTGACGCCCTGCAGGCTCCGGATCGCGCCGACCAGGTCCGCGGAGCCGAGCACCGCGCCGGCCAGGAGGTCGTTGTGACCACCCAGGTACTTGGTGGCGGAGTGGACGACGACGTCCACGCCCCACTGGAGCGGCTGCTGATTGTAGGGGGTGGCGAAGGTGGCGTCGATCACCGTCTTCACCCGATGTCGGCGGCCGATGTCCGCGAACCGCTCGAGATCGAGGATGCGGTTGTACGGATTGGTGGGCGACTCGCTCACCAGCACCCTCGTGGTGGGCCGGATCGCGTCCTCGAGGGCCTCGTAGTCGCCCGCGGGCACGGTGGACACCTCGATCCCGTAGCGCGAGAGGGTCTGGTTCAGGAACTGACGGGTGCGCCGGTAGCTGTCGTCGGTGACCACCACGTGGGTGCCGCGCGAGAGCATCGCGAAGAGCGTGGTGGTCATCGCGCCCATGCCGCTCCCGAAGAGGAGACACTCCCCGGCCCCCTCGAGCGCGGCCAGCTTGGCCTCCGCGATGCGCTGGGTGGGATTGCCGTAGCGCCCGTACTCGACGCGCTCGATCTTGCCGTCGAAGTGGTCCTTCAGCTCCTGGGTGCTCGCGAACGTGTAGGTCGCGGTCTGCACGATCGGGGTGGCGAGGGCGTGGGCGGGCTTGGGACGCGGCTCGCCCCCGTGCACGGACAGCGTGCTGGGGCCGACCGGCTTCTTCGGTGGGTCCACGCGTCCGGGCTCCCCGCGCATCCTGCCGTGCTCGTCCATCACGACACCAGCGCGCGCGCCTTCTCGACGTGGCGCGCGATGGTCCGGGCGACGCGCTTGGCGTCGGCGGGCAGCTCGACCGGCTTGTTCCGGAAGGTGGGCTTGATGCCCTCGAGCGCGCCCATGTGATAGGCCGCCTTCTGATCGGCGAATTTGAGCCCGTTCGCGGTGGAGAGCACGACGACGCGCTCGCCGGAGCGGACGACCTTGCGGTCGACCAGCTTGCGGAGCGCGGCGAGGGCCACCCCGGTGTGCGGGCAGTTGAACATGCCGGTGCGGTCGGCGCGCGCCGCCTCGTCGGCCAGCTCCTGCTCGGTGGCCTGCTCGACCACGCCGTTGAAGCGCTGGAGCGTGCGGATCGCGCGCTTGACGCTCACCGGGTTCCCGATCTGGATGGCCATGGCCAGCGTGGGCTGGGCGGTGATCGGCTCGAACGTCTTGAAGTCGTCGAGGAACGAGCGGTAGAGCGGGTTGGCCCGCTCCGCCTGGGCGAGACAGATGCGCGGCAGGCGATTCACCAGCCCCAGCTCCTGCATCATGAGGAAGCCCTGCCCGAGCGCGTGCACGTTGCCCAGGTTGCCGCCCGGGATCACGATCCAGTCCGGCACCTCCCAGTCGAACTGCTGCACGATCTCGATGGCCACCGTCTTCTGCCCCTCGATGCGCAGGCTGTTCATCGAGTTCGCGAGGTAGATGCGCTTCTCCTTGGTGATCTCCTGGACCACCGCCATGCAGCCGTCGAAGTCGGTGTCGAGCGAGAGGACGAGGGCCCCGTTGGCGAGCGGCTGCACGAGCTGGGCGATCGAGACCTTGTTCTTCGGCAGCAGCACGACCGAGGGGATGCCGGCCGCCGCGCAGTAGGCGCCCAGCGCCGCCGAGGTGTCGCCGGTGGACGCGCAGGCGACCGCGTCGATCGGCACGCCGCTGGTCATCATCTGCTTGACGACGGAAACGAGCACCGTCATCCCGAGATCTTTAAAGGAGCCG